>NZ_JBHVPX010000003.1:0-64869 GCF_042887155.1 Streptomyces sp. NPDC057963
CCGTCCGCACGCCACCGCACCACATCACCCGTCCGGTACATCCGGCCCCCACCACCACCGAACGGATCCGCCACGAACCGCTCCGCCGTCGGACCCGGCCGGCCCACATACCCACGAGCCACCCCGGAACCCGCAAGGAACAACTCCCCCGGCGTCCCCACCGGAACCGGCCGCAACCCACCGTCCAGCACATACACCCGCGTGTCGCCGACGGGCCGGCCGATGCTCGGCTGCTCGCTGTCCGTCACGGATGCCACGACGGAGTCGACGGTGGTCTCGGTCGGCCCGTAGAAGTTGTGGCTCAGGGGGGCGGAGGCACGCAGCTGGTCCCAGAGGGACTGCGGAACGGCTTCGCCGCCGACCATGACCGCGGCCGGGGTGGTGCCACCGGCCTGCCGTCCGTCGTTCAGCAGGTCCTGTGCGACGAGCAGCCGGCCGTAGGACGGAGTGACGTCCACGAGATCGATGCCGTGGGTGGTGACGTAGCCGACGAGGGCCTCGGCGTCGCGGCGTACCGCATCCTCGATGAGATGCAGTTCGTGGCCGGCGAGCATCCACAGCAGAGGCGGCCAGAGCGCGTCGGAGGAGAGCGCCGCGGTGTGTGCGACACGGACGCGCTCCTTGCCCAGGGCGTCGGCGGCCGGGAGGTACACCTGTGCCCGGTGGCTGAGGAACAGGCTGGTGAGCCCCCGGTGCGGGACGGCGACGCCCTTGGGCGTGCCGGTGGAGCCCGAGGTGTAGTGCACATAGGCGATGTTCTCGGGGAGCAGCGGACGTGGGCGGTCGGCGTCCACGGGGTCCGTCGCCGGGCGCTGCGCGACCTCCCGTACGACGGCCGGGTCGTCCAGGACGATGGCGGGGACGTCCGTCCGGGGCAGGGTGGAGGCCCGGTCTCGTGTCGTGAGCACCAGGGCGGGCCGGGCGCCGTCGAGGAGGGAGGCGACGCGGTCCGCGGGATCGTCCGGGTCGAGCGGCAGGTAGGCGGCGCCGGTCTTCAGTACGGCGAACAGGGCGGAGAGGTTCTGCGGCGACCGCGGCAGGGCGAGGGCCACCACGTTCTCGGTGCCGATGCGCCGGGCGAGGAGATGGTGGGCCAGCCTGTTGGCTTCGGCGTTGAACTCGGCGAAGCCGGCGGCGGCGCCCGCGAAGACGACGGCGGGGTGATCGGGGGTGCGGGCGGCCTGCTCCTGGAGGATGCCGACCACGGTGGTTTCCGGCGCCTCCTGGCCGGTGTCGTTGAAGGTTTCGAGAAGCAGTCGGCGCTCGGCGTCGTCGAGTACGTCGACCCGCCCCGAGGGACGGCCGGGTTCGGTGGCGAAGGCTTCGAGAATCCGCCGGTAGCGGGTCAGTACGGTGCCGGCGGCGGCCCGGTCGAAGAGGTCCGGGCGGTGTTCGAGCCGCAGTTCCAGCCGGTCTCCGGAGGCGGCGGCGATCAGGCCGAGCGCGTAGTGCGTGGCGTCGTGGCCCTTGGCGCCGGTGACGCGCAGTCCGCGGACCGCCGAGCCGAGGGTGGCGCGGTCGACGGGGTAGTTCTCGTAGACGACCGAGGTGTCGAAGAGTTCCCCGACACCGACGAGGCCCTGGATGTCGGCCAGGCCGAGGTACTGGTGTTCCATCAGGGCGGTCTGCTCGGCGCTCACCCGGGTCAGCAGCGAGCTGAGGGTTTCCTGTGCCCGCAGCCGTACCCGCACCGGAATGGTGTTGATGAACAGCCCGATCATGGTCTCGACGCCGGCGATCTCGGGCGGGCGGACGGAGACGGTGGAGCCGAAGACGACGTCCTCGCGCCCGGTCAGCTTGCTCAGCAGCATCGCCCAGGCGGCTTGGAGGACGGTGTTGACGGTGGTGCCGTGGTCACGGGCCTGCTGGTGGAGGGCCGCGCCCAGGGCGTCCGGGAGCTTCAGGGCGATCTGCTCGGCGGGCGCCGGTACGTCCTCGGGGCCGCCGGCCGGCGCCAGTCGCGTGGGCTCGTCGAGTCCGTCGAGGGCCAGGCGCCACGCCTCCAGCGAGGTGCGCCGGTCCCGCGCCGCCAGCCACGCGAGGTAGGCCCGGTAGGGGGTGGCCGGGGGCAGCACCGCGCTGTCGGCTCCGTGCTCGTACAGGGCCAGGAGCTCCCTCAGGACCAGCGGGCCCGACCAGCCGTCCATCAGGATGTGGTGGTTGGTCAGGATGAGCCGGTGCAGTCCCTGTTCCAGCCGGACGAGGGTCGAGCGGATCAGCGGGGGCTTGGCGATGTCGAAGCCGGCCCGGCGCTCGCGGTCGGCGATCCGGTCCAGCTCCGCATCGCGGTCGGCCGGGGGCAGTGCCGTGAGGTCGGCCTCCTGCCAGGCGGGATCCGCCTGCCGGGGGATGAACTGCACGGGCTTGCCCGAGGCGGTGGTCCGGAATCCGGCGCGCAGCTGGGGGTGGCGTCGCAGCAGGCCGTGGACCGCCTCGCGGAGCCGGCCGGCGTCGAGCGGACCGGTCAGGTCGACTCCGAGCTGGACGGTGTACACGTCCCGCTCCCGGCCGTCGTAGTGCGCGTGGAAGAGCAGGCCCTCCTGCAGCGGTGAGAGCGGCAGGATGTCTTCGAGCCCGACGCGGAGGTCTCGGGGGCTTTCACTCGGGGTCATGTTCATTTCCTCCAGTCGGCTTCGGGCTCGTGGATCTCGACCACGGGGCGGCGCGGGTCCACGCACCGCAATAGGGGTCTTGGCCGACCCCGTCCACAACGGGCGGTGCTCCAGGGCGTGTTCTGAAAGTCCCGCCTGTCCCGCGGCGTCCGGCACGCACGCTCGCGGCGTTGCGGAACCCGCCCTTCGGGCGAACGGTGCTCCTTTCGGAACACGCCCTAGTCGGACATCGCGACCAGTACGCGGCGGTTCCCGGTGTAGGGGCGGCGGCCGTGGCCGACCAGGACGTTGTCGATGAGGAGCAGGTCTCCGGCGTTCCAGTCCACGTCCACGGCGTGCCGGAGCCCCGCTTCCTGGACGTGGGTGATGTGCTCGGCGGGGATCGGGGTGCCGTCCGCGTACGAGGCCGCCTGCGGCATCTCGTCCTCGGACACCAGCTCCATCAGCAGGGCCGCGTCCTCGCCCAGGCCGGCGACGTGGAACTGGTCGGCCTGGTTGAACCACACCTCGGTGCCGGTGACCGGGTGGCGCAGGGTCGCGGGCCGGACCTGGCTGATCCACAGGATCCCGTCGGACTTCCACTTCCAGTCGGCGCCGGTGCCGGCGAGGAACGCCTCCACCTCGGCACGGTCCTCGGTCTCGAACGTGTCCTGCCAGCTCTTGCCCAGTCCGTGGCCGCCGTGCAGGTTCTGGGTGTAGCGGACTCCGCCGGCGAATGCCTCCCTGATCGCGGGGTCGATGGACTCCAGCCAGAGCTGCGCGTCGACCACCGGGGTGGCGCCGCCGGAGGTCGGAGCCCGGTCGCAGTAGAACAGCAGGCGTCCCGGCCACTGGTGGGCGTAGGACATCTCGTTGTGCAGGGAGATCTGGTATTCGGGCGGGTGCTCGGTGGAGGTGTAGACGTTCTCGCCGACGTGGCCGACCTTGGTCCGCGGGGAGTTCCCGTGGATGTACGCCAGCCGCTGCGGCAGCAGGGCGTCGGCGACCATGTCATAGGTCCCGGAGGAGACTCCGAAACCGCGGAGGACCAACGCCTTCTCCTGTACCAGCAGTTCGGCGAGACCGGGCCGCAGCGCGTACTCCACGAGCCCTGCCGGGGTCGCATCGGCACCGGTACTGGCGGGGGTGAGCTCCAGCGGCCGCCAGCTCGCAGCAGTGTTCAGCATGCTGTCCTTCCAAGTCCTGGATCTTGATCGTGGAGCAGTGGCCGATGCTAGGCAGGCCCGGCGCGGTCGGGCTGGACGCGCCCTGTACGACCGGAACTGCCGCTGCCGCACACGTGGTTGGGCGCCCCGGCGGCCCGCCTCACCGTCCGGTGAAGAGGGGTGGGCGCCGCTCGCGGAAGGCGGCAACGGCTTCCTCCGCGTCGGCCGACTTCGCCGCGATGACCTGGGCCGCCGACTCGTGCTTGAGGGCGTCCGCCAGGGACGTCGCGCCGGCGTTGGTGTGCACGACGGATTTGGTGACGGCGACGGCGACCGGGCTGTTGGCCGCGATGTCCGCCGCCAGTGCGAGCGCCTCGGTCAGCAGCACGCCGTCGGGTACGACCCGGTTCGCCAGTTTCAGGGACAACGCCTCTTCCGCGCTGACGGTCCGTCCGCTGAGCATGAGGTCGAGAGCGGGGCCGAGGCCGACGATCCGGGGCAGCAGCCAGGAGGCGCCCAGGTCACCCGCGGACAGCCCGACCCGTACGAATGCCGCACGCCACCGGGCGCGCGCGGCGGCGACCCGGATGTCCGCGGCGAGCGCCAGGGACAGTCCCGCGCCGACGCACGCGCCGTCGACGGCCGCGATCACCGCCTTCGGCAGCTCGTGCAGGGCGCTGACCGCCGCGGCCTGCCGCTCGACGCGGCGTTGCAGTTCCAGCGGCGGCAGGGAGGTCATGTGCTCCATGCCGTCCAGGTCGAAGCCGGAGGAGAACGCGCCGTCGGCGCCCGTCAGCACGAGCACCCTGACGGAGTCGTCCTCTGCCACCCGGCGGCACAGTGCCTCCAGGGCTTCCAGCATCTCGTCGGTGAGGGCGTTCTTCCGGTGCGGGCGGTTGAGCGTCACCAGCATGACGCCGGGTTCGTGGCGCTCGGCCAGGACGGAGGGGCCGTTCATGCCACCTGCCCCGGGTGTCCGGCGTACTCCAGCCGGGCAGCCACGTCGGCCACGAGCTCCGGTGCCCGGTCGCTCAGGTAGAAGTGGTCTCCCGCGAAGAGGCGCGAGGTGAAGTCCGCGGTGGTGTGCTCGGACCAGGCAAGCAGGTCCGCTGCCGTGACTCTGGCGTCGGCGTCGCCGCAGTACGCGGTGAGCGGTGAGCCGGTCCGGCGCCCTGGCTCCGCCCGGTAGGTCTCGACGAGCCGGACGTCGGCTCTCAATGCCGGCAGGACCACGGCCTTGAGGCCGGGGTCGGCGAGCACTCCCTCGTCCATGCCGCCCAGGGCGGTCAGTTCCTCCAGCAGGAGGTCGTCGTCGAGCCGGTGCAGCTCTCTGGTGTGACGGGGCCGCGAGGGAGCGGAGCGGCCCGAGACGAACAGGTGGACGGGCGCGGTCCCGTGCACCCGCTCCAGCAGCAGTGCGACCTCGTACGCGACGGCGGCGCCCATGCTGTGACCGAAGAACGCCAGCGGCCGCTCCAGGGAAGGCGCCAGCGCCGCGGCGATGCCGGCGGCCATGGGCCCCATCGAGTCCACGCACGGTTCGCGGAACCGGTCCTGTCGGCCGGGGTACTGCACCGCGAGCAGTTCCACGTCGTCCGGCAGCAGTCCGGGCCAGGCGCGGAAGGCGGCGGCCGATCCCCCGGCATGGGCGAAGCACACGAGGCGCAGCCGGGGCGAGGGAACGTGCCGGTACCGGCGAATCCATCCACCGCACGAGGTGACTACAGGAATCGAGGAAGACATTTGACGCCTCTGAATCGGATACCGGACGAGCAAGTGCGGTACAGCTGTCCGTCTTAGCGGACCGCTCGAAAACCTACCCCGGCTCCATGCTCATTCAAGAGGCAGTTTCACATATAGGTCATGTCCAGTCGGCCAGGTCCGGCGGCACGTACGATCGGGCCCGTCGATTTCCCAATCAACGGTTGGCGCGATGACTTCACCTCTGCGAATACCGCATATAAATGTCGAATTCCTTCCGCGCATAAGCCCGCTCGTCCATCGCGTGGAGGGGCATACCCGTGAATTTGTCCGCAGGTTCGGCCTGGTACCGGACGAAATTTCACGGCGCCATCACGAGGATTCACTTCTCGGCACGTTGATGGCCCGCGCCTACCCTTATGCCGAATTCTCTGAACTCTCTCTGGTCACCGACTGGATCAGCTGCATGCTGGTGCTGGACGACCAGTTCGACGAGACGCGGCTGGGCACCGAGCCGGACCGGCTGCGCCGCGTATGCGCCACGGTGCTCGGCTGGCTGCCGCCCGAGGGGGTGCCGCCGGTCGCGGACCCGCTCGGACAGGACTCCTTCACCGCGGCATTCCGGCCGGCATTCCACGATCTGTGGGAGCGCACCTGCGCCCGCACCTCTCCCCTCTGGCGGGAGAGGTTCACCGCGCACGTCGCCGCCTTCTTCGAGACCTGCATCTGGGAGGCCGGGAATCGCTCGGCAGGCCGGCTGCCCGCGGTCGACGAATACCTGCGGATGCGCGGCTGCGCCCTGATGCCGTACCTCGACCTGGTCGAAATCGCGCGGCACTGGGAGGTGCCGGAGGCCGTCTACGGCCTGCCGGAGTTCGCGGAGATGAATCAGGCGCTGTCCGACGCCGACCTGTGGACGAACGATCTCTTCTCCTGCGAGAAGGAAGCGCTCCTGGGAGACCCGCACAACCTGGTCCTGGTCCACCAGCGGGCACACGGCACGGATCTGCAGACCGCCGCCGACGCCGTCGCCCGCATGATCCAGGTACGCGTGGACCGCTTCACCGAACTCGCCGCGGGCTGCTTCGAGAACGCCCGGCGGGCGGGTGCCGACGATCGGATTCAAGAGGCACTGGAACGTCATGCCGAGGGACTGCGCAACTGGCTGAGCGGGCAGTTGCAGTGGCGGTTCGAGACGGGCAGGTTCGATCCGGCCCGCCCGGAGATCGTCGACACCTCTGGCATCACACCACTCTGACGCGCTGGAGGGCTGTCGGACATGCGAAACCGCTATGCCACATTGCGCTATCTGCAGACGCTGGATCCCAAGGCCGACCACGAGCGGATCCACCGGATCTCCTCCGACCACGAGTTCCCCTGGGACTACGGTCGCGGCCTGGAAGTCGCGATCTGGCGCACCTGCTGCGTGCCGGTGATCTCCGAGATGCTCGACGGGACCGGGGAGTTCGCCCACCGGGGGCAGAAGCGCTACGACGAAACCCGCATCCTGCTCGGCGAAATGGTCAGGGGCGGCTACGACTCCGAGCGCGGCCGCCAGGCACTGCGTCAGATCAACCGGGCCCACAGCCGCTTCGACATCGCGAACCAGGACATGCTCTACGTGCTCTCCACCTTCATCTTCGAGCCGGTCCGCTGGATCGACCGCTGGGCCTGGCGCCGGGTCAGCACGGTGGAGAAGCTCGCCGCCTTCTACTTCTTCGTGGGCGTGGGCCGGCGCATGAACATCAAGGGGCTGCCGACCGACTACGACGCGTTCGAGCGGTTCAACCGGGAGTACGAGCGGGAGAGGTTCCAGCCGGCCGCCAGCAACCATCGCGTCGGTACGTCGCTCCTCAGGCTCTACTCGTCCTGGTACCCCCGCCCCCTCGACGCCGTGGTGGCGGCCACGCTGCCGTGCCGGCTCGACGCCGAGGCCCTGCGCGCGCTCGGTATCGCGCAGCCCCCGGCCTGGGCGCGAACCCTGAACCGGCTGGGCCTTCGGGGCCACGCGCGGGCCGAGCGGCTCGCGCCGAAGTCCGTCGCCCGGTTGCTGACCCGTCCGACGTCCAGGACCTATCCCGGCTACCCGGACGGATACGACCTGTCGCAGATCGGACCCGGCGGCGATGGCGCACGGACCCGAGAAATGCCGTCCGCATGAGCGGCGGACTGTCGGCGCGCCAACGCGTCATCGGCGGCACCTCACTGCTTTCCCTCCAGGTCCCGGTCCGCGGCCGTACGGTCCGCGTCCGGCTGAAGATGGAGGCCGAGAACTGCTTCGGTTCCATCAAGGCCCGCACTGCGGAGGCCCTCCTCGGATCGCTGGAGGCGGCCGGCAGGCTCGGCCCGGGAAACCGGGTCGTGGAGTCGACCTCGGGGAATCTCGGGGTCGCCCTGGCCGGACTCTGCGCGGAGCGCGGGTACCGGTGCACCCTCGTCGTCGAGCCCAGTACACCGCAGCACAGCGTCGACCGGATGGTCGCCCACGGCGCCGATGTCGTGGTGGTCCGCGAGATCGCCGGCGGCAGAACCCTGACCGCGCGGCTGGACGCCGTCCGGGACATCCTGGCGAGCGACGCGACTGCGGTGTGGACCGACCAGTACGAGAATCCGGCGAACCCTTGGGTGCACCGGTGGAGCACGGCCGCCGAACTCGCACAGGCCGTACCGCGCGGTCGCCTCGACGCCGTATCCGTCGCGGTGTCCACCGGCGGCACCCTGGCCGGCATCGCCGGTTACTTCCGCGAGCACCGCCCGGAGGCGCGGCTGCTGGCCGTGGACGCCGTGGGATCCGCGGCACTGGGCGGAGCACCCGACGACCGGCCCTTCAAACTGCCGGGCTTCGGCTCGGGCCAGCGGTCGAGGTTCCTCACCGGCGGCCAGTGGGACAGGGCCTTCACGCTGCACGACGTACACGCGGCAGTGGCCTGCCGCCGGATCGCCACGAGCACGGGCGTCCGGCTCGGCGGCTCGGGCGGAGCCGCCGTTCTCGCCGCGCTCCTCCACGCCCAGGACACACCGGCCGTCTCCCAGGTCGCATGCATCTGTCCCGACGCCGGCGAGAAGTACGAGCAGATATACGCCCATCCCCTTCCGGTACCTCCGGAGGCGGGGCAACGAGTCCTGGCCGCCCTGGAAGCCCTGGCAGCGGCCCGGCTCGAGAACGGAGAGCCGCAGTGAGCACCGACCCCGGCGACACGATCCGGTACCTGACGGGAGCGGAGGTCGAGGAACTGAGCCGCGGCCTGCGGATCGTCGACCTGGTCCGCGACACACTGCTGGCCTTCCGGCAGGGTACGGCGGGCCTGACGCCGGAGGCCGCACTCCGCTGGACCACGCCCGAGGGCGCCGCGGCCCGCAGCCTGATTCTGCCCGGCTGGTCGGGAACCGGATACGGCTGCAAGATCATCAACAGCTCGCTCGGCAATCACGAGCGCGGAGTCGCGCGGGCGGCCGGGCTGATCGTGCTGGCCGATCCGGAGACCGCGCACCCGAGCTGTGTGATGGAAGGAGCCCGCGTCAGCGCCCTGCGGACCGCGGGAGTCTCCCTCGCCGCCGTCCAGGCGGTCCGCGGGCTCGCGTCCGTGACGAGCGTGGCTTTCCTCGGCTGCGGCCGCCAGGCGCGGGCCCACCAGGAACTCCTGACGGCGGAGTGCCCGGGCATCCGGCGGGTGCTGCTGTACGACCACGACCCCGCTTCCCGTGAGCTGCTGGCCGAGGAGTGGCGGCGGTCCGCGCCCGGCATCGAGGTCCAGGTGGTGGCGCGGGCATCGCAGGCCGTGGCCGGGGCCGAGCTCACCATCGCGGCGACGACGACGACCGAGCCCTATGTCGAGCTGGACTGGCTTCCTGAGGGCGCAACCTTCGTCAACGTCTCGCTCGACGACGCGTCCGAGAGTCTGCTGATGGGCTGCGACCACTTGTTCGTCGACTCCTGGGATCTGGTGAGCGGAGACGACCACCGGCTGCTCGGCCGGCTGTCCCGGTCCGGGCGGGTGACCGCGCCGGGCAGCGCGGCGCCGAACGGCGGCCGGGCCGTGGACGCCGAGCTGCCGGCTCTCGTCGCGGGCGACTACACCCGGATCGTCGGGGCCAGCGACCGAGTCGTGATCAATCCGTTCGGCATGGGCGTGCACGACATCGCGCTGGCGGACGTCATCCGCGCCAGGGCTGTCGCCGCCGGGGTCGGCACGCTGCTCCCCCGGTGAAGCAGGGCGCGATCCGAAAACGAGACCCAATACACGAGGAACACGGCACCGGGCAAACGAATTTCGCAGAAATCCTGTCCCCGGAGAATTCCAGAGACATCCAAACCTCCAGGGGAATTCATTTCCCGTGACGGACATCACGCCGGAATCTCTCATTCTCACGAAGGGGGGCCATTGAGACCGCAGTGCGGGATGACCATGATCAACATGTGATCGACCGATGTCGCCAGGAGGGGGATTCGTGGAGACAATACCGGCCGTAGGTGTCCTCACCAGCAGTTCGCTGGGTGGACTCGTGCGGAATCTGAGACAGCAAGTGGGTATGAGTCAGCGTCTGCTGGCAGAGCAATCCGGCCTGAGCATGCGGACCTTACGCGAAATCGAGCAGGACCGGGTTCTCAGGCCCCGCGCCGTGTCCCTCCAGCGACTGGCCGAAGTCCTGAACGAACCGCAGCTGTGCGCCCGCGCCCGCGGATCACGCCTCGCGATCTCGCCCGACGAGACCTCGGAGTTCAGCATCAGGCTCCTCGGCCCCTTCGCGGCACTGCGCGGCTCCGTCGAACTGGACATCGGTACGCCGCAGCAGCGGCACCTGCTGGCGCTCCTGACCCTACGGGCCAACCACGCCGTCCACCGCACCGAGATCGTCGACGTGCTCTGGGGCGAGGAGCCCCCGTACTCCTTCCAGCAGCTCGTGCACACGCACGTCTCCCGCTTGCGCGGCTTCCTCGACCGGCACCGCTCCGCTGAACTGGGAACCCCCTCGATCATCCGTCGGCCCGAGGGCTACCAGCTCTGCATCGACCGGGACCAGCTCGACCTGCTCCGGTTCCGGGAGCTGGCCGGCAAGGCCGAACTGGCCCGGCGGAACGGTGACGTGCCGAGCGAGCAGCGGGTCCTCTCCCAGCTCGTACAGATGCACTCGGGAGAACTCCTGGAGGGCTTCGGCGAACGGCTGAGAGCGCACCCGGCGGTCGCCGACTACTACCGTCTGCACCTTGCCGCCACTCTCCGCCTGGCCGATCTCGCCATCGACGCCGGCCAGTACGACGAGGCGATCCCGCGGCTGCAGCAGGTCCAACGGGCGCACCCGCTGCACGAGGGGCTGCACTCGCGCCTGATGGTCGCGCTCGCGGGGTCGGGGCAGCAGGTGGCCGCCCTGGCCCTCTACACCGAGCTGGAGACCATGCTCCGCAAGGAGTTCGGCATCGAGCCCAGCGCCGAACTCCGCGCCGCGCACCTGACGGTCCTGGGGCAGGGCGCCCTGCCCATCGCGGTCGGCACCGCCACACGTCCGGCGCACCGGCAGGGCATGACGTCCCCCTCCCTCCTTCCGTACGAGCCGGAGGACTTCGTCGGCCGGAGCGAGCACCATCCCGTGCTCCGCCAGCTCACCAAGAGCCGTTCACCGGCGGCGCTCGGGCTCGCCTCCGTCGTCTCGCTGTACGGGCCGGCCGCCGCGGGCAAGTCGGTACTGGCGATCCGCACCGCGTACGCGAGCCGTCCGCACTTTCCCGGCGGTCAGCTGTATGTGGACCTGCGCGGTCACACGCCGGAACCCGTCCCGGCACAGGCTGCGCTGTCCGAGTTCCTCCAGGCGCTCGGTGTCGCCGAGAAGGACCTGCCCAGCTCGCTCTCCGGGAGAGTCGCGCTCTACCGCAGCCTGCTCAGCGACCGGCGCGCGCTGGTGGTCCTCGACAACGTCGCGGACGAGGAACACGCGCGTCCGCTCCTGCCGGGCGGCTTCAACAGCTCGGTCCTGCTCACCAGCCGGGAACCCCTGGTGGCGCTGGAGGACGCCCGTCACTTCCGCATCCCCAGTTTCACCACGGAACAGGCACGGGAGCTGCTGGCCAGAATCACCGGCCGGCACCGGACCGGCGAGGAGCCGGCCGCCGCGGACGAGATAGTCGAACTGTGCGAGTCCCTGCCGCTCGCCATCCGGATCGTCGGCCTGCGCCTGGCCATGCGCCCGCACTGGACGCTGGCGCACATGGCGCAGCGACTGCGCGACGAGGACCACCGGCTCGACGCGCTCGCCCAGGGTGCCCTGGCCGTCCGTCCGCGTCTGGAGGCGGGCCTCGGGGCCCTCGCCCCTGCCGACCGGCGAGCCCTGCACGATCTCGCGGGTGCGGTGGAGAACGGCTTCTCCACCGGCACGGCCGCGGCTGAGCTGAAGTGTTCGGTCCAGCAGGCCGACAGCCTTCTGGAGCGCCTGACCGACCGGCAGTTGATCGAGCCGGCCGACGCCCTCGACGACACGTATCGCTTCGCCCCCCTGATCCGGCTCTACGCCAGGGAACCGCAGCCCTGAGGGGCCCGCCCCACCCGCGTCTCCCCCTCTTCCGTCCCGCCTCACCCTCACAGGCGCCGTCCGCCGAGCGCCCCTCCCAGCTCAGTTCACGGAGTGACTCATGACATCGCAGAAGCCGTCGCAACGACGTGGCTTCCCCGGCGACACCAGAGTGCTGACCGAATCGCACTGGACCGCTGACACCAGCGACCCGGTCGCCTCCCACACGGTGGGTTCGCTCCTGCGGGAGGTCGCCGCGGCCCGTCCGGACCAGGTGGCCCTCGTGGCCGTACCGGAGGAAGGGGAGCCGCGCCGCTGGACGTACGCGGAGCTGCTCGCCGAGGCCGAACGGGTCGCCGCGGGCATCAGCGAGCGCGTGCCCGCGGGGAGCCGGATCGCCATCTGGGCTCCGAACGTTGCCGAGTGGCCCATCGTGGAATACGCCGCCGCTCTGGCGGGCGTGACCCTCGTCGCGCTCAACCCTGCCCTACGGGCGCGGGAGTTGCTCCACGCCTTGCGTCTTTCGGCCGCGACGATGCTGCTGTACGCCGAGCGCAGCCGTTCCTACGACATGGCGGCCGTCGTCGACAGTGTCCGGGGCGATCTCCCGCTGCTGGAACACGTCGAGTCGCTGAGCGATTGGGAGAACCTGTACGGGAGCTCGCCGGTCCCCGCCGAACGCGAGCGCGCGGCCGCGGCCGTGCCGGCCCAGATCCAGTTCACCTCGGGGACGACCGGGCTGCCCAAGGCGGTGCTGCTGTCCCACCAGGCCGTGGTCAACGTCTCGCGATTCACCTTCGAGGTGCTCGGCATCCCCGACGGGACTCCGGTCGTCTCCCCGCTTCCCATGTTCCACACGGCCGGCTGCGTCATCTCCTGCCTGGGTCCCCTGTGGTGCGGCGGCCCCTTCGTCCTGCTGGAGCGATTCGACCCGCAGACACTCCTGAAGGTGCTGCGGCGGACCCCCGACGCCGTCCTGACCAGTGTGCCCACCGTTCTGACGGCACTGGTCCACGCCGCCCGGCAGGACGGCACCGATGCGGCCCGCATCGGTGCCGTCCTCACCGGAGGGGCCCCTGTCCGCTCCCGGCTCATCAGCGAGGTGGAGCGGCTCTTCGCCACCACGGTCTTCAATCTGTACGGGCAGACCGAGCTGGCGTCCGTGCTGACCTTGACTCGGCCTCAGGACAGTGACGAGGACAAGGCCGTGACGGTCGGGCGTCCCCTGCCGCACGTCGAGTGCCGCATCGCCCACCCGGACCACGGTCATACGCAGCCGCTCGACGTACCGGGCGAGATCTGCGCCCGCGGCTATCAGCAGATGCTGGGCTATTTCGGCGACGCCGAGGCCACTGCGGCCAAGACGGACGGGGACGGCTGGCTCTACACGGGCGACCTCGGTTCGATGGACGCCACGGGGGCGGTGCGGATCACCGGGCGGCTGAGCGACGTGATCATCCGCGGGGGCGAGAACATCCTGGCCGCGGAGATCGAGGAGTGCCTGCTCCGTGAGGACGACGTGCAGGAGGCCGTCGTGGTGGGCCTTCCCGACGAGTGCTGGGGGGAAGTCGTCGCCGCCGCCCTCCTGCCGGCACCGGGCAGGTCCGTCGATGTGGAGAAGGTGCGGGCCGCATGCCGGGAGTGGCTCTCCCCCTACAAGGTTCCCCAACTGTGGTACCTGCTCGACACCCTGCCCACCACGGCCTCCGGCAAGGTGCAGAAATACCGGGTCAAGGAGCTCATCGCCCAGGACCAGCCGGTCCTGCAGCCGTAACCGCAACCATCCACGGAGTCAGGCATGCAGGTGTCCATGCAGATCCGGTACGACGGCGACGCGGTGGAGTCGGCGCGGCGGGTGAGCACACTGGAGAAGGCCGGACTGGACCACGTATGGGTCCCGGAGGCCTACGGCTACGACGCCCCGAGCTTCATGGGGTACATCGCGGCGCGCACAGGGACCGTACACATCGGGTCCGGCATCATGCCCCTCTTCACCCGGACGCCCACACTCCTCGCCATGACGGCGGCCGGGGTGGACGCCCTGTCCCACGGCCGCTGCCATCTGGGGCTCGGCACGTCCGGGCCGGGGGTGATCGAGGGCTGGCACGGAGTTCCCTTCACCGATCCGCTGGGCCGCACCCGGGAAACCGTGGAGATCATGCGGAAGGTGTGGAGCCGCGAGGAGCCGGTCCGCTACGAGGGACGCTCGCACCGGTTGCCGCTGCCCGCCCCGGAGGGCAGCGGACTGGGGACGGCGATGAAGCTTCTGACGCCGCCCGTACGGGCCTCGGTCCCTGTGTGGATCGCGGCGCTCGGCCCCCGGAACGTCCGGATGACCGCGGAGATCGCCGAGGGCTGGCTGCCCATGTTCTTCGTACCCGAATGGTCCGACCGTGTGTGGGGCGAGGACCTCCGGGCGGGGCTGGCGAAGCGGGATCCCTCGCTCGGCCCGCTCCGCATCTCGGCCGGAGGACTCCTGGCCATCGGGCCGTCGGCGCACCGGGTGCGTGAGCGGGCACGCCGTCAGCTCGCTCTGTTCATCGGCGCGATGGGGACCGCCGGCCACAACTTCTACGGCACCCTGATCCGCCGGTACGGCTTCGGCCGGGCGGCCGACAGGATCCAGCACCTGTACGCCGCGGGCGACCGGGCCGCCGCCGAGGCGGCGGTACCGGACCAGCTGCTGGAAGCGACCACGCTGTGCGGCACCGAGGGCTACGTCGAGGAACGGCTGGCGGCCTACCGGGAAGCCGGCGTGACCCATGTCCAGGTCGCGCCGGTACCGGGCGAGGGCCAGACGGAAGCCGGGCTGGTGTCGCGGCTCAAGGAACTCTGCAACTGAACCACCATTCCCGAGGGGAAAACACTGTGAAAGCAATCATCTATTCGAATCACGGCAGTCGCGGCGACATTCAGCCGTATCTGGCACTCGCCTACGCCCTCAATCAGGCGGGCCACACCTCGGTCCTGGCCGGACCGCGCCGCTTCGGCCCCTTCGCGGCCGAATACGGTGTCGAATTCGCGCCGCTCAACGACGAGATGATGGACCTTCACGCCCGGCGTGACGTGCAGGAAATCCTCATGAACAACGACCATCCCACGCCCGAACAGACGAAGCTCCGGGAAACCATCGCCAAGGAGCTCATGCCCCGTCTCTACCCGATCATCCTGCGTGAGATGTGGGAGGCGGCCGCCGACGGGGCCGACATCATCGTCTATACGCATTCCTCTCGGCAGGCGACCCACCAGATCGCCGAGCGTCTGGGTGTCCCCCACGTACTGGCCCCGCTCTACCCCCACTTCGTTCCGTCACGCGACTATCCGGCCGGAGTGGGGCTCTCCCCGAGCCCCGACAACCTCGCGGACCACGAGCGGGCCGAGCGCCAGCCCCTCGACCCCCTGTCCCACTCCCTCATCACGGCCTGGCGCGCCGAGACGCTGGGGCTGCCGCCCCGTGCGGGCTGGTTGGATTTCCGCCACCACGTGGACGGTACTCCGACCCCGGTCATCCACGGCTTCAGCCCGCATGTGCTGAAGCACTCCGAGGACTGGCCCGAGTGGGTCCACACCACCGGGTTCTGGTCGCTGCCCGCGTCGGCCTCCTGGCAGCCGCCGGAGGATCTGCAGCGGTTCCTGGAGAGCGGGGAACCACCGGTCTTCGTCGGTTTCGGCAGCATGAGGGGGCTCGAACCGGAGGAGGTCGGCCGCACCGTACTGGAGGCGGTACGGAGCACCGGCAACCGTGCGCTGGTCGTCGAGGGCTGGGGCGGAATCAAGATCACCGAGTCCGCGGACGACGTGTACGTGGCGCAGGACGTGCCCTACGACTGGCTGTTCCCGCGCGTCAAGGCGGCCGTCCACGCAGGTGGCACGGGCACCCACAACGCTGCTCTGCTGGCCGGGATTCCGCAGGTGACCTGCCCCTTCCACAGGGAGCAGCTGATGTGGGCCGAGTACCTCCACGAACTCGGTGTCGCCCCTGCGCCCATCCAACTGCGTGATCTCACCACCGAGGCGCTGAGCGCTGCGATCCGCAGTGCGACGACGGACCCCTCGGTGGCGCGCCGGGTGGCGGAACTCGCCGAGAAGGTCGGCGGCGACGACGGCTGCGGTACCGCGGTGCGCATTCTCGAAAAGGTTCACGCGAACCACGGCCGGCCGGTCTCCTGACCGGAGAGCGGGGCAGTTCACCGTACAGAACACATCCAGCCCGCCGACGGCCGGGCTGGATAGTGTCCTGGCGAATCCGGGGTGGCCCGTCGCCGGGTAATCCACATCCGTTTCTTGTGCGGAATGCGCTGTGCGGGAGGCTCCCCGCACGCCATTTCCCGCACCTCCGCAAGTGAAATGAGTGTCGAGGAGTCATGGACCGATCTCAGTATTTCGCTGACGGCGAGCAGACCTTTCCGCTGACCGGCGCACAGTCCGGGGTCTGGTTCGCCTCGCAGGTCGATCCGGACAGCCCGATCTTCAGGGCTGCCGAGTACCTGGAAATCCACGGTCCCCTTGTCCCCGCGCTCTTCGAACAGGCTCTGCGGCAGGTGTTCGCCGAGGCGGACGCCCTGCACATCAGGTTCCTGGACACCGAGGACGGGCCCCGCCAGGTGGTGGGCCCGCCGCCCCGATGGCAGCTGGAGACGGTCGACGTGTCCGGTGAACCGGACCCCGGGCGCGCCGCCGAGGAGTGGATGGGGCGAGACCTGCGCAGGCGGATCGACCTCACCCGCTCTCCGCTGTTCACCTACGCGCTGTTCCGTGCCGGCGACGACCGGTGGTTCTGGTACCACGCGTACCACCACATCCTGCTCGACGGCGTGGGCGCCGCCCTTCTGGTGCGCAGGGTGGCGGACGTCTACAGCGCTCTGGCGGCCGGCACGGCGCCGGAGCCGAGTCCGTTCGAGTCGGTGCGCACGCTGCTCGACGGCGACTTCGCCTACCGCGGGTCGGGGGAATTCGAGCGGGACCGCGCGTTCTGGCGGGAGACGTTCGCCGACCGGCCGGAGCCGATCGCCCTGGCGGCCCGACCCCTGCGTGCGTCGGCCGAGTCCGTCCGGCACACCGCCTGCCTGCCGCCGCAGGTCCAGCAGGATCTCACGGCCGCGGCGGAGCACATCGGGGTTGCCAGGTCGCGCATCCTGATCGCCGCGACCGCAGCCTTCCTCCACCGTACGACCGGGCTCACCGACGTGGTGCTGGGCCTGCCGGTCACCGCGCGCCACGACGCGCGGTCACGCCTGGCGCCGGGCATGGTGGCCAACGTCCTGCCGCTGCGGGTGGCGGTCACCCCCGGCACCACCGTGGCCGAGCTGCTGGCGGGGACCCGTGCCGCGCTGCGCGGCCTCGTGTCCCACCAGCGCTACCGGGGCGAGGACCTGCGGCGCGATCTGGGACTGCCCAACGACTACCGCCGGTACTTCGGCCCGCTGGTCAACGTGGTCCCGTTCGACTACGACCTGCGCTTCGCCGGGAGCCGGAGCGACGCGCACAACATGTCGCTGCGGCTCATCGAGGACCTCGCCATCTCCGTGTACGACCGGGCCGACGGCAGCCGGATCCGGGTGGACTTCGATGTCCACCCCGAGCTGTACCGCACCGAGGAGGCCGCCGCCGTCCAGGGCCGCTATCTGGAGTTCATCGGCCGTGTGGCGCGGGCACTGGGCGAACCCGACGTGCCGGTCGGCCGACTCGGTCTGCTCCACGACGACGAGATCGAGGCCCTGGTTGCACAGCCCGTCCCGACGGGCCCCGACGGGGCCGGGCCCACGCTGCCCGCGCTCTTCGAGCACCAGGTCCGGACGTCGCCCGCGGCGCCGGCCGTGGAGTACGGGGGGACCGTCCTCGACTACGCGGAGCTGAACCGGCGGGCCAATCGCCTCGCCCATGCGCTGATCTCACGGGGCGTGGGGCCCGAGGACCGGGTCGCCCTCCTGCTGTCCCGTTCGACCGAGTTCGTGGTCGCCGCCCTCGCCGTCGCCAAAGCGGGCGCCGCCTACGTGCCCGTCGACCCGGCGTACCCGCCGGCCCGTATCGGATACGTGCTGCGGGACGCGGCTCCCGTGGCCGTGCTCGTGGAGTCCGGTACGGCGGCCGCCGCCGAGGCCGCGGAGTGCCGCCCGCTGCGGCTCGACGACCCCGAAGTCGTGCGCGACCTGGCCGGCCGGCCGGACGACGATCCGGTGGACGGCGACCGGACAGCGGCGCTGACGGCTGCTCACCCGGCCTATGTCATCTACACCTCGGGGTCCACCGGCCGCCCCAAGGGTGTGGTGGTCACGCACCGGGGCATCCCCGGGCTGGCCGACTCCCTGATCCGGCGGCTCGACGTGCGGCCCGGCAGCCGGGTGCTGCAGTTCGCCGCCATGGGATTCGACGCGACGGTCGCCGAACTGTGCATGGGCCTGCTGTCCGGAGCCACGCTCGTGCTGGCGTCCGCGGACCGGCTGATGCCCGGGGACGCGCTCGCCTCCTTCACCCGGCAGGCGCACATCACCCACGCGCTCCTGCCGCCCTCCTCGCTGGCCGTCATGGATGCCGGGGGCGATCTGCCCGCGGACATAAACCTCTTCGTGGGAGGCGAGGCGACCTCGGCCGAGCTCGCGTCCCGCTGGGCGCCCGGCAGGCTCCTCGTCAACGCCTACGGTCCCACCGAGACCACCGTGGCCGCCACGATGAGCGACGCCCTGGACGGCACCGGGGAACCGCCGATCGGCAGTCCCCTCGCCGGCGCCCGGGTGTATGTGCTCGATACCGCGCTGCACCTGGTGCCGCCCGGGACCACCGGTGAGCTGTACGTGGCGGGGTCCGGCCTCGCTCGCGGGTATCTGGGGCGCTCCCAGCTGACCGCGGAGTGTTTCGTCGCCAACCCCTTCGGGCTGCCCGGCGAGCGCATGTACCGCACCGGGGACCTCGTACGGCAGCGCTCCGACGGCACGCTGGAATTCGTCGGCCGCGCCGACGAGCAGGTCAAGGTCCGCGGATACCGGGTGGAGCTCGGGGAGGTCGAAGCCGCCCTGCTGCGGCTGCCCGGCGTCGGTCGGGCCGCCGCCGCCGTGTACCGGGACGCGACGGGTGAACCCTCCCTGGCCGCCTATGTCGTGCCCGCCGGCGGCGGGCTCGACCCTGCCGCGCTCCGTGAGCGGCTGGCCGCGACGCTGCCCGGCCACCTCGTGCCCACCGTCTTCACCGTGCTGGACGCCATACCGGTCACCGCGAACGGGAAGACCGACCGCACGGCACTGCCGCACCCCAGCGCCTCGGACGGCGCCCGCGCCGGGCGCGCGCCGCGCACTGCCCGGGAGCGGACGCTGTGCCAGATCTTCGCCCAGGCCCTCGGCCTCGAATCCGTCGGGATCGACGACGACTTCTTCGCCCTGGGCGGCCACTCCCTGCTGGCGGCGCGGACAGCCCGGCGCGTCCGCGCC
Source organism: Streptomyces sp. NPDC057963 (assembly GCF_042887155.1). NCBI lineage: Bacteria > Bacillati > Actinomycetota > Actinomycetes > Kitasatosporales > Streptomycetaceae > Streptomyces > Streptomyces sp. NPDC057963. The sequence goes on from NZ_JBHVPX010000003.1 coordinate 19,381, forward strand.
GCGCTCGGCGTGGAATGCGGAGTGGAGGCCGTCTTCGCGGCTCCCACGGTGGCGCGGCTGGCCGAGCACCTCGTGGCCCCGGCGGCCGGCGTGCCGGCCCTGTCCGCGGTGGAGCGGGACGGCGTTCTTGAGCTCTCCCCCGCCCAGCGACGGCTGTGGTTCCTGCACCAGCTGGAGACCTTCGAGGCCGCGTACAATATTCCGCTCGTCCTCACGCTCACCGGTGAACTCGACCGGCCCGCGCTGGAGTCGGCACTCGGCGATCTCACCGACCGGCACGAGATCCTGCGCACCGTCTACCGGGAGAACGCGGGCGTCCCGGTACAGGAGATCCTCGCCCCCGGCACGGGCTGCGCGCTCGGCGCCGAAACCGTCTCCGAAGCGGATCTGTCCGGCCGCCTGGCCTCGGCCGTGGCCCGCCCCTTCGATCTGGCCGGTGAACCCCCGCTGCGGGCGACGCTGTTCAGCCTCGAACCGGGCCGGCACGTGCTGTTGCTGCTGCTGCATCACATCGCCGCGGACGCCGATTCGCTCGCGCCGCTGCTGCGCGACCTCGTCGCCGCCTATGACGCGCGGTGCGCCGGACAAGCACCTCGACTCGCCCCACTGCCCGTGCAGTACGCCGACTACGCCGCCTGGCAGCACCGCTTGCTGGGCGCCGAGGAGGATCCGCAGAGCCGCGCCGCGCGGCAGCTCGCCTACTGGAAGCAGCGGCTGGACGGCCTGCCGGAAAGCCTCGACCTTCCCTTCGACCGTCCGCTTCCGCCGACCGCGGCGGCCCCCGCCGGTCTGGTCACCCTCGCTCTCGGACCGGAACTCCACCATCGCGTGGGTGAACTGGCCCGGTCGAGCGGCACCAGCGTGTTCATGGTCGTTCAGGCCGCGCTCTCGGCGCTGCTGACCCGGCTGGGCGCGGGCACCGACATCGCCGTCGGCGCCCCCGTGGCAGCGCGTGGCGACGACGCGCTGGAGGAGCTGGTCGGCTTCTTCACCAACACCCTGGTGCTGCGGACGGACACCGGCGGCAACCCCACCTTCCGGGAGTTGCTGGCCCGGGTCCGGCAGGGCAATCTGGGCGACTACGCGCACCAGGACCTGCCGTTCGAGCGGCTGGTGGAGGTGCTCAACCCGACGCGTTCGAGGGCCCGCACCCCGCTGTTCCAGGTCATGCTCGCGATGGACAGCGCGGAGCGCCGGCTGCCCGAGGCCACCGGTCTGAGTCTGGGACTGCTCGACGTCGCGACCGGGAACGCCAAGGTCGATCTTTCGTTCAACGTCCGGGAGGACCTCTCGACGGCAGGAGAGGCGGGCGGCATCCTCGTCGCCCTGGAGTTCCGCTCCGACGTCTTCGAACGGACCACCGCCCAGTCCCTCCTGGCCCGGCTGGGCCGGTTGGTCTCCGTCGCCGCCGAGGCACCGGACACCCGCATCGGCAGCGCCCGGATCCTCACCCCGGAGGAGACCCATCGGCTGCTGGAGGAGTGGAACGGGACCGCGGCGCCGGAGTCCCTGACCGATCTCGTGAGCCGGGTCCGCGACGTCGCCGCCGAACGTCCGGACGCCGTCGCGGTCACGGACGACGACGGGGACATCACGTACCGGGAACTGATGGCCCGCGTCGCGTCACTGGCCGCGCGTCTGCGCTCGCGCGGGGCGGGCCCCGATGCCGTGGTCGCCGTGCTCGCCGAGCGCGGTGGCCACGCGGTCACCGCGTTCCTCGGCATCCTGGCCGCCGGAGCGGCATACCTCCCGCTGGACACCCGCGCGCCGGCCGGCCGCACCGCTGCCCTGCTGTCCGACGCGCACGCGCGCTGGCTCCTGGCCGGGCCCGGGTGCCACGAGGCGGCCGCCGAGGCGGCCCGAGCGGCGGAGCCGGAGCCACAGGTGCTGCGGCTCGACACGGCCGCCGACGAGGCGCCCGGCGGCGAAGCGGTGGCGCCCGCCGCGGAACAGCTCGCCTATGTCATCTTCACCTCGGGCTCCACCGGACGTCCCAAGGGCGCCATGGTGCACCAGCGGGGAATGAACAACCATCTGCTGGCGAAGGTCGACGACCTCGGCCTGACCGCCCAGGACACGGTGGTCCAGAACGCCCCGCTGACCTTCGACGTGTCGGTCTGGCAGATGATCGCGCCACTGGTGGTCGGCGGCCGGGTACTCGCCGTCGGGCACGCCCTCGCGGCCGACGCACCGGGCCTGTTCCGCCGGGTCGCCCACCAGGACGTCACCGTGCTCGAAGTCGTCCCGTCCGTGCTGCGGGCCGCGCTGGACACCTGGGACGACGGCGCGGAGGTTCCGTCCCTGCCGTCGCTGCGCCTGCTGGTCGTCACCGGTGAGGAGCTGCCGAGCGAGCTGTGCCGGCGCTGGTTCGCCCGCTTCGAGGGCGTCCCCCTCGTCAACGCCTACGGCCCGACCGAGTGCTCCGACGACGTCACCCACGCCCTGATCACGGCGGATCGGACACAGGACGCGAGGACCACGGCACCGATCGGCCGGCCGATCCGCAACACTCGGCTGTATGTGCTGAGTGACGAGCTCCAGCCGGTGCCCGCGGGCATCACGGGCGATCTGTACGTCGCGGGCACGGGTGTCGGACGGGGGTACCTGGGCGACCCGGGCAGGACCGCCGCCGCCTTCGTGCCCGATCCCTTCGCCGCCGACGGCAGCGTCATGTACCGCACGGGGGACCGCGTCCGGCACCGTCCGGACGGCCAGCTGGAATTCCTCGGCCGCCAGGACGCGCAGGTGAAGATCCGGGGCCAGCGCGTCGAGCTGGGCGAGGTCGAGGCGCAGCTGCGGGCCCAGGAAGGGGTGACCGACGCGGTGGCCTGCGTGATCACCGCACCGGGCGGGCACCGCCGGCTCGCCGGGTACGTGGTGGGGAGCGAGGACGTCCGGTCCGTGCGGGACGCGCTGACCGCCGTGCTGCCGGAGCACATGGTTCCGTCGGTTCTCGTCCCGCTGCCGGAGCTGCCGCTGACGTCCAACGGGAAGGTGGACCGCAAGGCGCTGCCGGTACCGGACTTCGCGACCGGAACCGTCCGTGAGCCACGGACCCCGGAGGAGGAGATCCTCTGCGGGATGTTCGCCGACCTGCTCGGGCTCGACAGCGTCGGGATCGACGACAACTTCTTCGCCCTGGGCGGCCACTCGCTGCTGGCGACCCGGCTGATGGCCCGGATCCGCGCCACGCTCGGCGCCGATCCCGGAGTCGCCGCGCTCTTCGCGGCGCCGACCGTCGCCGGCCTGGCCGGACAGCTCCCGGCCGCCGGGCCGGCCCGCCGCGGACCGGCCCGGACGGACCGGCCGCAGGTGATTCCGCTGTCCTACGCCCAGCGCGGGCTGTGGTTCATCAACCGGCTGGACCCGGCTGACGGCACCTACAACATTCCCCTGGTGGTACGCCTTTCCGGAACCCTCGACACGGCAGCGCTGACCACGGCGTTCGCCTCCGTGGCGGCCCGCCACGAGAGCCTGCGGACCGTCTTCCCCGAGGTGGACGGCGTCCCTCGGCAGATCGTCCTCGATCCCGCCGAGGCCCGTCCCGCGCTGCCCCTGGTGGATGCGGTGGAGCAGGAGCTGGACTCGCTGATCGCCCAGGAGGCCGGCCGGGGCTTCGACGTGACGAGCGAGCCTCCGCTGCGGGCCCTGCTCCTGGTGCTCGGCCCGCAGGACCACGTGCTGGTCGTGGTGACGCACCACATCGCGAGCGACGGATGGTCCACGGCGCCGCTCGCCCGTGACCTGTCCGTCGCCTATGCGGCCGCCCTCGAAGGGCGTGAACCCGCCTGGGCCCCGCTGCCGGTGCAGTACCCCGACCACACCCTGTGGCAGAACGGCCTGTTGGGTGACGAGAGCGATCCGGACAGCGCGATATCCCGGCAACTCGCCCATTGGACGGCGGCGTTGGCGGACCTCCCGGAGGAAGTCCCGCTGCCCGCCGACCGGCCGCGCCCCGCGGTGCCCAGCGGGCGCGGAGGGCTCGTTCCGTTCGAGCTGACGGCCGAAGCGCACCGTGGAGTGCTGCGGGTGGCCCGTACCCGCGGCGCCACCGTGTTCATGGTGCTGCACGCCGCGCTGACGGCGCTGCTGACCCGGCTCGGCGCGGGCACCGACATCCCTGTCGGCGGATCGGTGACCGGCCGCGCCGACGAAGCCCTGGACGACCTGGTCGGCTTCTTCGTCAACTCGCTGGTACTGCGGGTCGACACCGCGGGCGACCCGTCCTTCGGTGAGTTGCTGGAGCGCACCCGCCGGGCGGACATCGCGTCCTTCAGCCATCAGGATCTGCCGTTCGAGCGGCTGGTGGAGGCGCTCAACCCGCGCCGCTCGCTGACCCGCCACCCCTTGTTCCAGGTCAAGCTGGTGCTGCAGAATCTGGCCCGGCCGGAGGTGGAGTTCCCCGGCCTGCACGCCGAGATCGGGCAGACCGACCCCGACATGGCCAAGTTCGACCTGCTCTTCAGCATGGCCGAACGCTACGACGGGCACGGCGCCCCCCTCGGCGTCGAGGCGGCCGCGGGCTACTCGGCGGACCTGTTCGACCGGTCCACCGTGCAGGCGCTGACCGGCCGGTTCGTCCGGTTGCTGGAGGCCGCGCTGGCGGACCCGGACCTGCCGATCAGCGGCCTGCGGGTGCTGGACGACCGGGAGCGGCACGAGCTGCTGGCCGTGCGCAACGACACCGCTCACGAGACGCCGGACGCCACGCTGCCGCAGCTCTTCGAGACACAGGCCGCTCGCACCCCCGGAGCCCCGGCGCTCGTGTGCGGGGACCTGGAGCTGACGTACGGGCAGCTCAACGCCCGCGCCAACCGGCTCGCCCGGCTGCTGATCGACCGCGGTGCCGTCGCCGGCACCCTGGTCGCGCTCGCCCTGCCCCGCTCGGCGGAGGCCGTCACGGCGATGCTGGCCGTGGGCAAGGCGGGCGCCGCCTATCTGCCGCTGGACCCCGGGCTCCCCGGCGACCGTGTCGATCTCCTGCTCAAGGACGCCCGGCCCGCCCTGCTGCTGACGACCGAGGGAGTCCTGGCCGAGGCCCCTCGTCTGGCAGAGGGCTCGGCGCGGGTGCTGGCGCTGGACTGCGCCGAGGCGGTGGACGCGCTCGCCCGCCGCGCCGGCACCGATCCCCGCGACGCCGACAGGCCCACGCCCGCCACCCCGTCGGACGCCGCGTACGTCGTCTACACCTCGGGCTCCACGGGCACGCCGAAGGGGGCCGTGGTCGAGCAGCGCTCCCTCGCGGAGTACGCGATGCGCAGCGCCGCGGAGTACCCGGGCCTGCGGGGCCGTACGCTGCTGCACTCGCCGCTCTCCTTCGACCTCGGGCTCACCACCCTGTACGGCACCCTGCTGGCCGGCGGCTGCCTGTACGTGGCCGACCTGGACGAGCGGCTGGCGGTGCCGGGCGGTCTGACCTTCCTCAAAATCACCCCCAGCCATCTACCGATCGTCGATTCCCTGCCCGAGGTCTGCTCCGCGGCCGTCGAGCTGATGACCGGCGGCGAGGCGCTGCACAGCGAGCAGCTCGCCGCGTGGCGGGCGCGGCACCCCGAGGCCGCGGTGATCAACCACTACGGCCCGACCGAGACCACCATCGGTGTGCTCGACCACCGCGTCCCGGCCGCCGCTGTGCTGCCCGCGGGCCCGGTCCCGCTGGGCCGTCCGATGTGGAACACCCGGGCCTATGTGCTGGACTCGGCGCTGCGGCCGGTGCCGGACGGTGTGGTGGGCGAGCTGTACGTCGCGGGCACGGGCCTGGCGCGCGGCTACCTGGGCCGGCCCTCCGCCACGGCCGAACGGTTCGTGCCCGACCCGTACGGGCCGCCCGGAGCGCGGATGTACCGCACCGGAGACCGGGTCCGCTGGACCTCGGCCAAGACCCTGGAGTACGTCGGCCGCGCCGACCAGCAGGTGAAGCTCCGCGGCTTCCGCATCGAGCTCGAAGAGGTCGAGTCGGCGCTGCTGTCGGCCCGCGGGGTGCGGCAGGCGCTCGCGCTGGTGCGCGAGGACCGGCCGGGTGACAAGCGGCTGGTGGGGTACGCCGTCCCCGAGACCGGGGCCCGGGTGGCACCCGGCCCGCTGCGCGCGCACACCGCGGGGACCCTGCCCGAGTACATGGTGCCGTCCGCGGTCGTCGTCCTGGACCGGCTCCCGCTGACGGCCAACGGCAAGGTCGACAGGGCCGCGCTGCCCGCCCCCGGGTTCGGCGCCTCGGCGATGGCGCGTGCGCCCCGCACCCCGGAGGAGGAGATCCTCTGCGAGCTCTTCGCCGACGTGCTCGGCACGGACCGGGTCGGCGTCGACGACGACTTCTTCGCCCTGGGCGGCCACTCGCTGCTCGCCATGCGGCTGCTCAGCCGGATCGCCTCCACACTCGGTGTGCGGGTGGGCGTCAAGGCGATCTTCGACGCCCCGACCGTCGCCGGGATCGCCGCCCGCCTCACCACCCCGGACGAGGCCCGGCCCGCACTGGTCCCGGCGGACCGGGGCGACCGTGTCCCGCTGTCCTTCGCCCAGCGCCGCCTGTGGTTCCTCAACCGGCTGGAAGGTCCCAGCGCCACCTACAACGTTCCGCTCGTCCTGCGCATCACGGGCCGGGTCGACCGCGCCGCGCTGCGGGCGGCGCTGAGTGACGTCGTCGGCCGGCACGAAAGCCTGCGCACGGTCTTCCCCGAGACCGACGGCAGGCCCGGCCAGCACGTCCTCGGCCCGGTGGAAGGCGCTCCCGTCCTGGAGACGTCCGACATCAGCCCCGCGCAGCTGCCGGAGGCGATCAGCGAGACCGTCGTGCGAGGCTTCGACCTCGTCGACCGGCCGCCGCTGCGGGCCCGGCTGCTCACCGCGGGCGACAGTGCGGTGCTCGTCGTGGTGACACACCACATCGTCAGCGACGGCTGGTCCCTCACTCCCCTGCTTCGCGACCTGTCGCAGGCGTACGCCTCCCGCTGCCGCGGCGAGGCGCCGGGCTGGACGGCGCTGCCGGTGCAGTACGCCGACTACGCCCTGTGGCAGCGCGAGGTGCTGGGCGACGAAGCCGACCCGGACAGTCAACTGTCCCGGCAGCTCGGCTACTGGACGGCCGCGCTCGACGGCCTGCCCGAGGAGCTGGACCTCCCCACCGACCGTCCGCGGCCGGAGGCCGCCAGCTACCGCGGGGCCAACGTGCCCGTCGCTCTCGGCGCCGGGACCCACACCAGGCTGACGGCACTGGCCAGGGCGAACGGTGTCAGTGTCTTCATGGTGCTCCAGGCCGGCCTCGCCGCCCTGCTGACCCGGCTGGGCGCGGGCACCGACATCCCGCTCGGCACCCCGGTCGCGGGCCGTACCGACGACGCCCTCGACGAGCTGGTCGGCTTCTTCGTCAACACCCTGGTGCTGCGCACCGACACCGCGGGCAACCCGTCCTTCCGCGAACTGCTCGCACGGGTCCGGGAGACCGATCTGGCCGCCTACACCCACCAGGACCTGCCGTTCGAGCGACTGGTGGAAGAGCTGAACCCGGTGCGTTCGCTGGCCCGGCACCCGTTGTTCCAGATCATGCTCATCCTGCACAACACCGAACGGCCGGAGATGAGCCTGGCCGGGCTGGACGTACGGGTCGAGGGTGCCGAAGCCCCCGTCGCCAAGTTCGATCTGTCCGTCAGCCTCTGGGAGCGGTACGGCCTGGACGGTGCGGCGGACGGCGTCCTCGGCCAGATCGAGTACGCCGAGGACCTGTTCGACCGGCCCACCGTGGAGGCGCTCGCGGCCCGGTTCCAGCGGCTGCTCGCGGCAGCCGTCGCCGAACCCGGCCTGCCCATCGGCAGCCTTGAGGTGCTCGACGACCAGGAGTGGCACGAGTTGCTGGTCGTCCGCAACGACACCGCGCACGAGGTGCCCGACGCGTCCCTGCCCGAGCTGTTCCGGCAGCAGGTGGCACGCTCGCCACGCGCCACGGCGCTGGTGTGCGGACCGCTGGAGCTGACGTACGAGCAGCTCGACGCCCGCAGCGACCGTCTGGCGCGGGCCCTGCTCGACCGGGGTGTCCGCGCGGAGGACCGGGTGGCTCTGCTGCTCGGCGGACGGGTCGACAACATCGTGGCGACGCTCGCCGTCACCAAGGCCGGTGCGGTCTATGTGCCGTTGGACGGCCGCAGCCCGCAGGCCAGGATGCGCCACATCCTGAACAGCACCGGCAGCGTGGTCGTGCTGTCCGACCGTACGGGTTCGGCGCTGCTCCCGGACACGTCGGCCGCCGTCGTCCTCGTCGACGAACTGGAACTGCCGGACGGTCCTGGTGACCGTCCCGTGATGGCCGTTCAGCCCGACCGGCTCGCGTACATCATGTACACGTCGGGTTCCACGGGTGAACCGAAGGGCGTCGCGGTGACCCACCGCAACGTCGTCGGCCTGGTCAGGGACCGCTGGTGGGGCATCGAGGCGGGGCGCGACCGGCAGCTGATGCACCAGCCGCCCTCGTTCGACGCGTCCACCTACGAACTGTGGGTGCCGCTGCTCAACGGTGTGCAGATCGTCGCCCTGGACGGCGATGCCACTGACATCGACGCTCTCTCCGCCACCGTCACAGAACACCGGGTGACCGTCGGCCCGTTCAGCGAGGGCGTGTTCCGGCTGCTCGCCGAGAACCATGCGGAGAGCCTCCGCGACCTGCGCGAGGTCACCATCGGTGGCGACACCGTGTCGGCGGCCGCGGTCCGCAAGGTCCGTGAACACAACGCGGGAGCCCGGCTCACCAACAGCTACGGGCCCACCGAGGCGACACTGGCCGTCGTCCACCACGCGATCACCGACGAGGACGTCGAACGCAACTCCTTCCCCATCGGCCGGCCGATGGACAACACCCGGGTGTACGTCCTCGACGAGGGCATGCGACCCGTGCCCGACGGTGTCACCGGCGAGCTGTACGTCGCGGGCGACGGACTGGCCCGCGGCTACGTCGGCCGGCCGGCCCTGACGGCGGAGCGGTTCGTGGCGGATCCGTTCGGTCCCGGCGCGACACGCATGTACCGGACCGGTGACATGGTGCGGTGGCGTGCGGACGGCACGTTGGAGTTCGCCGGCCGTGCGGACGCGCAGGTCAAGGTCCGCGGCTTCCGCATCGAACCGGGCGAGGTCGAATCCGCGCTGGCGTCCTTCGACGGTGCGGCCCAGACCGTCGTCGTGGTGCGCGAGGACCGTCCGGGCGACAAGCGCATGGTCGCCTACGTCGTGCCGGTGGCCGGCGCGGGCTTCGACACCGCCGCGATCAGGAGCCACGTCGCCGCGATCCTGCCGGACTACATGGTGCCTTCGGCCTTCGTGTCGCTGGAGGCGCTGCCGCTGACCCTCACCGGAAAGCTGAACCGCTCCGCCCTGCCCGCGCCCGACTACTCGAGCGGCGGCGGGCAGGGACCGCGCAACGACCGGGAGAAGCTGCTGTGCGCGCTGGTCGCGGAGCTGCTCGGGGTCCCCGATGTGACGGTCGACGACAACTTCTTCGCCATGGGCGGCGACAGCATCGTCTCCATCCAACTGGTGAGCCGGGCCCGGCAGGCCGGGCTGGTGCTCACCCCGAGGGACGTCTTCCAGTACCAGACCGTGGCGGGCCTCGCCCTGGCCGCGGGCGCGGCCGCCCCGGACGGCGACCACGCCGAGCCCGATCTCGGCACCGGATCCGTACCGCTCACCCCGATCATGGGGTGGCTGCGGGAACTGGGCAGCCCGATCGACGGGTTCAACCAGTCCGTACTGCTGCGGGTGCCCGCGGGGCTGACGCAGGACGCGCTGGTCGAGGCCCTGCAGGCCCTGCTCGACCGGCACGATGTGCTGCGCGCACGCCTCGACCGCTCCTGCGCGGACCGATGGACCCTGGAGATCCCGCCCGCCGGGACTACTGACGCGGCGCACCGCATACGCCGGGTCGACGTGTCCGCGCACACCGAATCCACGCTGGCACCGGTCCTGGCCGAGCACGCGGAGGCCGCACGCCGGGAACTGGCCCCGGACGAGGGCGCCATGGTGCGTGCGGTCTGGTTCGACGCGGGCGAGGAGCGCTCCGGCCGACTGCTGCTGATGCTGCACCACCTGGTGGTCGACGGGGTGTCGTGGCGGATCCTCGTCCCGGACCTGATGTCCGGCTGGCTCGATGCCGCGGTCGGACACGAGATCGCCCTGGAACCCGTCCGCACTTCGTTCCGCACCTGGGCGCGCCGGCTCGTGGAGCGGGCCGGCAGCGCTGCCGCCGAGGCCGAGCTGCCGGTGTGGGAGCGGATGTCGGCGGCGCCCGGCCCGCTGCTCGCCGGCCGGCCCCTGGATCCCGCCGAGGACACCAAGGCCACCGGCCTGCACCACACGTCGGTGCTGCCGGCCGACCGCACGGAACCGCTGCTGACCACGGTGCCCGCGGCGTTGGACACCCGGGTGGACGAGGTGCTGCTCACCGGCTTCGCGCTGGCCCTCGCGGAATGGCGGCGGCGGCGCGGGACCGGCGGCGGCAGCCCGGTCCTGCTGAGCCTGGAGGGACACGGACGGGACGAGACCGGTGCGGCCGAACTGTCACGCACGGTGGGATGGTTCACCGCCGCTCACCCCCTCCTGGTGGACCCGGGCGTCAAGTGGCACGAGATCCAGAACGGCGGCCCCGCCGCGGGCACCGCGCTGAACCGGGTACGGGAGCAGATCCGCGCCGTGCCCGGCAAGGGCGCAGGGTACGGCCTGCTCCGCTATCTGAACCCGCGGACCGCCCCGCTGCTCCGTGACGCTCCCGGCCCGCAGATCGGGTTCAACTATCTGGGACGGGTGCGAACGGACAACACGGGGCCCACCGACTGGGGTGCGGCGCCGGAGGACGTGCGCATCGCACCCACGGACCCGGACATGCCGTTCGCCCACTCCCTGGAGCTGAACGCGGTCACCCACGACCGCCTCGGGGGGCCGGAGTTGAGCGTGACCTGGTCCTGGCCCGCCGGGCTCTTCGACGAGCAGGAGATCCGGTCGCTGACCGGCCTGTGGTTCGAGGCCCTGGACGCGCTGACGAAGTACGCCCTCACCGCCCCGGACACGCACGGCCTCATGCCGTCCGACCTCTCCCTCGTGGATCTGCTCCAGGAAGAGATCGACGAGCTCGAAGCCGACTGGGGGATCTGATGCCCCGGCTCGGCGAACAGACCGTGCGGCCAGTCCCACCGGGCGACGCCGATGGCCGCCATTGAGCCCGGCGGGCTCCGGCCGTGGCCGACCGCCCGGCGGCCGCACATCCACCTCCCACCCACACCTACCCATGGACCCGAGGTACTGGCATGAATACGAAGAACCCTGACAAGGTCGTGATCGTCGGGGGCGGTACAGCAGGATGGATGACCGCCTCGTACCTCAAGAAGGCGTTCGGTGACCGCCTGTCGGTGACCCTCGTCGAGTCCGGCAGGATCGGCACCATCGGCGTCGGAGAAGCGACGTTCAGCGACATCCGGCACTTCTTCGAGTTCCTCGACCTCAAGGAGGAGGACTGGATGCCGGCCTGCAACGCCACCTACAAGCTGGCGGTCCGGTTCCAGGACTGGCGACGGCCCGGACATCACTTCTACCACCCGTTCGAGCAGATGCGTTCGGTCGACGGGTTCCCTCTGACCGACTGGTGGCTGCAAGAGGGGCCGACCAGCAGGTTCGACAAGGACTGCTTCGTCATGGCGTCCCTCTGCGACGCGGGGCGCAGTCCGCGCCATCTGAACGGCTCCCTTCTCCAGCAGGAGTTCGGCGCGGGGACCGACGAGCCCGCCGGCCTCACGATGTCCGAGCACCAGGGCAAGACGCAGTTCCCGTACGCCTACCACTTCGAGGCGGCTCTGCTCGCCAAGTACCTCACCGGTTATGCGACGGACCGCGGTGTGGAACACATCATCGACGACGTCCAGGAGGTGAAGCTCGACGAGCGCGGGTGGATCAGCCACATCGTCACCAAGGAGCACGGTGACATCGGCGGCGACCTGTACATCGACTGCACCGGGTTCCGGGGAGTGCTGCTGAACCAGGCGCTCGGAGTGCCGTTCGTGTCCTACCAGGACACGCTGCCCAACGACAGCGCGGTCGCCCTTCAGGTCCCGCTGGACATGAAGGCGCGCGGCATCCCGCCGTACACGCAGGCGACCGCGCAGAAGGCGGGATGGACCTGGACGATCCCGCTGTTCGGCCGGATCGGCACCGGGTACGTCTACGCCAAGGACTACTGCTCGCCCGAGGAGGCCGAGCGCACGCTGCGTGAGTTCGTCGGGCCGGAGGCCGCCGACGTCGAGGCCAACCACATCCGCATGCGGATCGGCCGCAGCGAGCAGTCCTGGAAGGGCAACTGTGTCGCCATCGGACTGTCCAGCGGCTTCGTCGAACCCCTCGAGTCGACCGGCATCTTCTTCATCCACCACGCGATCGAGCAGTTGGTCAAGCACTTCCCGGCCGCGGACTGGCACCCGCAGTTGCGTGCCGCCTACAACTCGGCCGTCGCCAACGTGATGGACGGCGTACGGGAGTTCCTCGTACTGCACTACAAGGGCGCGGCACGCAACGACACGCAGTACTGGAAGGACACCAAGACCCGGGCCGTCCCGGACGCGCTCGCCGAGCGCATCGAACGCTGGCAGGTGCAGCTGCCCGACTCGGAGAACATCTTCCCGCATTACCACGGGCTGCCGCCGTACTCGTACATGGCCATCCTGCTCGGCACCGGCGCCATCGAGCTGCGCCCCTCGCCCGCGCTGGGCCTGGCCGACCCCACCACGGCGCGGAAGGAGTTTGCCGCGATCCGCGACAGGGCGCGCTTCCTGGTCGACACGCTGCCCAGCCAGTACGACTACTTCGCCGCGTTGCGGGAGCGTTCGTGACCGGGGTTCTGCGGGCGAGTCGTCCCCGAGCCTTCTCCCTTCTCACGCCGACGCGCGGTGAAGGACGAGGACGGTCCACACCGGGCCGGTGATCCGGTCGGGGGCCACCGGCCCGAGCACCCCCGGCCCGGCGGCCGGCAGCCCCCACCGGCACCACCGCCTCGGCGGGCACTGGCCTGCATCCAGCGGGCTCGGGTTCAGCGCGGGTCCGGTTGCCGCGCGGGGACGTCGTCGAGGAAGCCGCCCGACTGGTGCTGCCAGAGCTTCGCGTAGGCGCCGTCCGACACGAGCAGCTCCTGGTGCGTACCCTGCTCGACGATCCGACCTCGGTCCAGGACCACGAGCCGGTCCATGGTGGCCACCGTGCTCAACCGGTGCGCCACCACAAGCGCCGTCCGCCCGTCCATGAGCCGCCACAGCGCCTCCTGGACGAGGATCTCGCTCTCGGAGTCCAGGGCGCTGGTCGCCTCGTCCAGCAGCAGGATCGGTGCGTCGCGCAGGATCGCTCTGGCGAGGGCGACCCGCTGGCGCTGTCCGCCGGACAGTTTCACCCCGCGCTCGCCCACCATGGTGCCGAAGCCGTCCGGCAACGCGTCCGCGAACTCCGTGACGTGCGCGGCCTCGGCCGCGCGGCGGATCTCGGCGTCGGTGGCGCCCGGCCGGGCGAACGCGATGTTGTCCCGCAGGGTGCGGTGGAACATCGCCGGGTCCTGCGGCACGTAGGCGATCAGGCTGCGCACATCGGCCTGGCGCAGCCTGCTGATGTCCTGACCCCCGATCAGGATCCGGCCGGCGTCGATGTCCGTCATCCGCAGCAGCAGCCGGCTGAGCGTGGTCTTGCCACCGCCGGACCGGCCGACGAGGCCGATCTTCGCACCGCTGTGCACGGTCAGGTCGAGGCATTCGAAGAGCGGCTTCGCACCCGTGTGGGCGAACGTCACCTGCTCGAAGCGGACATCGGCAGGCCGGGACAGCAGCGGCTCCGGCGACGCCGGGTCGAGTACGGTCGGCGGCGTCAGCAGCAGCTCGGTGAACTGCGCGGCCTCCGTCATCGAACTTTCCAGGCGGCGGTAGATCTGGTTGAACTCGAACATGATCCGTGTCGCGTTGGTGTAGTACGTGAAGGCGACAACGACCGCTTCCACGCCGTGCCCACCCCCGCCGAGAGCCACCGCGAGCAGCAGGCCCGTCGCGTTGGTCAGCACGGACATCGGCGCGACCAGCGTGTCGATGCGCAGGTTGCCGTAGTCCCAGGACCGCAACGAGAGCCGCCTCGATTCCGCGACGCGGGAGCGGTGTTCGGCGGCCTCGCGTTCCTCGGCGGCGAACGCCCGAACCGTGTCCATGTTCATCAGGCTGTCGGCGACGTGACCCGACACCCGGGCGATCGCCTCCTCCCGCCGGTCGACGAGTGCCTGGCGGCGACGGATCAGCGGCGTCACACACAGCGCCGTCAGCGCGATCATCGCCAAGAGCCCCACGACGAGGAGCGGTTCGTAGCGCCACAGCACCACAGAGCCGAAAGCCAGCGGTACGAAGCTGCCCACGACCGAGAACGTCAGCGTGTCGACGAAATCCTCGAAGCGGGAAGCGAAGCTCAGGACCCGTTTGGTCAGCGACCCGGCGAAGTTGTCGTGGAAGAAGACGGCGTCCTTGGCGAACAGCTCATCCATGCCGATCACGTACAAGTGCTCGATACCGAGGGCGTCGAGGCGGTTCAGGAAGTGCAGGCCGATACGCCACAGTGTCTCCGCGAGGAGCAGAACGCCGGCGAAGCCGAGGACGTAGGGCAGCGTCGAGGCAAAGGTGGTACCGGTGTCGCCGGCGATGCGGCCGACCAGCTTCGCGACGACCAGCGGCGCGATGTAGTTGATGCCGATGTTGCCCAATGCCGGTAACAGCATCGCAGGCACCGTCAGCCGTCGGTGCCGGGCCAACTCCCGTCCGTAGTAACGGAGTGCGAGGCGCACCGAGCCCCTGCCCGGCGCGTCGTGCGATTCAGGCGATCCCATACCAACCCTGTGTGGTCGTGCGGCGACCCCGCCACCTGGTACTGCGGGGAGAGGCTCTCGCCTCGTTGGCCGCTCGGAGCTTCAGTTTCGAGTGAGTTCCCTCGTCCGGGTCGTCTTGCGACGGGCGGTGCACGGCGCCGGAGCCCCCTCGCAGCCCATGACGACGCATACGGTACGAGTACGAGGAGACAAGGCGAGGAACCTCAGTGTCCCGCGGCAGCACCTGCGGAGTCCAAGCGTTTTTCTCGGCCGGAGGCAACCCCGCACACCCCCGGCAACGCGGCGCGATGCGGCTCGCTGTCGGCGCCCGGTGACCGGGCAGCAGGACGACCGGGCCTTCACCGGTCGAGTCCGGCGCACGCTCCAGCGCCCGGAAGGCAGCCGATCTCCTTGCGGGCCGGTGGCGACGAGCACTCGGCCGGAGGGCGTCAGGCCCGGTGTGCCAGCAGGGCGTCCAGTTCGGCCGCGAAGAGCTGGGCGGGATCGAAGCCCATCCCGGTGAAGTGGCCCGCGAGTTCGAGGGAGAGGATTCCGTGCAGGCGGGTCCAGAAGATCAGGGCCCGGTGCAGGACCGCGGGGTGGGCTGGGTGGCCGTCGGCCCAGTCCCGGTGGTCTTCCAGGTGCGCGTCGAACGGCGTCGCGGGGCTGTCCCCGGGGAGCGCCATGAAGGCATCGAGCAGGGTCGCCATCATCTCGCCGGTGATGCCGGTGGTTTCCTCGGGTGCGTGGTAGCCGGGGACGGGGGTGCCGTAGATGAGGAAGTACCGCTGGGGGTCCTGAAGCGCCCACTCGCGCAGGGCGTGTGCCAGTCCGGCCAGGTCGGCGCCGGCGGCGGAGGCCGTGCGAAGGGTCTCGGCGAGGCTTCGGTAGGCGTCCTTGACGAGTTCGGTGATCAGCTCGTCGCGGCCGGCGTAGTAGCGGTAGAGCGCGGGCCCGCTCATACCGATCTGCTTGGCGATGGCGTTGAGGGAGAGAGCGGACGCCCCTGCCCCGGCGATCTGCTCCCAGGCGCGTTCCTTGATCTCCGCGCGCACCTCGGCGCGGTAGCGCTCCCGCGGGGTCCTCGGGTCCGGCTTCGTCACGCCCTGGCCACCTTCCCCGTCCATGCGGATACAGCCTCAAAGTTTCGTTAGAGGCTATCACGCAAAGCATTGACCTCCCGATTCGCATTGCGTTATAACTTCTAACGAACGCAAGAGCTTCTAGGCAGTTGCGGCGGTGCGACTGCCGGAACCGTGTACTCCACCGGATCAGGGGGGACTTGAATGACCACCGCAGCCATGTCACACCGCACCCGCACAGACCGACGTGTTCCGCGGCCGGTGGCCGTCTCCTCCTGGGCGGTCCCCGTCATGGTGGTCGGCCAGTTCGCTCTGATCGCGGTCGTCCCGGTCGTGATCGCGCTGGTCGGCGCACTGCGTCAGGTCGGCGACCGGGCGGTGCGCGGGGCAGCTGTCCTGCTCGCCGTCACGTACGCGATCCCCCTGGTCGTATGGGTGACACGGCCCGACGGGGCGCAGAGCCTGTCCAAGGACATGCACCCCGCGTTCACCGGTCTGATCACCGCCGCGTCCGCCGCACTCGTCGCCACGATCCTCCGAGCCCGCCGCCGGAGCCTTCCCGCGCGGTGACCCGATGCCCGCCCGACAACCAACCCGAGCCCAGCAGGCAAAGGCCGCCCAGCAACTGACAAGGAGAACGCCATGCCCGGCATCCGCAGCACCAGCGCCCCCGCCGCCCTGTTCACCGTCCCTCTCGTCGCCGTCTGCCTTCTCGGCGCCACCGCGACACCCGCCGGCGCCGCCGTCCCCCACCCGGCCAAGTCCCTCACGTGCCGCGGCGAAGGCGTCGATCCCGACGCACGTGTCCGCCACCGGACCGAGACCGTGATCCACGCGCCCCTGACGTCCATCTGGAAGCTGCAGACCGACGTGGAGCGCTGGCCGTCCTGGCAGGCCCCCGTCGAAACCGCCGAACGCCTCGACCAGGGGCCCCTGCGGCAGGGCTCGGCATTCCGGTGGACGACTCCGGTGCCGCCCAATCCGGCGACCCCCGCCACCAGTCTGGACATCACGTCGACCGTCCAGCAGCTTGAGCACAACTCCTGCATCCGCTGGACCGGCCCCGCTGTCGGTGAAGGACTGCGCATCGACGGCGTCCACGTGTGGACCTTCACCAGGACCGGGGACGGTGTCCGCGTGCGCACCGAAGAGACCCACACCGGCGACCAGGTCGACGCGGACGTTCCCGCCGCGACCGAGATCCTCGCCAAGGGCCTCGAAGCGTGGCTGCGCGATCTGAAGACCACTGCCGAGGCCCGCACCCACGGCCGACCGCACTGAACCGCGAACCGGGCCCGGACCCGTGCCGCCGTCCTCCTCGGCCCCGCGCACGATGAGGACGGCGGCACGGAGCAGGTACCCCGCAGCCCGGCCGGCCCAGCCATCGGCGGCAGTGCCCAGGGCGTGACATGGTGGCCGCGGCGCGGCGCTCGGCCGCGCGGCACGCGTATGTGACCGACCTCCGCGTGCCGGTCTCGCGCCATCAGCGCTCAGTCTTCGATGCGAAGGAACATCCGGTGCCCCGAAGGGACAATCAACAGTGCCTTCGCCTCCCTACCAGGAGGCCCCGACGGCGCGGTATTCAGGGGAAGTCGGCTCCACCCAAGGAAAGGCCCGCTCATGCGCGCAACCGACTTCGGCAGAACGTCGGACGAGAAGGCGGTCCCCCGCACCGTCGCACCCACTGCTCAGCCCCCTCGGGGACTCCTCCCGCTCCAGAGCGCCGTCGGCAACGAGGTCGTGCTGCGTATGCTCCAACGGTCCGGCCGCCCGGTCACGCAGCATCAGCACGACGCCGGTTGCGGCGACCAGGCGGCCCCGGCCGCCGGGCGTGCCGGGGCTCCGGCGCCGGTACAGCGCTCCGCCGTCCACGACGTACTGTCGGGTTCGGGCCGGCCCATCGACAGCCGGCTGCGGGCGGAGATGGAGAGCAGGCTCGGCGAGGATTTCTCCGACGTACGTCTGCACACCGGGGCCGCCGCTCAGCGCTCCGCGGCCGCGATCGGCGCCCGTGCCTACACCTCGGGGAACAAGGTCGTCATCGGCGATGGCGGCGCCGACAAGCACACCCTGGCCCATGAACTCACCCACGTGATCCAGCAGCGCCGGGGTCCGGTGACCGGGACCGGGAACGGTGAGGGCCTGGCCATCAGCGATCCGTCCGACCGGTTCGAACGCGAGGCCGAGGCGGTAGCCACCGAGGCGATGAGGACACCGGCGCGGGATGCCGGTGCCTCCCCGCTCACGGCGGCGCCGGCCGGCAGCGGTAGCACCGCCGCCCCGGTCCAGCGGGTCGACGACAAGAAATCCAGGCAGCAGGAGAAGGACCGCTGGAAGCCCGGCGGCGGAGCAGCGGACACCCCGGCCCGGAGCGGCCCGGTCAGTCTCGACCAGGAGAAGGTCCAGGAGCGGATGGGCTACGTGTGCCAGCTGCTCTACGCGGGCCGGGTGAGCGGTGATGCGGCCGCCACCATGGAGAAGTGGCTCGGGCGGCTCAAGGTGGACGGGCTCTGCGGCGGCTGGGTGACGATCCACCAGCACGAGCCGATCTGGCTGGAGGCGTTGTGGGAGGCGCTGGTCGCCTGGGAGCCCGAGGGGAGGCGCGACGAGCCTGTTGCGAAGGACCTCGAACAGCTCGGGACACTGCTGCGCCGGGGTCGCGTCGGTGACGTGGGCGAGGAGGTCAAGGAGGTCGTCATCGCCATCAGCACGGCCTGGAACGTGATGCGCGAGCTCGAACCCGAGGCCGGGTACGCGGATGTGACGGACCTCCTCGGCGATTCGACGGTCGCGCCGAAGAGCTACGGCGGGTGGGATTCCGGCGAGCTGGAGACGATCACCTGCCCGGTGGAAGAAGCCGGGGAGAGGCTGACCTCCCACATCATCGCCGCTACGCAATTCAACCAGGACAAGGGCAGCAAGCAGTACTACGCGCGGATCGAGACGCCGACCCACCACATGGGTGTGCGGCTGGCGCGCGACAAGAACTCCCGGCAGGTGAGGGTCTGCGAGACGGAGGTGACCGGCATCGTCCCCTGTGCCTCGTGGCGCGAGGTGCAGGCCGCTCTGCAGAACGGCTGCAACGGGCATGCGGAGGAGACGATCAGGCTGGAGGTCACGGTCTCCCGCCACTGAGGGCTGTCCCGATCCGGGCCCTGCACATCCGCCTGTGCCGGGCAACGCATTGCCCGTCGCCCCGATGTCCTCGCAGCTGAACTCCGCTGCGCGCCCGGCGATCGGGATCCGCGCGGGCAGGACGCCCGTCCCCCCGTGAGGTGGCCGGGCGTCCGGACCGGGTCGAGGTGTCCGTCCGTGGCGTCCGTGGCGTCAGCCCGCCATCGGCAGGCCCCTTCGCGACGGCACCGCGTTGAGTTCGTCCGTGGCCACCGTCTCCCCGCTCTCCGCGTCGACGTAACCGACACGGACGATCGGGTCGTCACCGGTGTCGCGCCCGAGTGTGGCGTCGAGTGCGAACACCACCGCGACCGGGCGCGCGTTCTCCCGGTCCCCGTACACACCCGAGTACTGGAGAATGCGCCAGCCGCCGTCCTCCCAGTGATCCAGCAGGGCGGACCGGACCACGGGTGCGGCGGCCTGCCAGGCAAGGGAGTTCTCCAGGAGTTCGACGCTCGCTGCGACCGGCACCTGGTTCCGCCCGGCGGTACCGAGAAGCGGGTGGCCGAAGACGCGCAGCCTCGTCCGGCGCAGCGGCAGCAGCCACCACCGGTCGAGGTCGGCCGAGAGGGCGACCAGAACCGCCGCCGCCCCGGCCAGGAAGACAAGGGCACCGGCGGACCGCCCGGAGAGCGCCGACCACCAGGTGTCCTGTGCCACCGCCGCCGTGACCCCGCCGACGACCACGACCGCCGCCCGTGCGAACGCCCGCCAGGTGATGGGGGTGTCGTCACTGGCCGAGCAGCCGCAGGAGGACTCCGGTGCCACGGTCCGGCCGTAGCCGAGGTAGCCGAGGAAGCCCGTGCCCAGGGCCGCGGCGGCGGCCCCCGGCACCGGGTTCGCCGGGACCGCCAGCAGCCCAGCGGCGATCAGGAGTTCACCCGCACCGGTCGCGCGCAGCACCGTCGTGGCCCGCTCACTGCTGCGCAGCATGCGGGCGAGCGCCGTCTTCGGCGCCTGCTGTGCAGTGCCCCGGCCGAACGCCTTGACCACTCCGGTCCACCCGAGCAGGCCCGCGAGGACCAGCGGGGCGAGGCTCGTTGTCAGTGACAGCATCTCTTCCTCTCTCTGTGTCCTTGGGTCTGCATCAGTGCCCGACGGAGATGCGGACGACGTCCACGGAGTTGTCGGACGGCCGCCAGGCACCGAGCACCTGGGCGCTCTGCCCGATGCGCAGCCGGGACAGGTCGGACGTCAGTGCGCGGCCGGCGTAGGAGGCGCTGGCGTCCGGGGCGATGTGGCCGACCAGTTCGTGCTGCCCATGGGCGAGATGCAGTCGGTTCTTCGCGATGCCGCGGATCTGCGTCTGCAGATTCACGATGTTCACCCAGACCGCGTCGGCGGCCACGGTGCCGTCGGGCATCTTGACGCCGCGTGCGTAGAGCCCGTCGCCGACGTCGATCACTTCGGCCGTGGCGGCGCGCACTTTCCACACGCTGGTGACGTTGGTCATCTGCACCCGGGAGTGGCCGCCGTTGGATCCGGCCACCTCCAGGATGCTGCCGGTGATGCCCGTGATGCGGCCCTCCACAAAGGCGGACCTGGCTATCGCTGGGTCGAGCGGGGGTTCCGCGGCGAATGCGGCCTCGGCGTCGAGGCCGCCGAGCGCGGTCGCGCCGATGATGGTCGCGCCGCCGAGGGCGGCGTTGGTGAGGAAGCGCCGCCGGCGCATCCCGTCGGCCCGGTCGTGTCGTACGGTCATGCCGGCGCTCCTCACTCGTAGATGTAGACCGGCAGCTTGCCCGAGCTCAGGTTGCCGATCGCCGAGAAGGCGGCCGGGGTCAGGTCGAGGACGCGGTTGGTGCGGCAGGTGCCGTTGCAGCAAGTCGCCTCGCCGCACCAGTCCTTGGTGCGCGGGCCGCAGTCGGTGATCGTGATGCACACCGTCGCGCCCGAGCACTGGTGCTTGACGTTCATCACCGCGCCGCAGCCGCGTCTGGGTATGTTCTCGCCGCAGAGGTCGGGCCGGGTGATGTCCCAGCACGCCTGCGAGGCGTTGGGCCACGCGCCGTGGTGTGCGCTGGACTGGCAGGTGCCGCAGGCGCCGCCGCCGG
Source organism: Streptomyces sp. NPDC057963 (assembly GCF_042887155.1). Lineage (NCBI taxonomy): Bacteria > Bacillati > Actinomycetota > Actinomycetes > Kitasatosporales > Streptomycetaceae > Streptomyces > Streptomyces sp. NPDC057963. Next base: position 40,533 of record NZ_JBHVPX010000003.1, read on the forward strand.
CACTGGAACACGGTCCCCAGGCGTTGCCACAGCAGAACCAGCTGGTTTCGCCGGCCCACAGGCTGGTTGATCCGCAAGCCATCGTGTTGCCCTCCTCGGAAATTGACGAGTGCATGACAAATATGGACTCAATCGTCGACCCGATGCATGAAGGAGGATGTTCGCGATCCGGCCGAGGAAGCGTGTCCGAGCGAAGCAACTCAATGATGCGCGTAGACAAGCCACTTGTACAGACGGCCGCGTTCCGCACGGTCGAACGCCTCGCTCCCCGTCGACCGACGGGGCGAAGCCGTCCGCGCGGCACGCCGGCACTCGACTTCCTGGCCCCGGCCGCTCGTCGCGGACACCGGGCGCACGGACGAGGCCCCCGGAGAAGCTGCACCGATCCGTGATCCGTCCCGCTTCGTACCGGGCTCATCCCTTGACTACGCCCAGCGGCACCAGGCGGGCGATCGGCCGGGCGAGTCCGGCGCCCTCGGTGACGGCGACGACCGCGTCGACGTCCTTGTACGCCTGCGGTGCCTCCTCCGCGAGGCCGCGCCACGAGGAGGGCCGTACGGCGATGCCCCGGGCCTCCAGCTCGCCGCGAAGCCGCTCCCCACGGACCTTCCGCAGCGCCTGGTGCCGGCTCCAGACCCGGCCGGCGCCGTGGCAGGCGGAGTGGAAGGCATCGTTGCCGGGCAGGCCGACCATCACGTACGAGGCGGTGCCCATGGTCCCGGGGACCAGTACCGGCTGGCCCGCCCGGACGAGGTCCTCCGGCAGGCTCGGGTCGCCGGGCGGCAGCGCACGCGTCGCGCCCTTGCGGTGGACGCACAGGGGACGTGCCACACCGTCCACTTCATGGGTCTCGATTTTGGCGGTGTTGTGCGAGATGTCGTAGACCAGCTCCAGACCGGCTCCCGCAGCGGTCGCGAAGGCGTGGCGGGCGGCTTCGGACAGCAGCTGGCGGTTGGCCCGGCCGTAATTGGCGGCCGCAGCCATCGCCCCGAGGTAGGCGCGGCCCCGCGGCGAGTCGACCGGCGTACAGGCCAGCTGCCGGTCCGGGACCTGGATGCCGTGCCGGTGCAGCTCCTGGTCCATCACGCGGACATGGTCGGTGCACACCTGGTGCCCCAGACCGCGCGAGCCGCAGTGGATCATGACGCACACCTGACCCGCCCGCAGCCCGAAGGCCGCCGCGGTGACCGGGTCGTAGACCTGGTCCACCGCCTGGAGCTCCAGGAAATGGTTGCCCGAGCCGAGGCTTCCCACCTGGTGGAGGCCGCGCTCGACGGCGCGTGCACTCACCTGCCCCGGGGCCGCGCCGTCCAGGACGCCGTAGTCTTCGCAGCGGGTGAGGTCGCGCGGCACACCGTGGCCGTGCTCGACCGCGTACCGAGCGCCGCCGACCAGCAGCTCGTCCATCTCCCGGGCCCCCGACAGCTTCCACAGACCGCCACGGCCCATACCGCGCGGGATAGTGCTGTCGAGGATGTCCATGAGCCGCCGCGTCCGGTCGTGGCCGAGCGCCTCGCGGTCGATGCCGGCGGCCAGCAACCGTACGCCGCAGGAGATGTCGAAACCGACACCGCCGGGCGAGACGACCCCGCCGTGGTCGATGTCGGTGGCGGCCACCCCGCCGATCGGGAAGCCGTAGCCCCAGTGGATGTCGGGCATGGCGAAGGAGGCGCGGACGATGCCGGGCAGCGTCGCCACGTTCGCCACCTGGTCCAGCGCCTTGTCCCCCGACGCCTGCGGCAGCAGCGCCCGCGAGGCGAACACGACCCCGGGGACACGCATCGGCCCCCGCTGCTCCATCCGGAAGCGGTACGGGCTGCTCTCCAGCAGTGCGATCTCCACGTCCTTCACCTCCAGTCGACCGTCAGCCGTCCCGCCCGATCGGCGACGACGGTGCCGAACTCGGTGCAGGCGGTGGTGAGCCGGTCGCGGATCCACTCCCGGTCCTCACCGCTCGCCAGACGGGTGTGGCAGTAGTCCAGGGCCAGTGGCACCGCCCTCACCCGGGCGGGAACCAGGTGCGCGGCATCCGGGCCGTCCAGGGTCACCAGGAAGAGGAGCCCGAGGTCGTTGCGCAGGACCGGGTCGACGGCGTAGTCGTCGACGAAGTCGCCCAGGTCGTAGAGGATCCGGTCGGCGATCCCGTGGAAGACGTGGGCGGAGTGCCCGGCGACCAGCGTCGCTCCCGCCGCCAGCAGCTCCGGGGCCGCGGCCGAGACGTGGTGCGGCGGCCGGGAGGTCATGTTGGGGCCCCAGTGCGGGGTGACCAGCACGACATCCGCGGCCGCGGCGGCCCGGCCCACCGACTCCGTCAGCCAGCCGGGCACCCCTGCGTGGAGATCCGCCCAGGCCACACCGGGACGGTCCGCCCCGGCCGCATATTCCTGCGGATGGTCCGTGACCCCCACCACCGCGAGCCGGACATCGCCGGCCTCCAGCACCGCGAACTCCCGGGCCGCTCGCACGTTCGCCCCGGCGCCGACCGTGTGGACGCCGGCCCCGGCCAGCAGGGAGCGGGTGTCGGCCATGGCGTCGAATCCGTAGTCCAGGGCGTGGTTGTTGGCGAGCGTCGCACAGTCCACCCCCAGCTCGGCCAGCACCTTCGCGGCGGCGGAGGGCGCGCGGAAGAAGAAGGCCTTTCGCGGGTCGGGCCGGCGGTGCCCGCGGTCGGAGACACAGCACTCCAGATTGAGCAGGAACAGGTCCGCCTCCGCGAGCGCTTCCCTGACCCCCGTGGAGACCAGCGTCCCCGGCACCGGCGAGCGGCGCAGTTCCTCGGCGACGTTGCGCCCGAGCATGGTGTCGCCCGCCAGTGCCACTGTGAGCGCCATGATCTGCCCCTTCCCTGCCCCCTCAGACGTCGAGGGTCACCCGGCAGGTCCAGCCGCCGGGGCCGCCCCGCAGGCGCAGGCCGTGCAGTGAGACGGCCTTCGGTACCGCACCGACCGCGACAGCGGTCCCGGCGTCGGCCATGCGGAAGCGGACCGACAGGCCCCTGCCGTCCCCCGCCGCCCGGATCGCCCCCACCTCCACATCGAGCGGGATCTCGTCGTCGGCATCCATCCGGTAGACGACCTCCTCCAGGACGGACACCAGCAGATCCTCATCGGATTCCGCCGTGGTCGTGTATGCGCGGTCCCCGAGGACTGCGGCCCCGGACGTGTCGGCGAACCCCTCCACCACCCCGCGCACAGCCTCGCCGATGCAGCCCGCGGCCGTCGGCGACCATGCCTCCACCTGCATGTCCGCGGTGTGCGGCACGGCCCGGTGACCACTCGCGCCAGGCTGCTTCCCCGCAGGTTTCCGACCGTCCACGGCCGGTGCCTCTCCGTCGTCTCCGTATGCACAGCCCGAGGCCGGCTTTCCCGGGCAGCAGGCCATGCCCCTTCCAGGGTCGTCCCGTACGCCGCTCCGGGGCAACCTCCGCGAGGCGCGGCCACCCGCCGCCGCCGTCCCGGCCACGAGCAGGCGCGCTCCGCGCCGCAATGGCGACGCGGCTCGGAGCGGCCGGTCGCGGTGCACGGCCCGGAAACCGGAGGGAAGGAAGGACCCGTGGGGAGGCGGAGCACGCCGCCGGGGTCGGGGCAGCGAGGACGGTCGGCGATGCGGTCGTCGGCTGTCCCCGGCCGTCCCCGTGCTCCGTGGCGGCGACGTGGTCGCGGGGGGTCGTCCCAGGTGCCGTCGGCCGGATCGACAACGATGCCGTCCGGGTGCGGGCGGGCACGGTGGGGCCACCGCGCGCCGGTGCCCCGGCCGGCCCGGCTCGTGATCACGGTGCGGCGCGCCTCGACGTACGGTCCCGGGAAGCGCGGCTCCGCCCGGCCGGGCGAGCTTCTCCGGGTCGGCCGCCGGACACGAGGACGTCCCTGCGCGGGCGCGCCCCCTGCTCGGTTCTCTCGGTTCGTCCGTGCTCCACTCCGGAACGGGACCGGGGGAAGCCCGCGGAGCGCGAAGCCGGCCGGCGCCGCCGCCGCCGCGGGTCCGGACCCGCCCGCGTCCCGGGAGGCACCAGGGCTCCCCGCAGCGCCGACGACGGCCTCCGCTTCGGCCTCGCCCCCGTCACCGGCACCGGCACCGGCAGGCACGCACCCACCGGTCAAGCAGGCAGCCGGGGCACGCTTTCGACCAGGCGACGCGTGTACGGGTGTGCGGGAGAGCCCAGCACCTGTGCGGTATCGCCCTGTTCGACCATGCGGCCGTTCTCGAGGACGGCGGTGCGTTCGCACAGCGAGGCGACCACCGACAGGTCGTGGGAGACCATGACGAGGGTCAGGCCCTGCTCCTGCTTCAACTCGTTGAGCAGTTCCACGACTTTGACGCGAGTCGTGACGTCGAGAGCGCTGACGGGCTCGTCGGCGAGCAGCACGCGCGGGTCGCACACGGTCGCGCGGGCGATCGCGATGCGCTGGCGCTGGCCGCCGGAGAATTCGTGTGGATAGCGCTCCGCCGCGTCGGCCGGGAGTCCGACCCGCTGCAGGGCGTCGGCCACCTTGGGCACGGCGGTGACCCGGCTGTCGATACCCAGGGAACGCAGGGGTTCGGACACGATGCTTCCGACGCGCCGGCGCGGGTCCAGCGACGAGTACGGGTCCTGGAAGACGCACTGCACGCTGCGCCGGAAACGCCGCGTCTGCTTGCCGTCGCGCGGTTTCAGCTCCTCGCCGTCGAACCGGACGGTGCCGGAGGTCGGCCGGGCGAGTCCCAGCAGCAGTCGCAGCAGGGTGGTCTTGCCCGCGCCCGATTCGCCGACGAGGGCGAGGCTCTGCCCCGTCTCGACGGCGAGGGAGATGTCCTCGACGACGGGCGCGGCGTGTCCTCGGTAGCTGAAGGAGGCTCCGTTCAGCTCCAGTACGGGCGTCATCACGTGCTCCTCAGGTCCAGAGCTGATTCCAGCTGCCGCGCGCTTGCCACCAGCGCCTTGGTGTACTCCTCACGCGGGGTCCGCACGATCTCGCGAACGTCGCCCTCCTCGACGGCGCGGCCGTCCTTCATGACCAGGACGCGATCGGCGACCTTCGAGACGACCGCGAGGTCGTGGCTGACGAAGAGGACGGCCATGTCCCGTTCCCGTACGAGGGTGTCGAGCAGGTCGAGCATGTCCGACTGCACGGTGACGTCGAGGGCGGTGGTCGGCTCGTCCGCGATGAGCAGCTTCGGGTCGCAGGCCAGTGCCATGGCGAGGGCGATGCGCTGGCGCTGGCCGCCGGAGATCTCGTGCGGGAAGGCGCGGGCGATGCGCTCGGGTTCGGGCAGCCGCACCTGCTCCAGCGCTTCTCCGACCGACCGCTTCAGTTCGGCGCCCTTCAGCCCTCGCCTTCTGCTCAGCGGTTCGGCGATCTGCCGGCCGACGCGCATCAGGGGGTCGAGTGCGGTGAGTGGCTCCTGGAAGACGATGGCGGCGTCCCGGCCCCGTACACCCGCGAGCTGTTTCTCACCGGCGCCCACGATCTGGGTGCCGGCGAGCTCCGCGCTGCCGGTGACCGTCATGCCGTCGGGGAGCAGGCCGAGCACGGCGAGGGTGGTCAGCGATTTCCCGGAGCCCGACTCGCCGATGAGGCCGAGGCGTTCGCCGGGGGCCATGGTCAGCGAGAGGCCGTCGACGAGGATGTGCCCATCGGCCGTACGGATCGTGAGGTCGCGTACGTCAAGGATGTTCATGCGCGCCTCCGCCGGGCCGCGGGGTCGAGGGTGTCGCGCAGTCCGTCGGCGATGAGGTTCACGCCGATGACGAGCAGGACGAGAAGGATGCCCGGGGCCAGCGCGCCCGCCGGGGACGTGGTGAAGGTGGCCTGCGCCTCCTGGAGCATGCGGCCCCACGAGGCGTTGGGGGGCGGCGCTCCCAGACCCAGGTAGGACAGGCCGGCCTCGGCCAGCACCGCGAGGCCGAACTGGAGGGCCAGGTTGACCAGGAGCGTGGGCCAGATGTTGGGCAGCACGTGCCCGGCCACGATCCGCGGCCACGACGTGCCCGATGTGCGCGCGGCCGTGATGTAGTCCTGCGCCAGGACCCGCTTGACCAGGACCCGCACCAGCCGTGCCACGACCGCGCTCTGCGCGAGGCCGATCGCCAGCACGGCGGAGCCCAGTGTGGCCGAGCGGGCGGCGACGATGAGCATCGCCAGCAGCAGCGTCGGGAAGGCGATCAGGATGTCGAGGAACGCCGAGAGCGTGTCGTCGAGCCAGCCCTGTGCGAACGCGGCCAGCACTCCCAGGGTGCCGCCGAGGGCAGCGGCGATGAGGACCGATCCCAGGCCCGCTTCGAAGGCGATACGGGAGCCGGTCATCAGCTGGGTGAACAGATCGCGGCCGAGCTTGTCGGTGCCGAGCAGATGGCCCGCACCGGGGCCTGTGAGCCGTCCGCCGGATGTGTCGTCGGCGGCGTACGGGAGCCAGAGGAGCGAGACCAGCGCAAGCACGGCGATCAGGCCGGCCAGGACGCATCCGACGGTCAATGTGTACGAGCGCTTCGTCGACTGCTTCATCTGCTTCAACGGACGCCTCCCGAGAGCCTGCCGCGCAGCCGCGGATCGATGATCCGCTGTGCGAAGTCGGCCGTGAAGCCGATGATCAGCACCGCGAGCGTGGAGACGAACAGCACACCCTGGATCACCGGATAGTCGTGCTGCGCGATGCCGGTCGCGAGCAGGGAGCCGAGGCCCGGGAGCGCATACACGGACTCCACGACCACCGCGCCCAGCAGCGTGGACGCCAGCTCGATGCCGAGGATCGAGATCACCGGTACGGAGGCGTTGCGCAGCCCGTGCCGCCACATGGCCTGTCCGAACGACGAGCCCATGGCTCGGGCGGTGCGCAGATAGTCGCTGCCCAGCACGTCGAGTGCGGCCGACCTGACGTAGCGGATCAGCGAGGCGCTCATCACGAGCGCGATGGTGATCACGGGCAGGGCGAGTGAGCGGACCGCCTCGGCCGGCTGTGACCAGCCGTCCTGCGGGAAGCCGCCCGCGGGAAGCCAGCCGGCGTTCAGGGCGAAGACGGCGATGAGGATCATGCCGAGCCAGAACACGGGTACGGCGATGCCCAGTTGGGACACTCCGTTGAGCAGTGCGCCGTACCAGGTCCGGCGTCGGTGTGCGGCCACGAAGCCGACCGGAACGGCGATGAGCACCGCGAGGACGAAGGCGGCCAGCGTGAGCGGGACGGTGACGTTCAGCCGGGAGCCGATCTCCGGGCCGACCGGCAGCGAGCTGACGAACGACGTACCGAGGTCACCGCCGGCCAACTGCCCGATCCAGTGGAAGAACTGCTCGGGCAGCGGCTTGTCGGAGCCGATGGAGTGCCGCGCGGCCGCGATCTGCTCGGGACTGGCGCCCACGGAGGTGAGCGCGTTGGCGGGGTCGCCCGGCAGCATGCGCAGCAGCACGAACAGGACCACGCTTGCGAGCGCCAGCGAAACCAGCAGGAAGGCGAGACGGCGCAGAAGATATCGGGCCATCAGCCCTTCTTGATGTCGTAGGCGAAGAACTGGGAGTTGAGGCCGTTGACCGGGTAGCCGGACAGCTTGCTGTTGGCCACGACGATCTGCGGGTACAGGTACAGCCAGTCGCTGGCCGCGTCCTCGGCGGTCTTGCGGTTGACCTTCTTCAGGAGTTCGGTCTGCTCAGCGGTGCTGGACGCCTGCTCGGCCTCCTCGACCCACTGGGTGACCTGCTTGTTGTCGTAGCCCCAGTAGAAGTCGGGGTTGCCGTACCAGACCAGGTCGCGGTCGTTGACGTGTTCCTGGAGGGTGGCCGTGAAGTCGTGGTTCTTGTAGACCTTCGTGTACCACTCGTCCGGCGTGATCGTGTTGATCTTGACGGTGATGCCGACCTTGGCGAGCTGCGACTTGATGAAGGTCGCGGCGGTCGGGTGCGGGTCGTAGTTCGGGGTATCGAGGGTGAAGCTGAAACCGTTCTCGTATCCGGCCTCGGCAAGGAGCTTCTTGGCGCGCGCGGTGTCGTAACCGTTGACCTTGGTCAGGTCTTCGTACCACGGGTCGGTGGGCGGCACCATGGAGCCGATCGGCTTGCCGTAGCCGCCCCAGACGGACTCCAGCAGCTTCTTGTCGTCGATGGCGGCGGACACGGCCTGGCGGACCTTGACGTCCGTGAAGGGCTTGGCCTTGTCGTTGAAGGCGAGCAGCAGCTTGGTCGTCGAGTTGCCGTCGTTGACCTTGTAGTTCTGGTTGCTCTTGAACTGGTCGAGGGCATCGGGCGACTGCTCGCTCGTGACGACGTCGACCGCGTTGGTCAGCAACGCGTTGTTCAGCGCGGTGGCGTCCTTGTAGTAATGGAAGACGACCTGCTTGTTGGCGGCCGCGTCGCCCCAGTAGCCGGCGAACCGGTCGAGGCTGAGAGCGGAGCCGCGGGTCCACTTGTTCAGCTTGTACGGGCCGGTGCCGTCCTCGGTCGTCTTGAGGCCCTGCGCCTGGGAGTTGATGATCCAGACGTAGGAGAGGTTGTAGACGAAGGAGATCGACTTCTTCGATAGCTGGACCTGCACCGTGCGCGCGTCAGGGGTCTCGACCGACTTGACGACCTCGAGATTGCTCTTGCGCGCGGACTGCGAGTCCTTCGCGATCACCTTCTCCAGGCTGTACTTGACGTCCTGGCTGGTGAGCTTCTTGCCGCTGTGGAACTTCACGCCGTCGCGCAGGGTGAAGGTGTACGTGAGTCCGTCGCCGCTGACCTTGTAGTCCTGGGCGAGCAGCTTCTCGACCTTGCCGTCGTCGGTGAGCCTGAACAGCCCTTCGTACACATTGCCGTTGAGCGCCTCGGTGACGCCCTGACCACCGCCCGCGGTGTTGTCGAGATTCTGCGGCTCGTAGAGCGATCCGATGTTGACCGTGGCGTTCTTGTCGTGCGCCCCTCCGGCAGCACCGCCCGCCTGGGAGCCCCCGCCGCAAGCCGTCAGGGTCAGGGCGAGGGCGGCGGCGGTGGCTCCGCCGTACAGGGAAGTCTTCTTGATGCTCATGAGGAGTATGCGCTTTCGTGCTGCGAGGCGGAGGGGTGCGGGGGCGATCAGTGCTGTGCGGCGTAGCCGTCGCGGAAGACGGGCCGCTTCTCTCCGGCCTCTACGGGCAGGTGGAAACGGTTCTGCCGCGGCGGCATCGGACAGTTGTACTGGTCGGAGAAGCCGCAGGGGGGCACGAAGGCACGGTTGAAGTCGAGCAGGACGCGGCCCTCACCGGTGCGGGTGACGAAGAGGAAGCGCCCCGCGCCGTAGGTGATGTCGCCGTTGGTGGGGTCGCCGAAGACGAGCAGCAGGGTGCCGTCGTCGTCGAAGGCGCTCAGCGTGTAGTCCCGGCCGTCCAGGGTGAGCTGGATGTCTCCCGGAACGACGAGGTCCCGGGTGCCGCCGTTGTCCCGGATGTGCTCGAATCCGACCCGCCTGGCGCCTGGCACCGTGGTGTACGAGGCCTCCAGCACCCAGGCCGGGTCGTACGGGAAGGCGTCGGTGCGATCGAAGTTCTGGATCGCGGGAGACCGGGCGTCCCAGAACCGGAGACCGTACTCGGGCTCGCCGGTGACGGAATCGGTGCGCTCGACCGTGGTGACGATCACAGAATCCGGCTGTCCGGCTCGGGCCGCATCGAGGTCGGGGCGCTCACCCGCCGGAGCCCAGCAGGTCTCGACGAGGGCGAGATTCCCGGTGGCAGAGGTGACGGAGCGCCGCCGCTCGGCGCGCCATGCCTCCCAGTCCCCGGCGGGGTCGGTCGGCTGGTCGGGTACTACAGCGGCGTGGGACACGGCATTACTCATTCACGTAGGCATGCGTGGGCCGCCACGCCTCGAACGTTACGTTGCGTGATCTTTAGCCCAAAGGACCTTCTTTATCTTCCATAAGGCGAGCTAATGTCAAATTGGGCTGAATGGTGCGACCGAGCCGGAGCCGAGCCCATGGGGGTCCCGGTGTGAGCAACGGACCACCCGGTGCTCACACCGGCGCGTGTGGTGGTCGGCGCACAGGCTGGGGCATGAGGGCGAATCTCCGGGCCGGATCTGCTCCGACGGGACGCCGCGGTTGCCCGCCGGCCGTACCGGTCCTGACATGCCATGGGCTGGAGCAATGACCGGCCCGAAGCCGTAGGGCGCAGCAAGATGGTCGTTTTGACCATGTCTTGCGTCAGGAGTTCCGCGTGTACGGGTTGTGTGAGTGGACCTGCCGGGGGCACCGTCCGCGTACGGGCCACGCGGTGGCTCCGTGCTCCGGCGGGGCGGCGTCCGTGCTCGCTTCGCGCCGGAGGGAGCAGTGAGGTGGCCGGGCCGCCCCGGAGCGGCGGGCGACTGGACGGCGCAGCCTGGCAACGCGGGCCCGCAGGTGCCCGCCGCGCCCGCGTGGATGCGCTGGCTGCCCGCCTTCTACATCGCGGGCATCCTGGTGCTCGAACCCATCACGCCCGTGCAGTGGCCCGTGAGCTTCCTGCTCATCGCCCTCCCGGTGATCGCGGCCTTCGCCCACGGCCCCGTCGCCGTCGCTGCCGTCACCGTGTTCGCGATCGTCTTCGAAGGGGTCCTGGCCGGCACCCCGTGCTGCGCGGGCCGGACCGTGAGCTACGTGTGGGAGCGCCACTACGTGGCCGCCTACCTGTGCACCGCCCTGGTCGGTGTTCTCGGAACGATCCTGGCTGCCCACCGCGTGCGCCGGGAGCGCACCCTCGCCACCGTGCGTTTCGTGGCCGAGATCGCGCAGCATGTCCTGCTCAGCCCGGTCCCTCGCCGCATCGGCCCCATTCAGGTGGAAACCCTGTACCTGTCCGCTGCCGCGGAAGCACGCATCGGCGGCGACCTGTACGAGGCCGTCCCCACCACGTACGGACTCCGGCTGGTCATCGGCGACGTCCGTGGAAAGGGCCTCCTTGCCGTGGAGACGGCCGCCACCCTGCTCGGCGCCTTTCGTGAGGCCGCCCACGACGAGCCCGACCTCACCGACGTCGTCCGCCGGGTGGAGACCAGCATGAACCGCAGGTCCGCCCGCCTTGCCGGAAACGACACGGGCGAACGCTTCGTCACGGCCGTCTTCGCGGAGATCCCCCGCCGCCACGTGGTCCGCATCGTCAACTGCGGCCACCCCCCGCCCCTGCTCATCCGCTCCGACGAGGTCACCGAGCTGGAGACGGCCGACCCCGCACCGCCGCTCAACCTCGGCATGCTCCTCACCGAGAACTACCGGATCGACGAGTACCCCTTCCGCCCGGGCGACCAGTTGCTGCTCTACACCGACGGCGTCACCGAAGCACGCGACCCCGCGGGGGCCTTCTACCCCCTCCCCCAGCGTGTCCTCTCCTGGGGCCCCCTCCCGCCCCGGGAACTCCTCGACCGCCTCCACCGCGACCTCCTCGCCTACAGCAACAACCGCCTCCACGACGACACCGCGGCCCTCGCCGTCTACCACCTGCCCGACTGACGGCTGTCCCGTAGGCCGATCCACCAGGGACCACGGGACAGCCCTTGGCCACCGACACCCACCCCGCAGTCGGCCTCCCCATGGGCGGCCGGCATACGTGCGCAGCAGGCCGGCCGACGCCCGCGCCGCCACCGGCCGCTCCCCAGGGACGGACTGCGTGACGGTGGCGTGCCGTTCACGGAAGTCGCCGGAGCCTCATGCGCCTTCGGCGCGTACGTCGACGACGGCCGAGAGCCGGGTGTCGGTGGCACTGCGGCCGGCCAGGACCCGGTACGTGCCCGGGACCGCGCTCCAGCCGTCCGCACCCTCGTCCCAGAACCTGAAGACCCGTTCGGGAAGCCGGATCCCGGTCGTCACGGTCTCGCCCGGCCCCGCGGTGACGGTGGCGAATCCCGCGAGCCACCGCTCCGGCCGCTCCACGGCGTCGGGCCGAGGCGCGCGGCGAGCAGCAGGACGCGCCGTATGGGCCAGGGCGGGCAGGTCCACGTCGGGCCGACGCGGATCGGGAGCGGCCGGGACGACATCGGAGGTCTCCACCAGCCAGCGCAGCACGGCGTCGTGCAGGCGCCGCTCCACCTCGGCGTGTTCGGGGCGGCCCGCGGGGTTGGTGCACTCGTGCGGGTCCTCGGCGCGGTGGTACAGCTCGGGCCGCTCATACAGCCGCCACACGTACGTCCACTCCCGGTCCCGGACGGCGACGGCCCTGCCCGCCACGGTCGGATCTTCGTGCTGGAGCGCCGACTTCAGGTCGTACGGGAATGCGGCGTGCTCCATCCGCGACTCCTCCTCCACGGTGAACCCGCCCTCGGTGAAGGCGAGTTCGCGGTGGGGAGCCGCCGGATCGCGCAGCAGCGGCAGGAGGCTGCGGCCGAAGTGGCGATGAGGCGCGGGCACGCCCGCGAGATCGAGCACCGGTGGGCAGGACATCGACCATCTCCACCATCGCGTCGCATTCCCGGCCGCCCTCGCCGAGTCCGGGAGCGCTGATGATCAGCGGGTGATGCAGTCGTGCATCGCGGACGGCCACTTCTCGATCACCCCGTGGTCGCCGAGGTATTCACCGTGGTCGGCGAAGAAGAGGGTGACGGTGCGGGCCGCGGCACCGGCCTGCTCGACTGCCCGGGTGATCCTGCCGAGTTGGTCGTCCAGGCGGGAGGCCATTCCGTAGTACGCCGAGCTCAAGAACGCCGAGCTGGTGCCGCCGTTCTCCTTCACCAAGGAGGTGCCGCTGGTGAGAGTGCCGGGCCACGCCCTGTCCAACCCGTACGCCTTCGGGACCCTGCTCTACGATCTGGAAGCCGACCCGGGGCATCAACACCTCCTCGTCGACGACGAGTTGGAGCTGCGTATGGCGACGCTGCTCACCGACCTGCTGAGGGCGTCGGGCGCTCCGCGGGAGCAGTACATCCGTCTGGGCCTGCCCGAGTCCGACCCGGTCACCGAGGCGCATCTGCTCGCCCGGACGCAGAGCCTCCGGGCCGAGGCGTCCACCGCTCCCCCGCCCCGCCCGATCCGATGCCGACGCCCCTGTCGGATTCCTGCCAGACGGTGGGCGGCAGTCGATGTTTGACTGCTTCCATGACTTTTGCACAGCCGGACAACGCCCGTCTCTTCCGCTCCCTGCACACCCCGCCCGCGCCCCTCGCGCTCGCCAACGCCTGGGATGTTGCGAGCGCCCGTGTCATCGAGGCCGCGGGCGCCCCCGCGATCGCCACCACCAGTGCCGGCGTCGCCTGGTCCCTGGGGTGCCCGGACGGCGACGTCCTCACCCGCGACCGGGCGCTGAAGCTGATCGCCCGTATCGTCGCCGCCGTCGCCGTCCCGGTCACCGCTGACATCGAGGGCGGGTACGGGACGGACGCCGCCGGCGTTGCCGAGACCGTCGCCGGGGTGCTCGCGGCGGGCGCCGTCGGCGTCAACATCGAGGACGGCACCCGGCCTCCGTCAGAGCTCGCGACGCGGCTGGCCGCGGCCCGGCGGACGGCCGACCGGGCGGGCGCGGACCTGTTCCTCAACGCCCGTATCGACACCTTCCTGTTCGGGCTCGGCGACCCGGACACCCGGCTGAAGGAAACCCTGGACCGGGCGCACCGGTACGTCGATGCGGGCGCGGACGGCATCTTCGTCCCCGGCGTCACCGACACCACCACCATCGCGGCGCTGGCCGGGGGCATCCCCGTACCGCTGAACGTCATGGCCGGCCCCGGCGCCCCGGCCGTTGCCGAGCTCGGCGCCCTCGGGGTGGCTCGCGTCAGCCTCGGCTCGGGCGTGGCGCAGGCCGCCTACGCTGCCGCCCGTCGAGCCGCGCAGGAACTCTTCGGCACCGGCGGCTATGCCTCCCTCGCCGAAGGCATCGCCTTTCCCGAACTCGACGGACTGCTTTCCGAGACCCACTGACGCGCCCACCGGCCGGCCTCGCACACCAGGAGAAGCGACAGGCCTCCGGCTCACGACCCCCCGGAGCGCTCGGACACAACCATCCCGCCGATGCGGCGCTCCGGGGCAGGGTCCCCGTGCAACACGGCTCAGACGAGTTCGGGTTGCGGTTCCGGTTGCCGCACCGGTGCGGCAACCGGATCCCACAGCTTGATGGTCCGCACATAGCCGTACACCACTGAGGCCATCGCCAGAATGAGAAGTGGTCCGAACACCCAGGGGTGTCCGGCCATCTCCATCGACAGATAGCGATAGGACACCAGGAGCGCAGTGAAGATCGTTGCACCGTAGGCGACCAGTTGGATTCCTGACCGGTCCCAGCCGCGGTCGAGCGAGCGCAGCGCTGCCTCGATCGTGACCGCGAACACCACGCCGGCCACGAGATCCGCGCCGTAGTGGTAGCCGAATCCCAGCGTCGCGCCGAGCGTGGCAATCAGCCAGAACGCGCCTGCGAATCGCAGAATCCGTGGGCCCCTGCGGGAATGAAGGAAGATCGTGGTGGCCCACGCCGTGTGCAGACTGGGCATGCAGTTGCGCGGGGTGATCTCGTTGAATGGCATGTGGTGCGGGGCGTTGATCGGCGGCGGCGTGTCCGGCCACAGGTTGGCCGCCGCCCAGTGCCCGCCGTCGGCGCCGTAGGCGAAAATCGGTCCGACCACCGGGAAGATCATGTAGATGCCCGGCCCGAGGAGGCCGATGACCAGAAAGGTGCGCACCAGGTGATGGCCCGGGAAGCGACGCTCGACGGCCACGTTGCGCAGCTGGTACAGCGCGACGACGACCGCGGCCACCGCGAGCTGAACGTAGACGTAGTCGAGTACACGGTCGCCGATCGGGCCGGTGGCCTGGACAACTCGGCCTACCAGCCATGACGGGTTGCCCAGCGCGTGATCGGCAGTTGCCACGTACTGGTCGAGCACCGCCGGACGGGTCTTCGACGTGATGAGCAGCCAGGCATCGCCGGTCTTGCGGCCGGCCACCAGCAGCAGGCCCAGCCCGACGCCCTTCAGCAGCAGGACACGTTCACTGCCGGTGCGGCGCGTGATCGCGATGACCGCACAGGCCAGAATCACCCACAACGCGCCGTTGCCGAAGGAATGGCCTTCGGTCACCTTGGCGTCGACCGCCCACCGCACCAGGAAGAAGGCGACATCGATGCCGACCGCGGCCCCGGCCGCGATGAGCCGTTGCCGCCAGGTGAGCACCACCGTCATCAACGCCATACTGGCGTACAGCAGCGGCCCTGATTTGGGGGCGAATATCACCTCTCGCGCCTGGTTGGTGATCGGCCCCGGCACGCCGTAGTGGCGCGCGGCGATCTCCAGGGCGACGAGGAATCCGAGGGCCACCACACCCACTACGGCCCACAGTATCGCCCGCGGTTGACGCCACGAGGCGAAGGAAATTCTGCAATTTATTCGCGAGAACACCCGCGATATTATGGATATCAATTCTTTAGCCGATTTGTTAGATGTGAGTCGGGTAGGTCAGTTTTCATGCCGGATGGCATGGTTTCCTGGTGAAGAACGGGCGATCAGGGCACTCGTCGTGAGTTCGATCATGTTATCGGAGCGGTGCGGGCGGGTCCCGATGTCCCGGGTGGTGCGAAAGCCGGTCGATCCCGCGCTCGATGGTCCAGCGTCCGGGGAATGGCCATGAAACTCCCGACGCCGGGCGGGCACCGAGGGCGTCACGGGTTGTCCTGTGGCTCTCAAGCCGACCGGTTCGTGGCACCCCTCGCCCCGGTCGATTGCATCAAGCCCCGGCAGGCACACGGCGGATCCGGCGAAAGGGGCGGCACCCCTACCTGTGATCGGTGGTCACTTGCCCGGTTCCCGGCCTGCGCGGACGATGTCGAGCACGGCCATCATGCCCATGTCCTCGTGGTTGAGGAGATGGCAGTGCAGGACGGTCCTGCCGGTGAAGTCGGTGAAGTGGATCCGGATGACGATCTCGCCGCGTGCAGGCACGTTCACTGTGTCGTACCAGCCGTGGGAGGGGTCGTGGGCCTTCCCATCGGTGCTCATCAGCTGGAAGTTGTTGGTGTGGACGTGGAAGCTGTGGTCCTCGTCCGTGTCGTTGCGGATGCGCCACTCCTCCACGGTCCCGAGCGCGGAGGTGAAGTCGACCCGGCGGGAGTCGTACGCCCGGCCGTTGATGAAGAACTCCGTGCCCGCCTTGTTCTCCGTGTAGACCACGGACTTGCGGGCCGCGATCGTTGCCCGGCTCAGGTCCTCGTGCGGGGCGAAGCCGGTCGGGACGATGGCCCGGGTCGTGCGCGGGCCACCCGTGACGACGGTCGCCAGGGCCGCTTGGGGGAACTGGTTGCCTGCGGGGCCGCTGTTGTACGGGAGGGTCTCCAGCCGGGCCGTGCCGGGGCTGCCGCCCTGGACGAGGACGTCGAAGCGGGCGCCGGCGGGGATGATCAGCGTGTCCTGGGCATAGACCTTCCGGACGGGAATGCCGTCCTGGGCAATCACGTGGAAGCGGGTGCCCGGAAGGTGGAGCTTGTAGAAGATGTTGGCGCCGATGTTGGCCAACCGCCACAGCTGGGTCTCGCCCGGCCGGATGTGGATGACCGGGTTCGTCTGGCCATTGACCGTGCGGTTGGTGGGCGCGCCGATGCTCAGGGGATGGGTCTTGATCGAATCGCCCTGCACCTGGAAGTCCTTGAGCGCGACCGTGTGCTCGGTGATGCCGCGCAACGACGGCGGCAGGTGGTTCCGCAGCCCCTCGACGACGATGACGCCGGACTCGCCGCCCGCGACCTGGGCAGCGGACATCATGTCGGCGTGCGAGTGGTACCAGTAGGTGCCGGTGGGCTGGCTGCGCGGCAGCCGGTACGAGTAGTGGTACGAGTGGCCGTACTTGACGGCGATGAAAATGTCGTCGGCCGGGGCACGCGGCGATACATGGAGGCCGTGCGTATGCACGTTGGTGTCCTCGTCGACGCGATTGGTCAGGGTGAGATCGATGCGGTCGCCGGGCCGTACGCGCAAGGTGGGCGGCATGTACGCACCGTTGTAGGTCGTCGCGTACAACTGGCGGTCGCCGACCGGGACCTTGCGCCGTTCCACGACGATGGATGCCTTGAGAACCCCGTTGCGGCTGACCAGCTCCGGGGGGTCCTGCAGTCGTAGGCCCCGGCCCGCGGATGTGGCACCGGCCTCCGCGGCGGACTGGTGCGGGGCGTCGGAACGCTCCGCCGGCGCCCGGTCCGCGCAGCCGGCCAGCCAGGCGGCGCCGAGGGCCAGGCCGACCAGCAGCAGGGGCGGCGAAACACGGTTGCTCGACCGGACCACTTTTCTCCCCGGGGAGGCCTGCGGCCGGGCGAGGTCACGCCCGCCGCGATGTCACGACGAACTCCAACGGCTCGCCGGTCGGATCGTAGAGATGCCGGTGCCAGGAACCGCGCGGCCACGCGGAGAAGGCTTCGGCATCCGCTCGAACGGCAGTACGCCGATCACCCGGGCGGCGGCGCCGGGCGCCGCTGCGGTCGGGCCATGGGCTCCGGCCCACGGCCTGCCGGAAGAGGTACGGTCCGGATTCCCTCAGGGCCTATCCTTCGCCGCGCCCCTGCACGCGGTCCAGCCAAGGGCCGAACTCGCTTTCCATGACCAGCCGGCCGAGTTTGCGGTACTCCTGGAGTACCGCCGAGACGATCTGCTCCATACCGAGCGGTCTCCCCGATTCCGCCGACCGGTAGGCGGCGGTCACCGCGCAGGCGCGGATCGATCCTCCCGCCAGCTCGAAGCGGTGCGCGCAGAAGTCCAGGTCGAGTTCCGCGTCGCGCGGGATCGCCGTCCCGAGGCAGCGGTCCCACAGGGCCAGTCGCTGCTGGGCGTCCGGCATGGGGAACTCCGCGATCACGTCGAGGCGGCGGGTGAATGCCTCGTCCAGATTGGCCCGCAGATTGGTGGTGAGCACCGCGATGCCGTCGAAGGACTCGATCCGTTGCAGCAGATAGGCCGACTCCACGTTGGCATGGCGGTCGTGCGCGTCCTTGACCTGTGAGCGCTTCCCGAAAATGGCGTCCGCCTCGTCGAACAGCAGGATGCCGTTGACGTCGGACGCCTCGACGAAGATCCTTTCGAGATTCTTCTCGGTCTCACCGATGTACTTGTCCACCACGATGGACAGGTCCACGACGTAGAGTTCCATGCCGAGCTCAGCCGCCACCACCTCGGCGGACATGGTCTTTCCGGTGCCGGACTCGCCGGCGAACAATGCGATGACCCCCCGCCCCCGGCCACCGCCCGGCCGCATCCGCCACTGGCCGAGCACCTGCCCGCGGTGGCGGGCGCGCAGGGCGAGTTCGGACAGCTGGCGGCGGGTCGCGGAAGGCAGCACGAGGTCGTCCCAGCCGACCGCGGGCTCGATGCGACGGGCGAGCCGTTCGAGCCCCGCGCCGTTCTGTGCCCGGACCGCCGTGCGCAGGTCCTGCACGTCCACCGGACGCTCCTCCAGGACAGCCAGCCGGGAGGCGACGGCGGCGGCCTTGCGCACCTGCTCGGAGTCGAGCCGGTAGGAGGTGGTGGTCGCTATGACGCCCTCGTCGGCCGGCACGTTCCCGGCGGGCAGTCCGACAGACGTTCCGGCCTCGGCGAGCGCGCGACGCCACTGCCGCGCCACGCCCGTGGGGCCGGGGGGCAGGACGCGGACCGGAACCGGGCTGTCCCTGGTCCACAGCGGGTCCCAGTTCTTCTTCCCGTACGCGATCAGGGGAGCGCCGCTGAGGGCCGCGCACAGGCGACCGAGCAGGCGGGCTCCTTCGGGCCGCTCGGGGGCGAGCGCTTCGAGCGGTCCGAGGACGACACCGCCGCGGCTCAGCCGGGCCTCGGCCGCCAGGGTCCGTACGAGCTCCGCCGGTTCGGGAGCGGCGGCGAACGCCGCGATGTCGACCACCAGCGGACGGCGCCCTGCGGCCAGGAGCGCCTCGACCGCCAGCCTGCCCGGGTCGCCTCCCCGGTCCAGCAGATGCACCAGGCCGCTGCCCGTGCCCAATGCCGCCGCGACCCGCAGGGTCTCCGGTCCCGTGTCGGGCTCCTCCTCGGGACCGGCCACCCGGACCAGGCCGCGGAGCCTCCCATCGGTCTCATCATCACCGAGCAGGTACGCGGTGATCCGGTCCGGCACGCGCAGCACCCGCGAGAGCAGGGGGCGGTCGGCCTCCAGAACCTCCAGCAGCCCGCCCGCGACGAGCGGAGCGGACGGCGAGAACCGGAAGCGGCCCGAGCTCGCCGCGGGCAGGCCGCAGAGTTCGAGTGCCAGACCGATGGCCGGCCTTCGCCGGTTGAGGTCGTCGTTGAGATAGCCGTAGAGCCGCTCGAACCGGATGTCGATGTCGGGTGCCATCGCGACCAGCAGCAGGTCGACGTCGAGGGGTACCAGGCCGAAGTTCTCGGCGAGTTGCCCGATACGACTCCCGGGCGGGGAGTTCGGCGAGGGCTCGGAGCCGTACGCCGGTACGGGCGCGAACGCGTCGCGGGAGGCCACGATCCGCTCGGCCGCCTCGGGGGTGAGGTACTGCCCCCGGTACGGATCGTCCGGTTCCGGGTCGGTGGCCCGCCGGGCCGCCACGGCGTGCCTGACCCGCTGCTCGACGTGGATCAACCGCTCCCAGAGATCCTCGACCGCCGCCGTCGGGGTGCCGGGCGGTTCGCGGACGGCACGGGTGCCTTGTGCGGTGGTCATCGAGCCGCGCCCCCACGCCTTCGCCGACCGGGCGGCAACTGCCGTTCACGTTCGGCGGCGAAGCCCTGCTCGCCGGGGTCGGACGCCCCGTCGTAGCGCAGCCGGCGTCCCGGCCCTGCCCCGTCGCCGCCCTGCGCGGGCGCGGCCTTCACCACCAGCCCTTCGGTGACCGGCGGTCCGGCGGAAGTCCGTTCCCCGGCCAGCGGTGCCCACACACGCAGGTCGATCGCGGCCTTGAGCTCACCACCGAGCGCGGACCACACGTCCAGGGAGGACGGCCGGTCGGTGCCCGGACCCGCCGCCTCGATCTCCACGGTCAGCCCGAGCTCGGCGAGGCTGCCGGTGAGCATGCGGGCGGGCAGGACGTCCGACCGTACGAGACAGCGCAACACCTCGGAGAGCAGGCGGTGTTCGTCCTGCGGACGATTGGTCCAGGCGGTCACCAGATAGGTCAGCTCGAACCAGCGCGGCGGGGTCCGCCGGCCGACGACCACGCCGTGGTCGTCGTGCTCCTCCGCCGTGCCGGTACGGCGGCGGGCCGCATCCTCACGGATGCCGTGGAGGAAGACGCTGACCGTGGGGGCGTTGCGCCGGGCGGACCAGTCCTTCGTCGGTGCGTCGAAGACCAGGTCGACCCCGCTCTCCTGGAGGCCGGCGTCGATCAGCAGCAGTCGCAGCCCCTCGTCGACTTCGTGGATCACCTGCGCCCCACCTCGTCCGGCGGAACGATGGTGCCGCTGACCACCAGGAAGGGCGTGGTGACGGGGCCGAACCCCGGTCCTCGGGCGGTGATCGTGCGCGGCCCCGTCTGATCCTTCGCCAGGATCAGCAGCTGCGCGATGAACGTACGGTCCCCGCGCGGGACGGTGGGGAGCGCGGCTGCCGTGATCCCGGGCTTCCAGGTGAGCGTCACTGGCGCTCCGGGCGGGAAGTCCTTGCCTCGTACGGAAGTGACGAACCCCGGTTTGCCGACGGCCGGCACCGCGACGATACGGGGCTGGAGGATGCGCAGCGGGATCCTGGAGACGTTGTCGCCTGTGTCGGCGTCGGTACCGGTCGTGGTCAGCGTTCCGGTCATGGCCGTCCTCAGCGCCCGGTCCGGCTTGAGCACGACACGGACGACCGTGGAGGCTCCCGGTACCAGGTCGGGCAGGGCGCACACGCCGGCTGCGCAGCCCGCCGGAAGCGGACCCGCCGGGATCCGCGCGGGCAGTCCGAGCCTGAGCCGCAGGCCGGTGGCGAGCGCGTTCCTGCCGTTGCGCACGGTGTACGTCACCACCACCCGGCCGCCGACGAAGCCGGGGCTGGGCTGGGCCCGCACCGTGACCGCGGGCCCCGCCTCGGGTTCGGGCGGCAGGGGGGCCGGAGGCCGGGGAGGCGAGGGCGAAGGAGACGGGGTGGGCGTCGGTGTCCCGGGTCCGTCCTGGACCGGGACGGTCGTCCCGGTGGCGTTGTCCGTGGGGTTCGGATCGACCACGGCTCCGGTGACCGACCAGCCGATCTGCTGGTCCCCCGGCGTCACCCCGGTCAGCCGAGCGGTGACCTCCACACTGGCGCCCGGCCGGAGCACGCCCAGGTCGCACTGGGGCGATCCGGCGGCACAGGGCCCGGCCGGGGTGGTGAGCTCCTCCAGGCGCACGCCGGGCGGGGCGTCGACCGTGAGCGTGGTGCCGGGCGAGGGTGCGGGACCCTTGTCGGTGACGGTGACCGTCACCGATACGGAGGAGCCGGTCTCCACCGCGGGGCCGGTGGGCGGTGCGGTCAGGGACAGGTCGACCGACTGCTGGAAGGCTGGCTCCTTCTGCCGCCCGGTGAGTCTGTCGCCGAACGGCGTCAGCGTGCCGGAGGAGAGGTCGAGGACGGACAGCTGCTCGGGGGAGTTCGGCGCGAGCGCTCTCCGTGAACTCAGCACCAGCCGCCCCGCGTCCGGCGACCAGGCCACGTCGCGGGGCTGGAAGGGCCCGGTTTGCGAGGTGTCGGGGATGTCCTGATGGCATGCGTCGGGGTTGTTCCGCTGGACGGACGGAAGCACGACCCGGCACTCGCCGCCGGTCGGCGAGGTCACGATGATTCCGGCGCGCTCGTCGACCTGGCCGCCGCCGTCCTTCCGGTTGAAGGCGATCGACTTGCCGTCGGGGGAGAAGGCGGGGCTGTCGTCGATCTTCTTGCATTCACCGGGGCAGACGGTGGCGCTGAGGTCCCGCTGCCGGTCGAGCGCCGCCACCGGCACGGTCCAGACGTGCTTGATGCCGCCCAGGCCCCGGATCACGTGGTTGCGGGTGAACGCGAGGGTGGTGCCGTCGGACGACCAGGTCGGCTGCGCGTCACCGCCCGCCAACTGCCCTTCCGGCGGGACGATTCGGCCCACGATCGCTCCCGTGGCGACGTCCGCGATGAGAATGCTGCTCGGCCCCGCGGCCTCACCGACCCCGCCGGGCGAGGTCCGGGTGAACGCAAGCCTGGTGCCGTCCGGGGAGAACGTGGGGTCGGTGTCCCAGTCGCGGGGACCGCGTCCGGCGAGCGGCATCCGCGCCTCGTGGGAACCGTCGGCGTCGGCCAGCCAGATCTGTTCGACGCGTTCCTTCTCCTGGCCCTCGAAGCGGGTCACGACGATGCGCCGGCCGTCCGGTGTGTAGCTCTGCCGCTCCGTCCACGGGTCGTAGATGTCCTGGGGGTTGAACAGGGGATCCTTGGCGGGGTCGGTGTTCGTTTTGGCCGCCGGGTCCTCCTTCAGGATGGAGAGCCCGAGGTCCCGCGGGTCCGAACCGTCCTGCCGGACGTCCTGGAGCGTCACGTCGTTGGCCTCGCGGGGGGTCCGCCGTGCCACGACGACGGTCCCGGAGTCCGCGGACCCGAGCCAGGTGGGCGATTCGACCGCACGGTCCTCGCCGAGCGCCAGGCTCGGCTCGGTCCCGTCGAAGGCGGTCGTCCGGTAGACGTGGTCGTACTCCTTGCACCCGCAGGTGGTGTCGGGGCTGAGGAAGACCAGGTCCTTCCCGTCCGGCAGCCAGGCGGCCGAGCGGGTGCGCCAGTCTGCCTGGACACCGGCCAGCAGGGGACGGTCGGTTCCGACACCCTCGGTCACCCGTAGCCGGGGGCCCTTCGTCCCGTCCGTGGTGAGGGTGTACGCGACAAGAGTGCGGTGGGAGTCGTCGTCCACCGGGTTCCACTCCGGCTCGGTGGCGTCGCCGGGCGGGCCGTCACTGATCACCCTCGCCGCGCCGCCGGCCACGGCCCGTTCGTATATCAGCCCGCTCCCCCCGGGACCGGAGTCGCAGGAGTACGCGATCCGCGAGCCGTCCGGGGAGAACGTCGGGGAGGTCTCGTTGTTGGAGGTGTCCGTCAGCCGCCGCAGGCCGGAGCCGTCGATCCCGACGGTCCACAGGTCACGCTGGACCACATCACCCGGCCCCCGCTCCGCGGAGTCGAACACCACGGTCCGCCCGTCCGGGGAGAGTTCGGGGTGTGCGGCGTCCCGGTCGGTGGTGAGCCTGCGCACCGCTCCGCCGGCGTCGCGCACGTACACCTGCGGTCGCAGGCTGTCGCGCAGGCTGGTGAAGACCAGCACCTCACCGCGCGCGGAGGGGTCCTGGTCGTAGTGGGCCGGCCCGGTTCCGAACAGCGGGGCGCTGGTGGCCGGGTCGGCGACCCGGCCGAGGCTTCGGTGTTCGGTACCGGCGTAGGCGATACGCCCGGCGTCCGCCGGGACTTCGTCCGCCGCCGCGACGGCCCTCGGCGCGCCCTGCGGGGCGGACACGGAACCCGCCACCAGCAACGGCGTCAACAGCACCGCGGTGCCCACCAGTCGGCCCAGCCGGGTATGCCTCGCCGGGCCAGCAGTGCCGGTCACGGCCCACCTCACAGTCTGGTTGACGACTCTCCACCACAAGCATCGCGCTTGCGGGGGGCCAAGGACAGGCCCGGAGTACCCGGAGCGGGGGAAGGGGCCGCTGCCCTTTGCGGCGGCCCCTCCCCGGGTCTCTTCCCGGAGGCACCCGCACTCCCGCGCGGCGACGTCCTCAGGTCGTCCGCGCGGGAGCCCGTCGCAGAACTCAGATGAGTCCGTGTCTCATGGCGTAGCCGACGGCGTGGGCCCGGTTGCGCAGTTCGAGCCGTGTCGCCACCTCGTGCAGAACGTTCTTGACGGTGCGTTCGGAGTACGAGGTCTTCTGCGCGATCTCCGCGGTGCCGAAGCCCTCCGACACCAGCCTGATCATCTCCGCCTCCCGTGTCGTGAGGGTGGACAGCGAGAGTCCCCGGGGATCGAGGACCGTGCGCTGGAGGCTGCTGACATGGTCGAGGAGCTTCCCGAGCAGGTCGCCCGGCAGCACGCCTTCACCGTTCGCCATTGCCTTCACCATGTGGACGAGACTGTCCTGATCGGCCTCTCCGCGCCTCAGCACGGCGGCCACGCCGCACTCGATCATGGTCTGGAGCGCGCCCGACTCGAAGAAGCCGACGACGAGTCCGGTGCGGGTCGCGGTGTTGCGCTGCAGACGGTGCAGGAGCTGGACGGTGGGCTCGTCCACCATGTCCACGACTACTAAGGAGACTTGGGCCAGGTCGGCCTCGGAGTCCGCTATCAGGTCCATCTCGGGCCGCTGGCGCAGTTGGTGGACCACGCCGGTCTGCAGGATCAGGTCCTCCGCGTAGACCGCTACGGAGATCCTGCCCCCGGGAGCCTCCTTGGCACCGCCCTCGCCGGCCCGCTCCGACGGAGCGGGCCGGGGGTAGTGGGGGGGTTACACGGCGGTGTTGTGACGTGGTGTCGGCGTAATGGTTCCGCGCGAGGCGTCCAAAGGTG
>NZ_JBHVPX010000003.1:64879-453482 GCF_042887155.1 Streptomyces sp. NPDC057963
CCTTCACTCCGCACCGCTTCCCGCCCGCCGCCCCCGTACGTCAGGAGCAGCCCGCCAGGGCCGGCCCCCCCCGCCCGCCCCGCCCCGCGGGCGCGGCCCGGCGGTACTGGCCGCGTTCCACTGCGTTGTTCTTCATGTCTGTCGTCGTCATCGTTCCGCGCTCGTCTTCCTCAGGTGCGTCCGTCCGGTATGCCTCTTGTCCACTCTTGATCACACCGGCCTCCGGCACGGGGACCGGGCCCGGGGAGGGGGCTCGGGGAGACCGTGCGGTTGTGCCGTCGGGGCACCGGCCCTGCCCGCTCGTTGCCCTCGCGTCTCTGCTGCGGAACCGCAGGGGCGGCTTAACGTCGCATCGTGACCACATCTGCCGAACTCGAAATGTCCACGGTGACGGTGTCGCCCGGCGCTGAAGCGACGACGTCCCTGACCGTGCGCAACGACGGCGACATCGTCGAGGCCTACACGCTCGAAGTGGTCGGCGACTGTGCCGCGTGGAGCACCGTGGAGCCGGCACGCGTCTCCCTCTACCCGGGCACCTCCGAGGTGGTGACCGTGCGGCTCGCGCCGCCCCGGTCGCACGAGGTCCGGGCCGGCGAGATACCCCTGGGCGTCCGCGTTCTGCCCGCGGAGCGGCCCGAGTCGGTGGCGGTCCCCGAGGCCACGGTGGTCGTGGAGCCCTTTCACGAGCTCCGGGCGGAGCTGCACCCGCGCCGGCGTCGCGGTTGGCTGGGCGCCCGGTTCGGGGCCTCGGTGCAGAACAGGGGGAACACCCCGGTCGGCATCGGCCTCACCGGGAAGCAGGCCGGGGAGGAACTCCGCCTGTCCTTCGCTCCCGACCGACGGCACCTGGAACCGGGCGAGTCCGCCGAGGCACGCCTGCGGGTACGGATCCGGAAGCCGATCTGGTTCGGCAAGCCGGTCACCTGGCCGTTCGAGGTCGAGGCCGCCGAAAGTGCCGAACGGGACGCGGGCGGCGAGCAGCCCGGCCGGCCCGAGGTTCTGCAGGGCGAGTTCGCGCAACTGCCGATACTGCCCAAGTGGTTGCTGATCGTCCTGGCCGCGCTGATCGCGCTGCTGCTCGCATGGTTCGCGCTGGTCCGGCCCGCGGTGCGCAGCACCGCGAAGCAGGCGGCGGAGGCCGCGCAGAAGGAGACGGCCCGCAAAGAGCAGCAGGGAACGGCAGCCGGGGGCGGATCGGGTGACCCGGCCGGTGGTCAGGGGCAGGACAAGGGCCAGGGGCAGGGGCCCGTCCGGGCAAGTCGGCCGCACCCGGCGGCTCCGGCTCGACAACGGGCGGGGGCACCGGAAGCACCCAGCAGAGCTCGGCGACGATCGACGTGCAGACCGGGTCCGGGGCCGAGAAGGTGGGCAAGTACCGGGTTCCGGAAGGGAAGGTGTTCGGCATCACGGACGCCGTGGTGGCGAACTTCCAGGGCGACGAAGGAGTGCTGACCATCTCCTTCGGAGACCGGAAGATCACCACTATCGCTCTGGAGACCTTCCGCAACCAGGACTACCACTGGGTCACCCCCATCCAGATTCCGGAGAACGCCACCGTCACCGCTTCTGTGACCTGCGCCAAACCCGGCACTCCGGCTACCGGAACTCAAGCTTCCAAGTGCCATCAGGTACTCAACGTCAGCGGCATACTGAGCGATCTCGCACCGTAGGAACAACAGTGCCGGGCCTCCCGCTTCCCGTCGCGAGGGATGAGAACAGCAGAAATGCCGACTGGGGGAAACCCGGCTCGCCGGTCGTTGGCGGATCCCTTCCCTTGCGCACAGCAAAGGACCAGACCTCCGGAATCCCCGTGGGGCTGGAAGCAAGTGAAGAAAATCCGGACACTCGGATACGAACCGAACCGTCCAGAGCCGCCCCCATCGCCTTCGAGACGGACCACCAGGAGATTGATCAAGAAGGTCAAGGGCTTGTTCCGGACGCGGGAACCCGGCCGGGCGGTCAACCACACGCGGTGAATTCTGGCTGATATTCGTCGCCCCCGCACCGGTTTCTCCGACTGCCGCAGACATTCTTTCTCCGACTGCCGCGGACATTCGCGGCCTTTCCCCGCATCCCCCGGGCCGAGGAGATCACGCACGCCCGCATGCACGGGATCCGGGCATCCATGTCTGCGGCGAATCCTCCGTCCGCGGACCGGCGGACGCCTTCCGTGAACCCGGAGTCCACCGCGCCCTCATACGACCGGGCCGGGGATTACGTCGAGCCGAAGAATGCGATGACAACCGCGACCGGTCCGCGCGGGGAAGTATTTCCTGCTGTCAAGGTGCCTGGGAAGGCAGTGGGCTTGCCCCGTGTCCAGGACTTTGAGGCCTACTGCCCGCCACGCCGGCCGGGCAAGACTGAGCCGCGAGCGAATGACCACCCGAAGGAGCGAGCATGCCGTCGTACCTCACCCCCGGTGTATACGTGGAGGAGGTGCAGTCCGGAGCGCGGCCCATCGAGGGAGTCGGCACCGCGGTCGCAGCCTTCGTCGGTTTCGCGGAGGCCGGTCCCTTCCACCAGCCGATGCTGGTGACGAACTGGGACCAGTACGTCCAGACCTTCGGCACCTTCACCGCCGACACCTATCTGGCGCTCGCGGTCCACGGCTACTTCGCCAACGGCGGCGGCACGGCCTACATC
This sequence comes from Streptomyces sp. NPDC057963, assembly GCF_042887155.1. Taxonomy (NCBI): domain Bacteria; kingdom Bacillati; phylum Actinomycetota; class Actinomycetes; order Kitasatosporales; family Streptomycetaceae; genus Streptomyces; species Streptomyces sp. NPDC057963. Next base: position 67,523 of record NZ_JBHVPX010000003.1, read on the forward strand.
GTGCGCATCGGCGGCCCCGCACAGGACTCGGCTCAGGGATCTGCGCCCGAAGCGGCCCCGCCCGTCGCCATCGGAGGGTTCCTGGTCTCCGCGCGGACCGGCGCGAACGGAGACCTCTCCGTGGAGATCGCCGACGCCGAGGGCGAGAACCCTCCGGAGGACCGGTTCCGGCTCCTGGTGCGGCAGGCCGGCAAAGTGGTGGAGACCCACGACGTCTCCACCCGCAAGAACGTCAAGGGCTATCTGGTCACCCAGGCCCGCCAGTCCAAGCTCATCGATGTCACCGAGCAGCCTGGCGCGGCCCAGAGCCGCCCCGAGAATCAGAGCTTGACCCTCTCGCCCGCAGCTGCGGCCCCGGGGACCGGCGTCGCACGGATCGACCCGGCCGAATATGTCGGCGACGCCGCGGCCCGCACGGGGTTCGCGGGCCTCGAAGCCATCGACGAGATCACCATGGTCGCCGTTCCGGACCTGATGAGCGCCCACCAGCGCGGGGACATCGATGCCGAGGGCGTCAAAGCCGTACAGCTGGCGGTGATTTCGCACTGCGAGCAGATGGGCGACCGGGTCGCCGTCCTGGACACACCGCCGGGCATGAACGCCCAGCGAGTCCGCACCTGGCGCAACGACGACGCCGCGTTCGACTCGCGCTACGCGACCGTGTACTACCCGTGGCTCAAGGTCTTCGACCCGGCGACCGGCCGCAACTCCATGGTGCCGCCGAGCGGTCACGTCGCGGGCGTCTGGGCGCGCAGCGACGGGGAGCGCGGTGTGCACAAGGCCCCCGCCAACGAGGTCATCCGCGGTGCGCTGGACCTGGAGCTCCGTCTCAGCAAGGGCGAGCAGGACCTGCTCAACCCGATCGGCGTCAACTGCGTGCGCGCCTTCCCCGGGCGCGGCATCCGGATCTGGGGCGCGCGCACACTCTCGTCCGACCCGGCCTGGCGCTACCTCAACGTACGCCGCCTCTTCAACTACCTGGAGGAGTCGATCCTCCTGGGCACCCAGTGGGTGGTGTTCGAGCCGAACGACGACCGCCTGTGGTCGAGCATCCGGCGCAACGTCACCGCCTTCCTCACCGAGGAGTGGCGCCGGGGCGCTCTCTTCGGCCGCACGGCCGAGGAGGCGTTCTACGTCAAGTGCGACCGCGACAACAATCCGCAGGAGTCGATCGATCTCGGTCAGGTCGTGTGCGAGATCGGCGTGGCTCCGGTGAAGCCCGCGGAGTTCGTGATCTTCCGCCTCGCGCAGTTCTCCGACAGCACCAGCCTCGTCAACGAGTGACCCAGCAGGGTCCGCAAACGGAACAGGTGACACAGAGTCATGGCAGAGGGCGACGCTCTTTCCACCCACGTCTTCGGCGTGCAGCTCGGCGGCTATCTCGTCGAGTCGATCCAAGAGATCAGCGGCCTGACCGTCGAGGAGGAAGTCGTCGAGGTCCGTCAAGTGACGGCCGAGGGAAAGCAGATCATCCGCAAGCAGCCCGGCGCACGTCAGGCGGGCGAGGTGACGATCACCCGCGGACTCGACAAGAGCAGCGAGTTCACCAAATGGATCAAGGAGACGCTCAACAACGGGGCGGTCGACACCGCGCGCCAGAACCTCACCATCGAGATCAAGGACTCGAAGGGTGAGACGGTCCGGCGCATCCAACTGATGCAGGGGTGGGCCAGCAAGTGGGAGGGCCCCTCGCTGAAGGCCGGCGAGTCCAGCGCCGCCACCGAGACGGTGACCATCACCTTCGAGGAGATCGTGGTCGAATGAGGCGCAGGACCGTTACGTCGGGCGGACTCGACGAAGTCCTCGACAGCCTCGCGTCCGCCCCGCCCGCCGCACCCGAGAAGGCTTCCGCGCCGTCTCCGGCCCGGGAGCGGGAGCCGGACCGCGAGCGGCTGCGTACGGAGTTCGATTTCGAGCTCCCGCGCGGCTACGTCGACGACGAGGGCCAGGTGCACCGGCGCGGCTCGATGCGGCTCGCGACGGCACGGGACGAGCTGCGCCCGCAGATCGACCTGCGCGTGAAGGAGAACCCGGCGTACCTGAGCGTGGTGCTGCTGAGCCAGGTGATCACCCAGCTCGGCACCATCACCGATGTGCACGCCGGGGTCGTCGAGCGGATGTACGCCACGGATGTGGCGTTCCTCCAGGACTTCTACCGCCGGATCAACAGCGAGGGCCACACACACGCCGCGGTGACGTGCCCGCTGTGCCACGGATCGTTCGAGGTGGACCTCTCGGGTGGGCGCCTGGGGGAATCGTGACGTACGCGCTTCCCCGGTTGCGGGAGGAGATCGCGTACGTCGCCTACCACTTCCATTGGCAGCGTGAGGACATTCTCGATCTCACCCACGGCGAGCGTCAGCAGTGGGTGCGGGAGATAGCGCGGATCAACACCCGCGTCAACGAAGGCGGTTGATCGTATGGGGATCGGGGACTGGTTCCGCCGAGGGGACCGGCAGCAGCCCGGCACGCCCTCCCTTGCCGGAGCCGGAGACCGTACCGGAAGCGGTCCGGTACCGGGGACCGACCGCAGCGACGGCCCGGCCGGCCAGGGGGACGGCAGCTGGGACGGCGGCTGGCGACAGGTGGCGCCGCCGACGGTGACCGTCGCCCGGTCCTCGATCGGCGTGAGCGACGGACTGCGGTTCAGGTCCGGCCTCGCCTCGTGGCAGAACATCGCATACGGCGGCGAACTCGGCCATGCCGTACTGCCGTCCGCACCGGTGGGGCTCATCCACGGCGTCGCCCGTCCGGGCGGCGCGCGTTCCGCGTCTCCCGGTGGGCCACTGCTCCTGCGTGCCGCCCGGACCGGTGCGGACGGGGAGGCGGAGCCCGCGACGGGCCCGGCACCTGCCGCGGCGGGCGACGCGGTCGGCAGCGGTGCCACGGGCGGGCAACCGGTCTCCGCGACCGTCCGCCGGACGAGCCGTACGACGCCGCACAGCGCTTCCGGGCGCCGGGCTCCGAGCCCGCGGGCCCGCGGGGGCGGAGCCACCGCTCCGGAAGCCACCGCTCCGGAAGCCACGGCACCGGCGGCACCGGCGAAGGGCGCGGCGTCGGCCGCGGTTCCGGGACCGGTTGCGGCACCGGCTGCCGCGCCGGCCCCACAGCATCCGGCGAACACCGGACCGCCACCGACCGGGCCGCAGCGGACCCGGCCGGCCGCCGTGTCCCTGCGGCGGACCGCCCCGCCCCTGATCGTTGCCCGGCGTCCGGCGATGGCCCTGCGGCACATCGCCGGGATCCCACCGTCCGCGGCCTCCGCACCGGCCGCTCCTGCCACCACCACCGCTGTGCCGCAGACCGCGTCCGACCGGCCGGGCAGCTCCGGCCGGGCGATCCCCGCCGCCCCGCCTGGCGCCGTACCTCCGCCGGACCGCACCACCGGCCGTCCCGCCACCGCGGTGGTACGCCCCGCCCTGGGCAAGCCCCTGCGGGAGCTGCCCGCCGGAGCCGTACCCTCCGGCCCGGCAACGCGGGGCGGGGTCGTACCGTCCGGCCCGGCGGAGCAGCAGGAAGCGGGCATGCCCGTTCTTCAACGGCAGGCATCGGACCCGGCGGCCCCTGCGGCCACCGCGCATTCGCCGGAGGCGACGAAGCCGTCGGTGCGTCAGCAGCCGTCTGCGGAGGCTCGGTCCTCGCAATCGGCCCGGACGCCCCGGCTCGCCCTGCCGGTCCAGCCGGCTCCGGCTCCGGCTCCGGGACAGTCGTCGCCGTCCAAGCCGGATCGGGGGCAACACCCCGGCGGGCACGAGCCGCCGAAGCCTTCGGGCCCCCTCGTTCCCCCACGGCCGCCGCAGTCCGAGGGGTCCGGCTCGCAGGCTCGTACCCGCAGCGGGATCGGCACCCCCCTTCCCTCGCTTCCGTCGACAGCCAGGCTCCAGAACGACACTCCCCTGCTCGGTGACCGCCATCGGGCACAGCCGGGAGCCATGAGCCCGCGACAGGGCACGACGCCGACGGGGGTGCCTGCCGCACCGCCGCCCTCCGCACCGGCCAGGCCCACGCCGGCGTCGACGCCACTGAACCCGTCCTCCGAGATGCCGGTGCGCTCGTCCCCCGTGCCCGCTCAACCCGCCGCGTCCGCACCGGAAGCCGCATCCGTCCAGCGCGCCGTGCACACCATGGGTACGCGTAGGAGCGCGCTCGTCACCGCCCCTTCCCTCTCTGCTCCCGCCGCGCCGGTACGTGTCCGGAGGACCGCCCCGGCGCGGGAGGCGGGACAGGCCGTCGGACCTGCCGCCGGTACCGACGAGCGGTCGCCCCGCGTCCAGCGGTCGCGGAGCCTGCTCGCGGGCAGGGCCCTGAAGGTGAGCACGGGCTCCGGTGAGGGATTTTCGGCGCCGCCGGCAGTCGGCACAGCCCGGCCGGTCGTGGCGGCCACCTGGCGTCGTGAGGGACAGCAACCGGGGTCAGATGTGCGGTCGCCGGGGTCCGATGTGCCGTCGCCGGGATACGGACGTTCGCGGACCGGGGAGCAGCGGAGCCCGTCGGGCGCGGCACCCCGGCAGACGGTTCCTCACACGCACCCCCGGCCCGCCGGACCCGCGTCGCCGCACCGGACCCGTGCGACCGGCTCGGAACCGGCGCCCGGCGGGCCGGGGCCCGGCGGCACCGTCCAGCGCTCCGTGCCCGGAAACCCGACGCCGGGCCCCGTCCGGAGCGGGGCGCGCTCGGATCGGGCGGCCGATGGCGGCCCCGGTCGCGTGCCGGGGGCCGGGGCCGACCGGAGGGGGCGCGGGACGACGGTCGGCGGCTCCCTCCTGCGACTCGTGCAGCGTTCGGCACGCGGCAGCGCGACAACGCCGCCGTCCCGGCTCGGCACCCGTCCGTCGGAGCAGGGGCCCGCAGAGTCGCACTCCGACCGCCTGTCCGGACCGCCGTCCCCGGCACCACGCCGCCCCGTGCCGTCCGCCCCGTACGCGTCCCCCTCCGTGCCGTCCGCCGCTCAGCCGGTTCCGGTCGTACGCCCGCATCCGCCCGCCCCGGACCGGCCCGGACCATCCCCCGTGCCCGTTCAGCGAATGGCCATGCCGGTGGTGCCCGAATCCGCCGGTCCCGCCACCACCGGACCGGCGGCCGGAGACGGAGCTCCACCGCCCGCCGGACCGCCGCGCCTTTCGGTACGGGTTCCGCAACGCGCGCCCGCTCCGGCCGTCGGAGCAGGCAGCTCCGGGACCACGGCTCAGGCGCTTCAGCGCGCGGCGGCCGACGCCGGAGTCGTCGGCGTTCCGGTGCGGGCGGCCCCGGTGAAGCCCGCCCAGTCGCCGGGAAGGACCGGATCGGACGGATCGGCCGGATCGGAAGCTCCGGCCGCGAACCGCGTCACCGGGGCGGACATCGAGGAGCTGGCCCGTCGTCTGCTCGATCCGGTGAGCCGGCTGATCCGCGCGGACATGCGCAGAGGGCGGGAGCGTACGGGGCGGTTGTACGACGGCCGCCGCTGACGACGTCCCGCCCGGCACAGCACCTGGGAAACGGCAGAGAAGAAGAGAAGCACATGACGGACAACATCTTCGCGACGAGCGTGTTCTTCAAGCTCGCCATCGGCGGCAGCGACCTGGGGGCCTTCCACACCTGCTCGGGTCTGGGCGCCGAGGTGGAGTTGGAGCAGTACGCAGAAGGCGGCAACAACGGCTTCACGTGGCAGTTGCCGGGGCGGATCACCTGGACCAACATCACGTTGACCCGCCCCGTGACCGCCGACACGCTCAAGATCGCACGGTGGCTGAACGAGACGATCCAGCGGGTCGAGCCCAAGGACGGCGAGATCGTCGCGCTCCGTCCGGACCTCAGCCGCATCATCAGCTGGCAGGTGCACGGCATCGTGCCGGTCCGCTGGCAGGGACCGTCCTTCGACCCCGCCAGTTCCCAGGCTGCGATCGAGACGCTGGAGATCGCGCACGAGGGCCTGGAACCTTCCTGATGCTTCGTCATATCCCTTGACAGGTACAGGTAGCAGAGAAGATCGGGAGGGAGGAGCGCCATGTCACCCGCTGTCCGTACGAGCCGTGCTCGCGCCCAGCTGACCATCATGGAGCCGCCGGCGACGGTCGGCGCCAAACCGGGCGGGAACCTCGCCCGGCTCACCTTGCAGTTCAACCCCGCGAAGCTGTCGCTGAGTAAGAGCACCGAGTGGCGGCGGACGCCGTCCCGGATGGCCGGGCAGTCCGCGCTGCCCGAATTCGTGGGCAGCGGGCCCCGGGCGCTGTCCCTGGAGGTCTTCCTGGACTCCACCGCCACCCACGACAACTCGGTGGAGAAAGCGGTGGAGCAGCTGATGCTGGCGTGTGTCCCCACCCCGAGCAGCCTGGCCCGCAAGACGCCGGCGAGCCCCTGGGTCCGCTTCGACTGGGGCACGTCGAAGACGACCTCGTTCGACGGCGTGCTGTCCAACCTCTCCGTCTCGTACACCCTCTTCGACGTCGACGGGAAGCCGCTGCGCGCCACCTGCGCCCTGTCGATCGAGGAGGCGAGCGTGGATCCGGCCGGCCAGAACCCCACGTCCGGCTCGCGCGAGGCACGTCGTACGCACCGGGTCGTCGCCGGAGACAGCCTGCCGCTGCTCGCCTGGCGCGAGTACGGCGACGCCACCGCGTGGCGCACGATCGCGGAGGCCAACGACGTGGACGACCCGATGCAGTTGGTCCCCGGTATGGAGCTGGTCGTTCCCGGACTGGAAGATCACGCTCCGGAGGGCGGCCGATGACCGCCCCCGGCCGCTCCTTCGCCGCGGATCCGATCGTCGAGGCCCCTGGTGAGCTGCCACCGGCCTGGGCGGCCCAGCTGGTGAGCTGCGTGGTGGACGAGAACGTCGGTCTGCCGGACACCGCCGTGCTGACGTACCGGGACCCCGATCACACACTGCTCACCGCCACCGGGCTGACCATCGGCACCCCGCTGAAGATATCCGTGGTCACCGTGCAGGAGCGGGTGCGCGAGCGGCTGTTCACCGGTGAGGTCACGGCGGTCGAGCTGGACAGCGACACCACCGGTTCGTTCACGGTGGTCCGCGCCTTCTCCAAGGCCCACCGGCTCCAGCGCGGACGGAAGGTGGTGGCGTTCCGCAACATGAAGACCGCCGACATCGTCCGCAAGGTCGCCGCGGGCGCCGGGCTGGCCTGCGGAAGGATCGAGGCCGCACCCATCATGTACAAGCAGCTGACCCAGCCCAATGTCTCGGACTGGGAGTTCCTCCAATACCTCGCGGGCGAGAGCGGGGCGCACGTGCGGGTGGACGACAAGGGCCTGCTGCAGTTCGTGAAGCCGAAGCCCGCCGCGTCGGCGCCCTCGCCCGCCACCTCCGCCGCCCGGCACCCGATGGTCCTGGAGTACGGGCGCAATCTGCTGGCCCTGCGGGCCGTGCTGACCGGTGCGGACGGGGCGGACAGTGTGGAGGTGCGCGGCTGGAACGTCGACACCAAGACTCGGCTGGTGGCCCGCGAGCAGTCCATTCGCAGCGACACGGTGTCCCCCGGGATGAGCCCGTCGCTGGCAGCCGGGGCGTTCGGCCCGAACGCCCGGATGGCGGTCACCGACACCCCGTACCGCACCCAGGCCGAGGCCACGGCCGTGGCCGGTGCGGTGGCCGCTTCGGTGAGCTCCGGATTCGGTGAGATCGAGGCGGTCGCCGAGGGCAATCCCCAGCTGCGGGCGGGCGAGCCGGTGGCCCTCGGCAACGTGGGACCGGCGTTCGCCGGGCGCTACACGGCGACCGCCGCTCACCACGTGCTCGAACCGAACGGCGGCTACCGCACCACCGTGCTGGTGAGCGCGGCGCCCGACCGCTCGCTGGCGGGACTGGCCAGCGGCTCGAACGCGCCCTCGCGCGGCCCGCGCATGCCGGGTCTCGCGATCGGCGTGGTCACCGACATCCGCGAGGGCAGGGCCGAACGCGGCTGGGTCCGGCTGAAGTTCCCCTGGCTCGACGACACCTATGTGACCGACTGGGTCCGTACGGTGCAGTGGGGCGGCCAGGGCGGCGGCGGGGTGTTCAGTCCCGAGGTCAACGACGAGGTGCTGGTCGGGTTCGAGCAGGGGCTGCTGGACAGCCCCTATGTGCTGGGCGGCCTCTACAACGGGGTCGACAAGCCCTCGCCGCACGACGTGCCGCTGGTCGATCCGACCAGCGGCAAGGTCAACCGCCGCTCGCTGGTGTCCCGTTCCGGGAACCGGCTCGAACTGCTGGACGCCCCGCGCGGACCGTCCGGTGTCCGGCTGACCACCGGCGACAAGCGGCTCGAAGTCACGCTGGACGAGCGGCGGGGCGAGATCGCGCTGACGGTGTCCGCCCCCGGCGGCACCCGGGCGCTGAGCTCCGTCACCCTCTCCGCGTCCGGTATCACGCTCGACGCCGGTACGGGTGAGGTGAACGTGAAGGGACGCTCGGTGACGGTCAACGGCAGGACGGGAGTAACCGTGGACGGCGGACTGCTCGCCGTTCTCAAGGCCAAGCTCATCCGGATCAACTGACGCCCCATGCGGTCCGACCGCGGCGGAAGTCCCTCTGACAGCAAGGAGAACAGCCAGCATGCCCCCCGCAGCCCGCACGGGCGACAGCACCGCCCACGGCGGCCTCATCGGCACCCCGCCCCCGGGTGCGGCGGCCGTCGCCACCGTGCTGATCGGCGGTCGGCCCGCGGCCGTCGCCGGGAGCCTGCACGTGTGCGTCGTCCCGCCGCACGCCGCGCTCGGGCCAGGGAATGTGATCATGCCCAACCCGGCCGCCGCGGTCACCGGTCAGGTCCTGATCGGCGGTCTGCCCGCCGCCCGGATGCGGGACACCACCACCTGCGGCGCGCCCATCATCAGCGGTGCGCCGAACGTACTGATCGGGGGCCCGATGTGAGCGGCGGCGGGTTCATCGGACGCGGCTGGGGCTTCCCGCTGCGGGTCGGCGCCACGGGCGGCATCGGCATGGTCGAGCGGGACCGGGAGATCGAGGAGGCGATCGGGCTGGTGCTCGGCACGGCGCCGGGCGAGCGGCCGATGCGCCCGGAGTTCGGCTGCGGCATTCACGACTACGTCTTCGCACCCGGTGACGGCGCCACGGCCGGGCGCATCGCGCACGAGGTCCGCACGTCGCTGGAGCGGTGGGAGCCGCGCATCGAGGTGACCGACGTGGTGATCGCGTTCGACGCCGTCGAGGAGGGCACCCTGTACATCGACGTGCACTACACCGTGCGGGCCACCAACGACCTGCGCAACCTCGTCTTCCCCTTCTACACCATCCCTTCCTCCGAAGGATCCGAAGAAGCGGGGGCGCGCTGATGGCCCTGCCCTCCCCCAACCTGGACGACCGGCGCTTCCAGCAACTCGTCGACGAGGCCAAGCGGTACGTCCAGCAGCGCGCTCCCGAGTGGACCGACCACAACGTGTCGGACCCAGGCGTCACGCTCATCGAAACGTTCGCGTACATGGTCGACCAGCTGCTCTACCGGCTGAACCGGGTACCGGACAAGAACTACTCGGCCTTCCTCGACCTGCTCGGCGTCACGTTGTTCCCGCCGTCGGTGGCGCGGGCGGAGGTCGACTTCTGGCTGTCCGCGCCGCAGCCGGAGACCGTGCGGCTCCCGGCAGGCACGGAGGTCGCCACCTCACGCGGTGAGGCCGAGGAGGCCGTGGTGTTCTCCACCTCCGACGACCTGGCGATCGTGCCGAGTTCGCTGGTCCGGCTGGTCACCGCGCCGGTGTCGGGCGACCAGACCGACCGCACCGCGCCGCTCGGCGCCGGCAAGGACATCCCGTGCTTCCAGCCCCGGCCGGAGCCCGGCGACGCCCTGCTGTTCGGGCTGCCCACCGCCGTCCCCCGGTGCATCGTCGCCGTACGCCTGGACAGCCGGGTGGAGGGCGTGGGCGTCGACCCGCGTCAGCCGCCGCTGGTGTGGGAGGCGTGGGACGGTGCCCGCTGGGTCACGTGCCAGACCGGCACCGACAGCACCGGCGGGCTGAACAGGCCCGGCGAGGTGATCGTGTTCGTCCCCGCCGGACACACCGCGTCGGTGACCGCGGGAACCCGGGCGGGATGGCTGCGCTGCCGGGTCACCGCGCCGGAACCGGGCCAGCCGTTCTACTCGGAGTCGCCGACGATCCGGGAGGCCGAGGTGTTCACCGTCGGCGGCACGATGGGCGTCGAACACGCGGAGACCGTCCTCGACGTTCCGCTCGGCGTCTCCGAGGGCGTCGCCGGGCAGCGGTTCTCCGTGAGCAGGGCGCCGCTGCTGCTGGACGGTGAGCCGCCGGTCGTCCAGGTGTCCTCCGTGGACGGCTGGCAGGTCTGGACCGCCGTGGAACACTTCGGCGCCTCCTCCCCGGACGACCGGCATGTGCGGATCGACGCCGTCTCCGGCGAGTTCGCGTTCCCGCCGGAGGTGCGCGAGCCGGACGGGACGATGCGCGCCTGCGGTGCGGTGCCCGAGAAGGGCGCACAGCTGCGGATCCCCCGCTACCGGACGGGCGGCGGGGCGGCCGGGAATGTCGCCCGGGGCGCCATCTGCGTGCTGCGCAGCTCGGTGCCGTACGTGGCGGGCGTGGACAACCGCGAGGCGGCCCGCGGCGGGGTCGACGGCGAGACGGTGGAGAACGCGAAGATCCGGGCGCCCAACATCCTCCGGGTGCAGGAGCGGGCCGTCACGGCCGACGACTACGAGGTGATCGCCCGCGAGGCGGCGCCTTCCCTGCGCAGGGTCCGGTGCCTGCCCGCCGTTGCGGGCGAGGGCGGTGCGGTACGGGTCCTGGTGGTACCCGACGCGGTCGCCGACGAGGGCGGCCAGCTGCGGTTCGAGCAGCTGATCCCGCCGGACTCCGTGCTCTCGGCGGTCGCGGCGCGGCTCGACGAACGGCGGCTGGTCGGTACCCGGCTGGTGGTGGAACCGCCCGCGTACCAGGGCGTCACCGTGGTCGCCAGGCTGGTGACAACCAATGGTGACGCGGACCGGGTCCGCACGGAGGCGCTCGCGGCGCTGTTCCGCCACATCGACCCGCTGCGGGGCGGAGCGGAGGGGACGGGGTGGCCGTTCGGCAGGCCGGTGCAGTACGGCGAGGTCTTCGCCGTACTCCAGCGCGTGCGGGGGGTGGGCCTGGTGGACGAGGTACGGCTGTTTCCCGCGGACCCGATCACCGGCCGGCGCGGGGCGGCCGTGGAGCGGATAGAGGTCGCCCCGAGCGCCTTGGTCTTCTCGCACCAGCATCAGGTCGTGGTCACCACGAGCGGGGCCGGTGACGGCTCATGACGAGGGCTGCGGTACCCGGGCTCGCCAGCCGCTGTCCGATCGGCGGGCTGCTGCCCGCACTGTACGCGGACGACGACCTGGCCCAGCGGTTCACGGCGGGCCTCGACACCGTCCTGGCGCCCGTCCTGTCCACCCTGGACAACCTCCCCGCCTACTTCGACCCGGCGCTGACCCCGGCCGACTTCCTGCCCTGGCTGTCGTCCTGGGTGGGCGCCGACATCGATCCGGCGTGGCCCGAGGAGCTGCGGCGGCTCGTCGTCGCCCGCGCCGTCGACCTGCACCGGTGGCGCGGCACCCGCCGCGGCCTGATCGAACATCTCCGGCTCTGCTTCGGCGTGCATGCCGACATCCAGGACGGCGGCGGCGTCGCGTGGTCGTCCGAGCCGGGCGCCGAGCTGCCTCCGGCTCCGACCGGAGAACTGCTGGTCCGGGTCTGGGCGGTGCGCGGGGGGCCGGTGGACGCGAGCCGCGTCCACGACGTCGTCGCGGCCTCGTGCCCCGTACACCTCACGTGCCGGGTGGAGATCCTGCCGGGCCCGCCCGACGAGTCAGGAGGCTGACGAGATGCGCTCGTGTCCGGCGTGCGGTAGCGCCAACCGCGAGGACGACGAATTCTGCGGGAACTGCGGTTCCTACCTGGGCTGGTCCTCCCGGCCACCGCGGAACCCTCCCGCCGCCGCGGAACCTGTCGGCCCGGCGGAACCGGCAGCCGGGCCCACGACCCGAGCTCCAGCCGCTCCCGAGACCGGCAGCGCCCCGGAGACCGCAGATCCTGCGGCCGGGTCCCCGCCCTCCCCGCGCCCCGAACCGCCGGTGGAACCCACGCGATTCCGCACGCCGGAGCCTGCCGGACCGCCCCCCGCTGAGCCCGCGGCGGCCCCGGAAGCGCCCCCGCGGCCGGCGCAGCCCGCCCCGGTCCCGCCGGAACCATCGGCGGAGGAGGACGTGCCCGTGGTGGCGGTGCAGCCGGCGAAGCCGATCGCCCGGCGTCCCGTCGTCAGACCCGTGGCAGCGGACGAGGAACCCGACGGGCCGCCGTGCCCGGCGTGCGGCACCCCGAACCTGCCGGAACGCCGGTTCTGCCGGCTCTGCGCCGCACCGCTGCACGCCCGGGAGCAGCCGAAGCCGCTGCCGTGGTGGCGCACGGTGTGGCCGTTCCGCCGCCGCGTGCGCGGCGGATCGGGCCGGGCGCTGCGGCGGACCCTGCTGGTACTGGCGGTCGTCGGGTTGCTGTTCGCGGGCTTCCTGCTCCTGCCGGCCAGGCGCTACCTCTTCGAGGACGTGCGGGACAAGCTCGGCGGAACGGCGGAGATCAGCCCGGCAAAGGTCACCGCGAGCTCCCAGGCTCCCGGCCATCCGGCGACCGCGGCCATCGACGGAGTGACCAACACGTACTGGGGGGCACCCACGCTCGGCTCGTCCTTGACCTGCGTGTTCGACAAGCCGTTCCGGCTGGTCGGCGTCATGGTGCACACCGGTGTGTCGAAGGAGCCCCAGGAGTTCCGGCAGGGAGCGAGGCCCACTCGGGCCGATCTGATCGTCACCACGGCGGACGGCAAGGTCCATGAGAAGGCGCTGACGCTCAACGACAAGCCGGGCCCGCAGACGGTACGGACCGGCATCAGCGATGTCGTCTCCGTCCGGCTCGTGCTGCGGGCCGCGTCGCACCAGGGCGAGGGGCGGCCCATCGCGGTCGGGGAGGTCGAGTTCTTCAAGCGCACCTGAGGCCGGGCGCCGCCGGGGAGCGGGCCGGGATCTCGCGGACGCCCTTGCACGCAGGGCCGGATCAGGGCTCCCTCGCCGGGGGCACCAGCCCTCGCACTGTGCCCGTTTGCTCTCTCTTCTCTGCCTCTTGGTACCTGGATCAGGCGGCGAGGCGCCACATATGCAGAGGGAGAAACATTTCAACGCGGGAAGAGGATCCCCTTGCACGATCACGGTCACGACCACGCGAAGACAACCGCTGCGGCGACCTGGCATGCGTCCGCCCGCAGACCCACGGCGGACGAGCGGATGCCGCCCCAGGGCGTCCTCTCGCTGCAGAGCACGGCCGGGAATGCGGCCGTCGTCCAGATGCTCCGTCAGGCCGGGCATCCTTGGGCCCGAGAACAGCATCGGAACAGGGCGGGCGGTGGGCACCAGCGGGCTGAACAGCCCGCGGTGCAGCGCTCCGCCGTCCACGACGTCCTGCGCACCGGCGGCAAGCCCCTGGACGAGGCGACCCGAACCGAGATGGAGGCACGTCTCGAAGCCGACTTCTCCGACGTCCGCATCCACAACGACGGCGCCGCCAGGGCGTCCGCCGCCGAAGTCGGCGCGCGGGCGTACACATCGGGCAGCCACGTCGTGGTCGGCGCCGGTGGCACCGACAAGCACACCCTCGCCCACGAGCTCACCCACGTGATCCAGCAGCGTCAAGGAGCCGTGGCGGGAACGGACAACGGTGCGGGGCTGTACCTCTCGCACCCGGGCGACCGCTTCGAGCGGGCGGCGGAGGCGAACGCGGCGCGCGTGATGGCCGGCCCGGCACCGGACTCACCGGCCCCGCACGGCCGTGCGGAGCGGAGCACGGCTTCCGGCACCGGTCCCGTCCTGCAACGCCGCACCGCCACCTCGCTGCACGACCAGCTCGCGAAGGACGACCTGCCGGCCGACGTGGCCGAGATCGTGAAGCGGTACGACAAGCTGACGGACTTGGAACTCAATGAGCAGGCAAGGGAACTGGGGAGGATTCAGAGCCTGCTCCCGAACGGCCCGAGCAGCATCCGCGACGTCGTGGAGAGCGAACTGAAGCACGTCACCGACGAGCTGGCGTCCCTCCAGGCAACCATGAGCACACCGGACGGCCCCTACGATCTGATGACCCGGCAGGGACTCCTCTGGACGGACGAGGACTTCCCGATGAACACGGCAGCTGTGGGCGAGACCGGCAGACCCTACTTCGAGAAGCTCTCGGCCGGGAACCTGCAGGGGCTGCGGGAAGAGAACGCGAACATCCCCAATGACCTCGAATGGTACAAGGGAATGCGGGACGAGTTGGAACGGACGCTGAATGGCTTCATGGTCCGCCACTACGCCCCGAAGGAACGGATTGAGGGCGTGCTCAGCAGCGGACTGCAGTCGAGGGCGAAGCTGGAGACGGACCACGGTGGTGGCGCGAACAATACGGACACGTACGACGTCCACGCACTGGCCAACACGGGCTTCGTGTTCTTCTACATCGAAGCACCCGAGAGCGGCTTCCGGGGTTCTCGGTTCGGAAACGAGGCCCGGATATCCCTCGGACTGAAGGAGTCGGGGCTGCTCAGCAACGGCTGGGTGATGCTCAGCGACTTCGCCGCACGGGAGTTCCCGACTCTGCTGGTGGAACGCTCCGACCCTCCCGAGGTCCAGTCCCGCACCAAGAATGTGAACCGGTTCCTCAGGGAAAACAAGAACATCACGAAATTGCGTGAGTTCAAGCGTGACCCGAAGCTACCGGCCTCCGAACCGCCGCGGCCCATGACCACCGAACGCCGCGGGGAGTTGAACAGGATTCGGACGCAGATAGCCGAGGAAACCAAATCCAGGCAGCGCTACACCGGGCCTCAGAAGTCCGTTCTGGAGCGCCCCGAGTTGCTCCACCAGAACTTGCTGGTCGGCCCGGACATCATCCCCGGCCTCGTCGAACGGCTCCTGGCAGACGTGGCCCGGATCAGTGAAGTGGATCCGCAGGCGGGAAAGACACTGCGCGGCAAGAGTGCGAAAGACCTGGCGCTCTTCCTGTTCAAGGACGTGGTCCGCCCGCAGGCCATGGTCCCGGCCTCCGTACACGTCGACGAGCAGAACGTCGAGTACGCAAATTGACCTCGGGCCTGCTTCCTCTTCCTGCGCGGCGGGACGGGCGCCGGGCTGTGGTTACGCCCGGCTGCGCGGCGGGGCGGGCGCCTCCTGGGACACCGACCAGGCCACCGGCCGCGACGACCCGCTGCGCGACGCCCTGGCCCGCGGCGGCCCCTTCCCGGACGGCCCCTGCTGGGAACTCGGCTCCGGAACGGGCCTGTTCCCCCCGGCTCGCCGGCACCTTCCCCACCGTGATCAGCATCGACCTGTCCGAGCAGCTGCTCCGCCGAGCCGCCGGACGCTCACCGGTCCGCGTTCGCGCCGATGCCCTTCCCGCCGCCGACGACTCCGACGCCTGCGGTGCCATGATGATCGTCATCGGTGGGTTCCCGCCGGCGGAACGCCTGGCCGGCTGACCGACCCGCCTCCCCCGTTCACAGACCGCGGTGTCCGTCGAAGGAGAAGGAGAACACGTGGAAGACCAGACGCAGCAGGAACAGGCGAGCCCCGAGGTGCAGGCACGCGTCCGGGCCGGCTTCGACAGCCAGGGGCTCATGGGCCATCTTGGTGCACGGATGACCCACATCGGAGCCGGATGTGTGCACATCGCGCTCCCGAGCCGCCCCGAAGTCACCCAGCAGCACGGCTACTTCCACGCCGGCGCCACCAGCGCCATCGCGGACACCGCCGGCGGCTACGCCGCCTTCACGCTGTTTCCCGAGAACACCGAGGTACTCACCGTCGAGTACAAGATCAACCTGCTGGCGCCCGCCGTGGGCGACCGTATCGAGGCGGTCGGGACCGTCCTGAAGTCCGGACGCACCCTGACCGTGTGCAAACTGGAGGTGTTCGGCGTCCAGGACGGGCGGCGCAAACTCGTCGCCAACGGACAGCAGACACTGATCCGCGTGGACAGGCCCGCTCCGTGAGCCCGCAGCCGTCGTTGCCGTCCTGGATGACGTGGCGGCAGAGGCCGTTCCCCGACGCCAATGCGCTGCTGCTGCCGGGACGTCAACCCGCCCTGGTCGACAGCGGGTTCGTCGGCCATGCCGAGGAGACGGCCGACTGGGCCCACGCCCACGCCGGGGACATCGGCCTGGTCGTGAACACCCACTGGCACTCCGATCACGTCGGCGGCAACGCCCTCCTCCAGGCGAGGGGCGCCGGCATCGCGGCCGGAGCACCGGAGGCGGAGGCGATCTCCCGCAGGGACCCGGGCTGCTGCGCGGCCGAGTACCTCGACCAGCCGGTCGCCCCCTACACGGTCGACATATCGCTCGACGACGGACAGATCCTCCGGCTCGGGGAAGCCGACTGGGAGGTCATCCGCACGCCCGGACACACCCCCGGGCATCTGGCGCTGTGGCAGCCGGAGGAGCGACTGCTGGTGGTCGGGGACGCGCTGTCGGACTACGACGTCGGTTGGGTGAACCTCGCCCTCGACGGTCTCGACGCGGCCACGACGGCGCTCGCCTCCTTGAAGCGGATGGCCGACCTCGCCCCGCGCGTACTGCTCCCCTCGCACGGGCCTGTCCCGACGGATCCCGATGCGGCGTTCGCCGGCGCCCTGCGCCGGTCCCGGCGTCTCGTGGACGACCCGGACGGAGCGGTCTGGTACGGGGCCCGGCGGATCTTCGCGTTCGCCCTGATGATCCGCGGCGGCATCCCGGCCGACGAGGTCGAGCCCTACCTGCACGCGCGGGCCTGGCTGACCGACGCCGCACGGCTCCTGGGCCGCACACCCGAGACGCTCGCCGCCGAACTGACCACCACGACGCTCCGCAGCGGCGCCGTCGTCCTGCGCGACGGACGCCTCCACGCAGCCGCCGAACACACCCCGGTCGCACCGGAGTCGCTGCGCGTGCCGTACCCGCGTGCGTGGCCGGCGACGGAGCCGCGATGACTCGCGGCGAGCATGGGCGGCAAGCAGTCGCGCAGCTGCTCGCCGCCGGCTGCGCCCCGCCTCCAGTCGTCGGAAGGTGCGCTCCGGCACCGGGAACGTTCCCGCCGTCACCTCGGCCGCGAAGTCCGGGCGGCGTCGCGCGGAACGCCCCGCCGATCACGTGGTGCGTCCCGGGTCCACGGACCAGGACGGCGAGCGGTCTCCGGTCGGGCCCACCTGGCCGGCGCGGTGGGTGCCGCCCTGTTCAGCCACGCCCCCGCGGTCGGCTGGGTCACGCGGATCGGCACGACACGCGCGCTCGATGTGTCCGCCACCGGCCACCGGGCACTGCACGACGGCTCCGGCCTGCCAGCGGCTGATCGCTGAGCCTCGGGCAGCCGCCGGCAGCGCAGAGGCCGTCGGACACCCGACACACCCGGAGCGGCATCCCCGTGGCGCGTGCCCCGGGTCGTACGGGACCGGTGCCACGGCGCCGACAGGACGGAGCGACGGCCGGACGGCGGCCGGGCCGGCCCGGCCTGAAGACGGAAGCTCCTGGAAGCTCCTGGAAGCTCCTCAGAGGCATACGGCCTACCGCGTCCGACCGCCGACCGGGTGTGCCCCCGGCGCGTCGGTTGGTTCCGTTCGCCCCACGCAGTGATCATCCGCTGGAGGAGCACGCGGCAAGGGACGAGGCCACGGATGGGCGGGAAGATGTCGAGGGACCACGGGAGTCGCCGTCGCCCGCGGCACACATTCCGCGCACTGGCTGCGGCCGTGGTCCTCTGCGCGTTGTCGGGCTCCGGCTGCTCCTCCGAACCGACCCCGCCTTCCGGCCCCGGCACGGCGGCCAACTCGCAGAAGGACCCGTCCCATTGCCGTCGCACCCTGGTGGGCGTGGCACACCCCGACGACGACCTGTTCTTCATGAACCCGGAGATCATGCGGACCATCCGGGATAGATGCCCGCTCCACACCGTCTATCTGACCGCGGGAGACGATGCCATCTCGAACCGCGTCAAGGCGCTGGAGTACGTGGACCGCAGGGAGTACGGGGTGCGGGCAGCCTATGCGGCCATGGCGGGAGCCGCCGACGACTGGCACCAGTCCGATGTGCAGGTCGGCGACGTCCGGGTCCGGTCGTTCCTGCTCGACGGCAGGGCCCGGAGCGCCGACGTCCGACTGACCTTCCTCGATCTCCACGACGGGCTTCCGCAAGGTCAGGAAGCGAACAGCGTGCTCAAGCTCTTCGACGGAAGCAAGCAGAGCGTCCACGGATTCCTGGGCGCCCCGAGCTACAGCGAGCAACGGCTGCTCGCGACCCTCTCCGCCCTGGTCACGAGCGGCCGTGCGGAGCGTGTCCTGACCATGGACCACGACAACGCGTCGTTCGCGTTCGGCCTCGGCGGTGGTGTCGACCACAGCGACCACGGCATCGCGGCCCGGTATTTCAGGAAAGTGGGCTACGCCCTCGGAGTTCCCGTGACGTCGTACCTCGCGTACACGATGTCGGCGATGAAGGCGAACCTCACGCCCGGGCAGGCTGCGGAGAAGGAGCGGGTGGCACGTTGGTACATTGCCCATCGCCGGTGCCGCGCCACCGGATGGTGCGCGAACGTGCCTCCCTACCGCGGTTCGCTGCAAGAAGACTGGAAACTGTGGCTCCATCGGCAGTACGAACAGGTCCACCGCTCTCCGCGGCCCGGTGAGATCCTCGGAGACATCGGCCGGACCACGTATTTCACCGGCCCGGATCCGGCCCAGTGCCTCGACGCGGCAGACGGTTCACCGGGGAGCCGCACCGTCCGCATCCACGCATGTGACGGATCCGCCGGGCAGCGGTGGAGGATGAGGCGGGACGGCACGATCGGGCTCCAAAACAAACCGGACTCCTGTCTCACGGCCGACGACCCGCGGGTCCGGCTCGAACCCTGCCGCGGCGGACGTCCGAACCAGAAATGGACCCGTGTGCCGTGGCAGAGCCCGACGTGGAAGCGCACGGCAGTGCGGATCGAGGGCAGCGGCAACCACTGCCTGTACCAGGACGACCGCGAGTTCCCGGCCCATTGGAACGATCGGGACCACCCCAGCCCCCGGCTGGCCCTCTCCGACTGCGCCGCGCCGGCCCAGCCCGAACAGTACTGGCAGTGGGGCGAATGAAGCCCCGTGCGTCGGCCCGGTCCCGGAGACCGGGATCCCTTCGGCCCACGAAGAGGTGGCGAAGTGAACTCACGGCCTCGGACCCCACGGTCCGGGGCCGGTCTCGGATCCGGCCGCGAGGCGGTCGCGCCGGGCTCAGCGGCCTCCGCGCTCTGTCCAGGACAGGGCCACGTGCCTGGCACGGCCACCCGGGGAGCGGCCCTCGGGCGGCCACTGCTCGATACGGACGTCAAGGTGTGCGAGGCGATCCTGGCCTGTCCGGCACCACCAACGGGGAACGGCCCGCGCAGGTCGGCGCCGGTGTCGAGTGGTCAGGCAAGGAGGCCCCCGGCCGACGGCACTCACCGTTCACCACCAACACCGAGCACAACAAGCCCTGGCACACCCTCACCGGCCGGGAGCACTTCTGTCCCGACCACGGCCGGATGGCCGAACCGGGTGAGCAACTCCCCGTCCACCGACCGCCGGTGAACATGGCCGAGCTCGGGGAGAACGGCACCGCACAGGACCCGGGCGCGGGCCGCGCGGTGACGGTTCGCTACTTCACCCCCTGCTCGAAGTGGTGTCCCCCACTCCGAGTACCGGTTGTCCGGCCCTCGACGCGCTCAACCCGCGAACCGGGCCATCCACGCCTCGACGTCGTCCGCCGATCGCGGCAGGCCCGCGGACAGGTTTTCGTGGCCGTCGTCGGTGACGACCAGGTCGTCCTCGATCCGGACGCCGATTCCGCGCCACTCCTCGGGCACGGTGAGATCGTCCGGCTGGAAGTACAGGCCGGGCTCGACCGTGAGCACCATGCCCGGCTCCAGCACACCGTCGACGTACTCCTCCTGCCGGGCCTGCGCGCAGTCATGGACGTCCAGACCGAGCATGTGACCGGTGCCCGCCATGGTGAAGCGACGCTGGAGGCCGAGTTCGTACGCGCGGTCGGCCGGGGCTTCGATGAAGCCCCACTCGACCAGCCGGGCCGCCAGATGGCGCTGGGACGCCTCGTGGAAGTCGCGGTACGCGGCGCCCGGCTTGACGGCGGCCATGCCTGCCTCCTGGGCCTCGTACACCGCGTCGTAGACCTTGCGCTGCAGGGGCGTAAAGGTCCCGCTGATCGGAAGCGTGCGGGTGACATCGGCGGTGTAGAGGGTGTGCGTCTCCACGCCGGCGTCGAGCAGGAGCAGCTCCCCCGGGCGCACCGGACCGTCGTTGTCCGTCCAGTGCATGATCGTGGCGTGCTCGCCCGCGGCGCAGATCGAGCCGTAGCCCACGGAGTTGCCCTCAAGGCGTGCGCGGCGGAAGAACGTGCCCTCGATCCATCGCTCGGACGACGCGACCGCCCCGGAGAGCTCACCGATCACATCGGTGAATCCGCGCACGGTGGAGTCCACGGCCTTGCGGAGCTCGGCGATCTCCCAGTCGTCCTTGACGAGGCGGAGATCGCCGAGTGCCTCTTCCAGTTCGGCGTCGCGCTCCTCCTCGGTGGTGACGGCGGCCTCCAGAGACGGGTCGAGACCTCGGACGATCCGGGTCGGCGCACCGGAGGCGCCGGCCAGGTCACGGGCCGCCGAGCGGACGTCGCGGCAGGGCAGGCCGAGCACGGTCTCCGACTCGGCGAGGGAGCGGCGCCGGCCCATCCACAGCTCCGCCGTGGCACCGGTCCAGAACTCGTCGGTGTCCCTGCTGTCCCGCGGAAGCTGGTAGCAGTAGGCGTCGTGGCCGCCGTCCGCGCGGGGTTCGAGGACGAGCGCGCCGTCCCGGGCCCGGTCTCCGGTCATGTGCA
This sequence comes from Streptomyces sp. NPDC057963, assembly GCF_042887155.1. Lineage (NCBI taxonomy): Bacteria > Bacillati > Actinomycetota > Actinomycetes > Kitasatosporales > Streptomycetaceae > Streptomyces > Streptomyces sp. NPDC057963. The sequence goes on from NZ_JBHVPX010000003.1 coordinate 88,389, forward strand.
CGTAGCCCGAGTACGGGCGGAACGGGTAGGTGTCGTCGTTCGAACGGGTCTTGAGGTTCCCCGAGGGGATCACCAGGCGTTCGCCGGGGAAGCGGGCGGAGAGCGCGGCGCGGCGGCGGGCCGCGTACGGAGCCTGCTCGTCGAGCCCCAGGTCGTGCCGCTCGGTGTCCGCCCACCCCGCCCGCATCAGAGCGGACAGTTCCTCGGAGATCCCTGAGTAGAGACCGTTCTTTCGGCCCTTGGCCACGTCATGCACCTTCTTCTGGGTGAGTTCCTCGTCGGCGAGAGGCAGAGAGGCCCTGCGGACAGGCCGGGCTTCCTCCCGGTGCGGCCGGGGCGCCCTCGCTGCCGCCGGTCGTCGGCGGCTCCCGGACGGTATCCGGCCCCGCGCGCGTTCGGTGCCGAAGACTGCCACTGGCACAGATCGGCCACAGCCCCGACAGGAGCCGTCGATAATGCACCGTATGACGAACGCGAAACTCGGCGAGGCCCTCCGGCTTCTGGGAATCGGTCACGCGGCGGGCCAGGTCTATCGGGCGCTGCTGGAGCTGGCCCCCGCTCCGCTCAGTGCGATCGCAACCGCGACCGGTCTGGGCGGTGCGGAACTCGCCGCGGCGTACACCGCACTCGTCGACGCAGGCCTGGCCAGTGCCGTCGAGGCGGACGGGGACGTGGTGGCCCCGGTTCCGCCCACCGCGGGCCTGGAGATCCTCGCCCGGCACCGGGCGGCCGAGGTCGAGGAGTCGCGCATCACCGTCGGGGGCGCGTTCGACTCCTTCCGGCGACAGCGGCTCGCCGCGTACAACGACAACCTCGTCGAGGTCGTCACCGGCGACGCCATCGGCCCCAGGATTCGTCACGCCTGGGCGAGCGCCCGCGATCAGATCCGGCAGTTCGAGTCGCCTCCGTATTTCCCCTTGTCCGGGGCCACGGACGACGCGCTGGCCACGCTCGCCCGCGGTGTGACGCAGCGTGTCGTGTACTCGCGGGAGTCGCTGGAGCATCCGGGGCACCTGAAGGAAGTCGTCGAACCGTGCGTCAAGGCCGGCGAACAGGCCAGGGTGCTGCCGTCGGTGCCGGTCAAACTCGTGATCATCGACGAGGCGTACGCACTCGTGTCGTTGTCGATCAAAGAGGCCGACGTGCACAACACCATGCTGGTCGTACAGCCGTGCGGCCTGCTCTCCGCGCTCGTGGCACTGTTCGAGCAGTCCTGGCTGAGCGCCCTGCCGTTCCACGGCCGCACCGCCCGCCCGGGTGGTCTGCCACCCGCGGACCGTCGCCTGCTGTGGCTCCTCGCGGGCGGCGCGAGCGACGACGTCATCGCCCGCGAGTTGGGCATCAGCCGCCGCACGCTGTTCCGCCGCGTGCAGATCCTGATGGCCCGGCTGGGCGCCGCGAACCGCTTTCAGATGGCCCTCCAGGCACAGCGCTGCGGATGGCTGTGACCGGCACACTGCCCAGCGAATCGGACGCGAGCGGCTCGCTCGTTGCGGGCGGACGCTTCGAGGGCTCGGTCAAATTCCGAGATGAGAAGGGAACTCCCTCCAGCCGCAGCGCCCTCGCCCTCGCCCGAACTGACCTTGGGTCAAGAGGTCACGCAGATAGGTGTCGGGGGTAGGTGGAACAGGCACAGGTTCCGTGATCATGGAGTTGCCACGCTCTGTGATCACCGGGGGACCTGTGCCTGTACTGCCAGCATGACTGGCCGAGCCGCTATGGGACCAGTTCGCCGCTCTGCTGCCCCAACGGCCCGAGTTCGATCAAGGCCACCCGCTGGGCTGCCACCGGCGGCGCATCGGTGACCGCACTGTCTTCGACAGGCTGTTGCAGGTCCTGCGGTTCGGCTGCTCATACGAGGCGATTTGCGGACGCCACCTGCTCGGCGACGACCATCCGCAACCGTCGGGACGAGTGGATAGGCCTGGGCGTCTTCGCCCGTCTCAAGCAGATCGCCCTCGACGCCTACGACCGCATCGTCGGTCTCGTCCTGGACCAGATCGCCGTGGACGGCTCCATCACGAAGTCACCTGGTGGCGGGGAGGCGGCTGGACGCTCCCCGGTGGATCGTGGCAAGCAGGGCCTGAAGCGCTCGGGGATGACCGACGGCGACGGCATCCCTCTCGGCCGAGTCCCGACCGGAGCCAACCGCCACAACTCGCCACTGCCGGCCCCGACCCTCGATCTCCTGAAGGATCTCGGGCCGCTGCCCGACGAGATCACCGTGCACCTCGACGCCGGCTACGACTCCGCACAGTCCCGCACTCTGCTCGCCGAACGCGGCCTGGCCGGCCAGATCACGCACAAGGGCGAGAAGGCACCGGTCCAGGCCATGGGTGCTGTCCGCCTCGTGGCTGCGCGACAACTGGACGGCAAAGGTATACAGGGAGACCGACCTTGAGAAGATTCTGGTCTGTACCAACTACTCGCCGTCACAGCAGCACGGGTAGTCATGAGCGGCCGACAGGTCTCCCCGGTGATCACAGAACGTGGCAACTCCGTGATCACGGAACCTGCGCCTGCCCCATCTGCCCACCAGCCCACCCCCGGCACCTGTCTGCGCGACCTCTTAGACATCCCTCGACTCAGAATTCGCGTGACTTGCGGGCGCAGTATCAGGCGAGCGCTCCGAAGCTGTCCCTAACGCATGGTGACATTTTCGCCACTTGTTGTGAATCGGTCTACGCGGGCCTCCTCCACGAGACCGAGGCCACCAGCGGCGGCCCCCGCCGCATCTGCGACCTGTTCGGACTGTCCGTCGGCGCGGCCCTGCGCTACACCGGCACCATCGACCAGAGCCCGCCGGAGTCGAACGCCTCGCCCGGATCGGTGCATCCACTTCTGGAGATCAGGGGTGTACCGCTTTCGGGTTTCGGCTGCGGTGATTCCGAGGTAGGTCGCGATCTGTTCCCAGGAGCTGCCGCGTTCCACTTCGTAGCTGACGGCCGAGGTCAGGGTCTGCTGCGCCATTTCGATGAGTTGCTGGGCTTGGCTGACCCGACCCGCGATTCCGGTGTCTGTGTCGTGGCGGGTCCCCACGAGCCCAGCGGCGCTGTCAGCCACGTCCTTGGCGTGATCGGAGAGCGCAAGACGGGCGAGCCGTGATCTCCCCACGTGGCTCTACCAGTTCGACTGGACCGCGACCGCACCCGCGGTCGAGGGTCTGGCCCACCACTGCGCCGGCCTTCCCTTCGCGCTCGACCTTCTGGGTGCCGAGGGGGTCGACACGGCCTTGGGAGAGGCACCCCCGCAGCGGCTCGCCGACGCCGTGCACGCGGCCTGGGTCGCCTTCGTCCGCGACCTCGATCCCGGCGCGGCCTGGCCCGCGTACTCCACCGAGCGGCGCGAGACCCGTACGTGGAACACGGACTCCCGCACGGAGTTCGACCCACTCCGCTCCGTACGGAAGACCTGGCTGGCCGCGGAGACCTGACCACGGTCCCCGCGCCCCGTCTCCGTACACTCCGAAGGCTGCCAAGGTGACTGCCGCTGAGCCGAGTCGGGCTGCTGGTCGGTCCCGTGCCCGGGGTACGGGCCAGGCGAACAGCCAAGGGCGACAACCTGACAGAGGGATAGGGTTCGGCTGAGAAGAATCCGCTCGGTGCACAGGCGCTGCGCCGGGGCCGAACACGGTGGCTGCCCGAGGAGGAACCGGATGCTCCAGGCGCTGGGATTGGGCCCGGCCGAAGAGGCCATCTACACGGCACTGCTGTCCCTCCCGACAGCCTCCGCGCAGGACCTCGCCCGGCAAACCGGACTCGACAAGGCCGAGAGCATGCACATCCTGCTCGACCTGGCGGCGCGCGGCCTCGTGGCCGTCGCCACCGAGGTCGAGAGCGGGGCACCCGACTCGGCCGATCGCGATGCCGGTCTCCGGCCTGCCCACTACCGGCTCACACCGCCCTCGGTCGCCCTGGCCCCGCTCCTCGTCGAGCAGCGCAACGCGCTGCACCAGGCCGAGACCGCGTTCTCGATGCTGACCGAGCAGTACCGCAGCACCGCCTCACACACTGCGGGCGGTGTCGTGGAGGTGGTCGTCGGTGTGGAGCAGGTCGCACACCGGTTCCACCAACTGCAGCGCGGCGCTCAGCGGGAGTTGCTCGTCTTCCTCGTCGGCGCGCCCATCGCGGTCCCGCGCGAGGACACCGACACGTCGGAGAGCTCCGCGCTGGACCGCGGGGTCGACTTCCGGGTCGTGGCTGACAAGAACTATCTCGACAGTCACGACGTCGTGCGGGACGTGCGGGCGGCCGTCACGGCAGGCATCGAGCTTCGCATGGTCGATTCGCTGCCGCTGAAGATGGTCGTGTCGGACCGGGAACGCGCCATGGTGCCACTGGACATGGCGGACTCAGGTGGTGAGCCGAGCGCAATCGTTGTGCACCGCAGCGGCCTGCTGACGGCCCTGGTCCATCTCTTCGAGAGGGAATGGGCCCAGGCCCGACCGATGTACACCACTGCCGCGGGCGTGCGCGAGGAGCAGGCAGCCGATCAGCAGCCGACCGAGGAGGAACTGGAGGTCCTGGCCCTGCTGCTGGCAGGGATCTCGGACCGGCGGGCGGCATCCCAACTCGGTCTCTCCATACGCACCGTGGAGCGGCGGATACGCCGTCTGATGGACCTTGCCGGGGTGGAGTCGCGTCTGCAACTCGGATGGCACGCTGCACGTGCGGGCTGGCTTTGACCTCCTCCTCGGCCTGACAGCCAAGGATATTCCGTCTGTCGGTGGCCCCTGAGAGGGGGCCGCCGACTCCTGACGGGTTCTGCATCACCGCCGACGGGCCCGTTCCCCGGCGGCGGATCGGAGTCCGCACGGATCCGGAGGAATCGGCGTCACGTAAGGAGCTTGAGGCAGGCCGGGGTTTGCTGCTGGTCAAGGAGCGGGTGAGTATACCCCCGCTCCCCCTTCGGCGAGATCATCCGGGGCGAGCGTCGGCCCGGTGAAGCGTGCCCCCATCTGCCGGGCCCGAAGATCCACCGAGCTGACGAACCAATTGATGTGACCGCGTGACGGAATACCGCCACGTGGGAAACCCGTCACGCGCGGCATCCCCACTCAACCCACACGTCTGCCAGGCTACAGCCGCAGTTTGCATATGTTCATGGCTCACATAGGGAGATTCATGCGTTCCATAACGCGTATGGCCTTGGGCACGGCGACCGCCGCCGTCCTGGCCGTCACGGCGGTCGCGCCTTCCGGGGCGGCGGACACCCCGCCTGACGGTGCCTCGGGGAAGAGGCCCGTCATCGGCAGCAAGACCGCAGGTGGCAAGCAGGTGACGGTCACGCTCGTCACCGGCGACAAGGTATTGGTGACCACGGACACGTCGGGTCACAGCTCGGCGGCGGTGCTGCCCCGCAAGGACGGCACACAGCCGATGGTGCAGACCTATCAGAGGGGCAAGGACCTCTACGTCTACCCGGAGGGCGCCTCTCAGGCGATCGCCGAGGGCAAGGTCGACGAGCAGCTGTTCAACGTCACCGGGCTCATCCGTCAGGGATACGACGACACACATACCGACACGCTGCCGCTTATTGCCACTTACCAGAACAGTGTGAACGTTGCCGACAGCGCGCCGGCGGCTCCGCGCGGAGCCGAGCGGGGTCTGAGCCTCCCGGCTGTGGACGGCGTCGCGCTCAAGGCCGGCAAGGACACTGCCGCCACCTTCTGGCAGGACGTCACCAACCCGCACTCTCGTTCTGGTTCCACGCTGAAGAAGCTGTGGCTGGACGGCAAGGTCGAGGCCACACTGGACCAGTCCACCAAGCAGGTGCACGCGCCGGAGGCCTGGGCGGCCGGCTACGACGGCAAGGGCACCAAGGTCGCCGTGCTGGACACGGGCGCGGATGCCGAGCACCCAGACCTGGTGAACCGGATCTCCGAGGCCAAGAACTTCACGGACTCCAAGACCACCGACGACCGGCAGGGTCACGGCACTCACACCGCCTCCACGGTCGGCGGGTCCGGAGCGGCCAGTGATGGCCGCAAGAAGGGTGTCGCCCCCGGTTCCTCCCTGCTCATCGGCAAGGTCCTCAACGACGGAGGCTCTGGCCTGGACTCCTGGATCATCGCGGGTATGCAGTGGGCCGTCGACCAGAAGGCCGACGTCGTCTCCATGAGCCTGGGCAACCCCGCGATCGGCGACTGCGCCGACCCGATGGCCCAGGCCACGCAGGAGCTGTCGAAGAACACGCACACCCTGTTCGTCGTCGCCGCCGGCAACTCCGGCCCGGGCGCCGAGACCGTTTCCTCACCCGGGTGTGTGCCCGGCGTGCTGACCGTGGGCGCCGTCGACCGCGACGACACCACCGCGCAGTTCTCCAGCCGCGGTCCGGTGGCCGTCACCCACACCCTCAAGCCCGAGATCGCCGCCCCCGGCGTGGGCATCTCGGCGGCCAGCGCGGGCGGACGCGGCGTCTACGCCTACCGGACGATGTCCGGCACCTCCATGGCCACCCCGCATGTCGCGGGCGCCGCGGCCGTCGTCCGCCAGGCGCACCCGGACTGGACCGCGCAGCAGATCAAGGCTGCCCTGGTCTCCTCCGCCCGTACCGGCGGCAAGGTCGCCGGCGCCGACCAGACCGGCGGCGGGGTGCTTGACGTGTTCGGCGCGGTGAACCAGAAGGCGCTCTCCGCGCCGGCTGTCCAGGCCGGCAGCTACAACTGGCCGCAGGACGCGTCGGACTGCACCACCGTGCAGGTGCCCTTCACCAACACCAGCGACAGCGACCTGACGCTCCATCTGAAGCTCAGCGGTGTGCACGGCAACGACGGCAGCGACGTCACCTCCGGAATCATCAAGCCGGAGGAGAACAAGGTGACGGTTCCGGCGGGGGCCACCGCTCAGGTGCCGCTGCGGATCGATCCCACCGCCCGTCTGAAGCCCGCCCAGTACGGTGCGGTCACCGGCCGGATCCTGGCCACCGGCGGCGATGTGCACGTCTCCGTGCCCGTCACGCTCTACGTCCAGCCGGAGACGGTCACCCTCCGGGTCAAGGTCGTCGACCGCAACGGCAAGCCCGCGACCGGCCCCTCCTCCCTGGACGTTGCCAGCCTCGACTCCGACGAGGGCGAGCGCCGCACCAACGCGGGTGCGCCCGAGCAGACCTACCGTGTGCGCCCGGGCGACTACGCCCTCAGCAGCTTCGTGGCGACGTCCGACGCGAGCAACACGCCCGAATCGGTCAGCTACCTCGCCCGCCCGCAGATGCGGATCACCAAGGACACCACCGTCGTCCTCGACGCCCGCAAGGCCCACCGGCTGAGCGTGCACACCAACCGCCCCTCGACGCTGCAGGGCACCACGTTGAACTACGCCCGCACGTGGGACGACACCTGGCAGCTCAGCGGAACACTCACGGCCGGCAGCGACGTGCAGAAGTTCTACGCAGACATCGACGGGCGCGCTCGGACGGGCACCTTCGAGTTCCGGCCCACCTGGCGCGCGACCGGCTCCGAGGACGGCTCGTCCTACGTCTACAACCTGTCGTTCCCGACCGAGGGCCCGCTGCACTCCGACCAGGCCTACCGGCCGAATGACTCCCGGTTGGCCCAGGTCACCGAGACGTGGCATGCCATGGGCAAGGAGGCCGACTACATCGACGCGCTGTTCCTGCGTCCCTCCGGGAGCAGCGCCGCCCAGATCCCCGTGAGCCTTTACCAGACGGTCCACGTGCCCGGTACTCGCACCGCGTACTACACGACCGGCGACGACGCCTGGTACCACGGCGCGATGACCAGCTTCCCGTTTGCCGCGTTCATGAGCGACCACGATCGCACCTACAAGGCCGGACAGCGGAGCGCCGAGGAATGGTACGGCGGCCCCCTGCGGCCGGGCGCGGCGCGCGACGCCGACGGCAACCTGATGCTGGCCGCCGAGCGGCAGGGCAACCTGTTCGGCATCCAGAACGCGCTCTGGGTCGACGGCTCCGGCGACCACTGGACCTACGGCGGGTCCTTCGGCGACATCGGCAAGATGTCGCTGAAGCGCAACGGTGAGGAGATCGGCAGACTCGCCTATCCGTACGGCGTGTTCGAGGTACCGGACGAGGACTCCGCGTACGAGCTCACCCAGCACTTGGAGAAGATCTACACCGGGGACCGCAACTGGCTGCGTTCCACCGCTGTCGACACCACCTGGAGCTTCCGCTCGCACCGGGAGCCGGACGTCTACTCGCGCGGCCTGCCGCTCCTTCACCCGGCGTACGACCTGCCGTTGGACGGCATGAACACCCTGCCCGCGCGCAGCGGCATCAAGGTCGTCCTGTCGGTCGAGGGCCACGCCGGGTACACCCCGGGCGCGATCACGGCGGCCTCGCTGTCCTACTCCTACGACGGCGGCACCACCTGGACCCAGGCGCCGACCGAGCAGCAGGACGGCAAGTGGACGGCCGTCCTCGACCACACCGGAGCCTCCGGCAAGCAGGTCATGACGAAGGCCACCTTCACTGACGCCAACGGCAACGCGGTCACCCAGACCGTCACCCGCGCCTACGACGTCCGGTAGCCACACAGTCCGGCCGGGCGGTCCCCCGTAGACAGGGGGCCCGCTCGGCCAATGCCGACTTCCCGTCTTCTCCAAAGTGCCGCGGCCCACATCAGTACGGTGATGCGGCTGCAGGCCCCTCGTCGAACCGGCTTGGGGGAAGAACCCACCGTGCCACGGCCAGTTCGATCGCCAGAGGCAGGCCGCCCAGACGGCGGCAGATCTCGACCACCGCCGTCCGGCGTGCCGCCCCCCGCGGCGAAGCCGGGACGGACCGCGGCGGCCCGGTCGTAGAACAGCTGGATCGCCGCGCAGGCGCGGGCCTGCCGGACCGTGGAGCCCGGTTCCGGCAGTGCCAGGGAAACCACCGGGTCAGGGTCGGCTCCCAGAGCGAGGTCGGCCTCGATCCGGTCCCCCAGGGCAGCCAACCGTGCCCGTTCGAGCCGCTCGGCCTCGACGCCGGCGAACGGTGCCTCGCGCACGTCCGCCAGGGCGGGGCCGCGCCACAGGCTCAGGGCCTCCCGCAAGGTGGCGGCAGCCTCGGCAGGCCGGGCCTGAGCGTGCAGGCGCCGACCCGCGCGGGCCAACTTCTCGAACCGGACGGCGTCCACCGCATCCGCTTCGACGGCCGGCCGGTCCGCAGGTGAGCAGCACGGGGCCGCCCAAGACGCGCCTCAACCGGGACACCAGCGACTGCAGAGCATTCGCCTGGTCGGCGGGCGGCGCCTCAGCCCACAGCGCCTCGGCCAGGACCTCCGGCCGCACAGCGCGCCCGGCGTCCATCACCAGCCTGGCCGGCAGCGCCCGCAGCCGCGGGCCACCGACCGGCATCGGGCCGGTTCCGGTGTCCATCACCAGGGGTCCGAGGAGGCCGATACGCACGCGCCGACTATCGCAGCACCACCTGCTTGATTGTCAAGTCAGTGGCGCACGCGCCTCAGGCAGCCGACATCCTCTTCTGCAAGACCGGCCGTGTCCCGGCCGGCCGCAACCGGCAGTCCCAGCTCGGGGCCCCGGAGCGTCGTTCGGCGGTTCCCGTCCAGGCCGGCACGGTGCCGAGCACGTACCGCACCGGCCGGGTCCGTCGCCGCCCTGGCCGTCAGGGCGGAAGAGGCCCGCACGGAGCGGCTGTCGCATCGGATTCCCCGACCCCGTTCGGGGCCCTCTCCCACGGGGCCCGCACCCGTACAGATTTCGATGGTCAGGCATGAATAGCTTCATCATCTTCCGTTCACCCGGGCGCGGCTGCCAGCATCGGCGCACCGCCACCCCGTAAGGGAGAAATCCTATGAATCGTCCCCGTTCTCTGCGCTGTCTGGCAGCCCTGGCCGTGGTGGTCCTCGCGGCCACCGCCTGCGGGCGCTCCGGCCAGGGCGATGCCCCGTCCGGCAGTTCCTCGCAGGCCACCGCAGGCCGGACCGCGGCCGAGCTGGTCCCCGCGCAGTACCGGCAGAAGGGTGTGCTGCGTGTGGCCACCGCGGTCGGCTATCCGCCGATGGAGATGTACGAGTCCGGGACCACACGGCTCACCGGTGTCGACCCCGGGCTGGCCAAGGCCATCGCCCAGCGGCTCAAGCTGAAGCTCGAACTCAGCAATGCCGCCTTCGACGGGCTGATCCCCGGTCTGGAATCGGGACGCTTCGACCTGGTCATGTCGTCCATGACGGACAGCGCCGAGCGGCGCCGGGCGGTCGACTTCGTCGACTACTTCCGCACCGGTGGCGTCATCATGACGAAGAAGGGCAATCCGCAGGGGATCACATCCCTCGCGGACCTGTGCGGAAAGTCCGTCGTCCTCGCCAAGGGCAGTTCGAACCTGCACATCGGCGAGGAGCAGAACGCCAAGTGCCAGGAGAGGATGCGCATCTCGCAGAGCGAGGACGCGCCGACCGGGCTGCTCCAGTTGGACAGCGGGCGGGCGGTCGCGACCATCGTCGACTACCCCGTCGCCAAGATGTTCACCAAGAAGAACAGCGCGTACGAGGTCCTGCCGAAGCAGTACGGCACCGCACCGTGGGGAATCGCTGTCGCGAAGAGCCAGGGCGGGCTGCGCGACGCCGTCCAGAAGGCCCTCCAGGAGCTGATCGACGACGGCGGTTACAGGAAGATTCTCGACACCTGGGGCGTCGGCGGCAGCGCCGTTTCCGAGGCCACCGTCAACGACGGGCGGTGAGTACCGACATGACCGATCAGAAGATGTCCGGCGCCGCCCCCGGTCCGGCCCCGGCGGGCACCACCGAAGCGGTACCACTGGACGAGGACCTCACCCTCCAGGTGAGCCGGCGCCCCCGTCCCGGCCGCTGGCTGGCTGTCCTCGCCGCCGCGCTGTTCGCGGTCTGGCTCGCCTACACGATCATCGTCAATCCCAACCTGCACTGGGACATCGTCGCCAAGTACCAGTTCGACAGCGTGATCCTCAACGGTCTCGCGGTGACCATTCAGCTCACCCTCGTCTCGATGGCCGTCGGCATCGCCATCGGAGTCGTCGTCGCGGTGATGCAGCTCTCGGACAGCCCGGTTCTGCGTCTCACCGCCAGTGCGTACACCTGGTTCTTCCGAGGCACCCCGCTGCTTGTCCAGCTCATCTTCTGGTTCAACCTGGCCCTGTTGTTCCCGGTGATCAGCATCGGTGTCCCGTTCGACGGGCCGAAACTCATCAGCTGGCAGTCCAACCAGGTCATCACCGGGTTCGTGGCTGCGCTGCTCGGCCTCTCCATCAACGAGGGTGCCTACATGGCCGAGATCGTGCGGGCGGGCATGCAGAGCGTGGACCCCGGGCAGCGTGAAGCGGGTGCGTCCATCGGCATGTCGAACCGTCAGATCCTGTCCCGGGTCATCCTTCCGCAGGCGATGCGGGTGATCATCCCGCCCTTCGGCAACCAGTTCATCTCCATGCTCAAGACGACCTCGCTGGTCTCGGTCATCGCGGGCGCCGATCTGATGACCGTCTCCCAGCACCTGTATCTCGCCAACTTCGAGGTGGTGGCGCTGCTGATGGTGGCTTCCCTCTGGTATCTGGTCCTCACGACGATCGCCAGCATCGGCCAGCACGCCGTCGAACGCCGCTACAGCCCCGGCGCCGCCCCGCCGCTGCGGCGCAGAGTCCTGGCGAATCTCGTACCCGGTCGTGGCACCAGGAAGGGGGCAGCGGCATGAACGACGTGATCCTCAGGGCCCGTGGGGTCCGCAAGCGATTCGGTGACACCGAGGTGCTGAAGGGCATCGATCTCGATGTCCGCAGCGGTGAGGTGCTGTGTGTCATAGGCCCTTCCGGGTCCGGCAAGTCGACGCTGCTGCGCTGCTTCAACCACCTTGAGCAGATCGACGCGGGACGGGTGTGGATGGACGGTGAACTGATCGGCTACGAACAGCACGGCCCGTCCGGCCGCGTCCTGCGTGAGAGGCGCCCCCGTGACGTCCGACGCCAGCGCGAGCGGATCGGGATGGTGTTCCAGCGGTTCCATCTGTTCCCGCACCGCACAGCGGTGCAGAACGTGATGGAGGGGCCCGTCGCCGTCAAGGGCCGCTCCCGTGCGCAGGCCGAGAAGCAGGGCCGGGAGCTGCTGGACAGCGTCGGTCTCGCGGACCGGGCGGACCACTACCCGGGGCAGCTGTCCGGCGGGCAGCAGCAGCGTGTGGCGATCGCCCGCGCACTGGCCATGGAGCCGGCGCTCATGCTCTTCGACGAACCCACCTCCGCTCTCGATCCCGAACTCGTCGGCGAAGTCCTGGGCGTCATGCGCGACCTGGCCGGCAGCGGTATGACGATGGTCGTCGTCACTCACGAGATGGGCTTCGCCCGCGAGGTCGCCGACCGTGTCCTGTTCATGGATCAGGGTGCCGTCGTCGAAGCCGGGAGCCCGGACGTCCTGTTCACCGACCCGCGGCACGAACGCACGCGGGCCTTCCTTGCGACGGTGCTGTGATGGGCCGCCCGCTGGATCTGCTGCTGCGCGGCGGCACGCTCGTCGACGGAACCGGCGCACCCGCCAGGGAGGCGGACATCGCGGTGGCGGACGGACGGATCACCGTACTCCCCGCCGGTACCCCGGCCTCGGCCGCCGAGAGCCTGGACGTGACCGGCCAGGTCGTCACTCCCGGCTTCATCGATGTGCACACGCACTCCGACGCCCTCGCGGCGCCCCATGGCGCCGACGGCACCGCCACAGCGGAGCCGGTCGACGAACTCCGCCTCGCACCGCTGCTCCAGGGCGTCACCACGGAGATCTCCGGCAACTGCGGGACGAGCCTGTTCCCCTCGCTTCCGGAGCGGCTGCCGGTACTGGCCGAGCATCTCAGGGTGACGTTCGGGCTCGGACCGGTACGGCCCGCGGTGGACTTCGACGCGTTCGCCGCCGGACAGGACCTCGCGCTGCGCCGCACCCACATCGCCTCGCTCGTCGGCCACGGAACGCTGCGCGCCGGGGTGATGGGCTTCGAGGCCCGTCCGCCGCGGCCCGGCGAACTGGACACCATGTGCGCGCTGCTGGACCGGGCGCTGCGCCAGGGCGCGGCCGGCCTGTCCACCGGGCTGATCTACCCTCCCGGCACCTACGCCGACACCGAGGAGATCGTCGCGCTGGCCAGGGTCGCCGCGCGTCACGGCAAGCCCTACGTCACTCATCTGCGCGACGAGATGTCACAGGTGGAATCCGCCCTGGAGGAAGCACTGGAGATCGCGGTGCGCTCCGGCGCCCCCCTGCAGATCTCCCATCACAAGACCGCCGGCCGGCACGCCTGGGGCGCCACGCTGCGCACCCTGCCCCGGCTGGAGCAGGCCCGCGCCGAAGGCGTGGACGTCCTGTGCGACGTCTATCCGTACACCGCGGGAAGCACCGTCCTGCACGCCATGCTGCCACCGTGGACGAGCGAGGGGGGCGTCGGGGCCCTGCTGGAACGGCTGAGCCGGGCCGATGCGCGCGACCGGATCCGGACGGACATCGCTCAGGGCGTCAGGGGGTGGGAGAACACCGTGGGCAACGGCGGCTGGGACCTCATCACGGTGGCCGCCGCCCAGGCGCACCCGGAGGCCGAGGGCCGCAGCATCGCCGACCTCGCCGCCGAGCGCGGTGTCCACCCGGTCGACTACGCGTGCGACCTGCTGCTGGCCGAGCAGGGCGAGGTGACCATCATCAGCCACTCCATGCGCGAGGACGACGTCCGTCGGGTGATCGCCAGTCCGCTGTCGATGATCGGCTCGGACGGTGTTCCCAAACCCGGTCGGCCGCACCCCCGTTGGGCGGGGAGTTTCGCCCGCGTGCTCGGCCACTACGGCCGTGACCAGCGACTGGTGCCGCTGGAGACCGCGGTGCACAAGATGACCGGTCTGCCGGCCCGGCGGTTCGGGCTCAGCGGCCGCGGAGTGGTCCGCGACGGTGCCATGGCCGATCTGGTCGTCCTCGACCCGGAATCGGTACGCGACAGGGCCACGTTCGACCAACCGCTGCTGGCCCCCGAAGGCATCGATACCGTTGTGGTGGCGGGACGGGTGGCCGTGCGGAGCGGCTGCCCGACCGCGCGGCGGGCGGGGGAAGTGGTGAGGATCCGATGAGTCTGGCCCAGGTGGCAGCGGCGGCGCGGCGCTCGGCCGCGCTGCCGCTCACCCTGGCCGTCGCCGCCGTCGACATCGACGGCGGCGAGACGGTGGGGGTCGACGAACACACGGTGCTGCCGGTCGCCTCCGCCTCGAAGCTGCTGCTGCTCGCCGAGGTCTCACGCCGGCTGGACACCGGCGAACTGCTCGCCGACCGGACCGTCGAAATCCTCGCCGAGGACGTGGCGCAGGGTACCGGCCTGCTGCACCGGATGAGCGGACGCGGCTGGACCGTCGAGGACCTGGCCTGGCTGACCGCCTCGGTCAGCGACAACAGCGCCACCAACGCGCTGCTCCGCCTGGTGGGCCGCGAGTCCACGGCCCGGCTGGCGGAGCAGCTCGGGCTCGAACGCCTCACGCTCCACGACAAGGTCCGCGACATCCGGGGCCCGGATGTGCCGCCCGTCTTCGCCACCGGCACCGCGAAGGACCTGGCACGGCTGGTGACACATGCGGTACGCGGCACGATGAGCTCCCCGGCGGCCTCCGCACGGCTGCTGCACTGGATGCGCGCCAACACCGACCACGGTCTGGTCCCCGCGCTGGTGGACCACGACCCCTACGCCCCCGGTTTCCCGGACCCGTTGCCCGACGGGCTTCTGGTGGCCAACAAGACGGGCACCGACACCGGAGTGCGCGCCGATGCCGGGGTCATCGTCGGGGCACGTCGGCTGGCGTACGCGGTGGTGGCGCACTGGGAGCAGGCGCTGGGCCCCAGCACCGAGCGGGCCGCGGTGCAGGCCATCCGGGACGTCGGCCGCATTCTCGCGGCCTGTGCCCGGCGTCGGACCGCCGTATGAGGGGCGGGCCCCCGAATTCGCCGGGGCGGGGGGGCCCGCACGGCAAACGCGCCCGGAGGCCGGCCCGGACACGGGCCGGCCTCCGGTCCGTCCACCGGAACCACGTAGCAGCACGCCCCCACCGGAACCACCCAGCAGCACGCCCCCCATCACCACCGGAACCACGCGGCGGCACGCCCCGCCGGTCAGGACCACTGCATCTCCAACAGCGACCGGATCTCCTCGGCGGCCGACCGCAGCTCCGCGAGGAAGATCCGCAGCAGGGGGTTGCGGTTGGTCGGCCGGGTGGCGACCCCGATCCTCCGGTGCAGTTGGGGGTGGTCCAGTCGGCAGACGTGCACTCCTGCCGTGTCGCCGATCCCGAGGGCCGGGACGAGTGCGATGCCCATTCCGGCGCGCGCCAGGTTGATCGTGACCTGGTAGTGATCGCTGCGGCAGTGGACCCGCGGCCGGAACCCCTCGGCCGCACAGGCGCGTTCCAGGACCGGTTCGCCGGTATGACCGCCGTGTGTACCGATCCAGCTCTCCCCCTCCAGGGCGGACAGCCGCACCTCGGTGCGCCGCCCGAGGGGGTGCCGCAGCGGAAGGATCACCAGCTGGGGCTCGTCGAAGAACATCTCCACATCCACGGTCGCCTGTCGGCACCAGGGGTCCAGCGGATGTTCGAAGACGACCACCGCATCCAGCCGTCCCGCCTCCAGATCGGGCACCAGCTCGTGCGGCTGTCCCAGGATCAGCTCCAGCTCGACCTGGGGCCGCTCGGCCGCGAAGGCCGACAGCGCCCGGGGCAGCAGCTCCAGGCCCGAGGAAGCGAAGAAGCCCAGCCGCAGGACCCCGGCCTCTCCCCCGGAGTGCGCCCGCAGGTCGTCCTGGGCGACTGCCATCAGGTCGGCGACGGCCTGCGCGTGCTCGGCCAGTCGCGCACCGGCTGCCGTCAGCCGCAGGCTCTGCGGCTGACGTTCCACCAATGCCACCCCCAGCTCCTGCTCCAGCCGGGCGAGTTGGTGCGAGATCGCGGACGGACTCAGATGCAGAGCCTGGGCCGCGGCCACGATGGTGCCCGTGCGGGCTATGTGCAGCAGGACGAGCAGTCGGGCACTGTTCAGCATCGGGTCAGACTAAGGGCTTCACGTCATCCCTGGTGGATCGGCGTGCGGCGTCGGATGCGGTGCGTCGCCAGGCGGAGGGACGCCCGAACACTGGGTGTGTTCGGGCGTCCCGACAACGCGGCGAGGCGCCGTAGCCGACGCCGCACGCCCGCCAGGGTTCACGCCGCAGCCCTCAGGCCGTGGCGGCGCACTGCGGCGCCACGGGCCGGGCGGGCTCGTCCACGTCCAGGCGCAACAGGTCCTCCTCGGTCTCCCGGCGCACCACGGTGCGGGCACGGCCGTCGGACACGAAGACGACAGCCGGGCGCGGCAGCTTGTTGTAGTTGGACGCCATGGCATACCCGTAGGCGCCCGTGACGGGCGTGGCCAGGAGGTCGCCCACTCCGACTCCGGCGGGCAGGGCGGCTTCGTCGACGATCACGTCGCCGCTCTCGCAGTGCTTGCCGACCAGCCGTGCCCGCAGCGGCCTCGGTGCGTGCGGACAGCGCGGCAGGAACACCTCGTAGCGGCTGCCGTAAAGGGCAGGGCGCAGGTTGTCGCTCATTCCGCCGTCGACGCTGACATACGTCCGCACGCCCTCGATCCGCTTGATCGTGCCCACCCGGTACAGGGTCAGCCCCGCGCGGGCGGCAATGGATCTGCCGGGCTCCACCGTCACTTCGCCGCCCCAGCCCGCATCGCGCACCGCGGTGCGTACCCGGGCCGCCCAGTCGGCGAACGAGGGTACGGTCTGCTCCGCCTCGTAGGCGACACCGAGGCCGCCGCCGACGGTGAGCCGGTGTACCCGTTCCTCCGCCGCGAACCGCGCCACGGCAGCGGCGCCCGCCGCGAGCTCCGCCGTGTCCAGCACCTGGGAGCCCACATGCGCGTGAACGCCTTCCAGGATCATCGCCGGGGAACCGGCGGCCCGCCGCACGGCGGCCGCGGCGGTTCCGCGGGCGAGGCCGAACCCGAACTTCGAATCGTCACCCCCGGTCCTGATCGCCTCGTGCGCACCTGCGGCAACACCCGGCGCCACTCGCAACTGAATGCGGACCGGCGGCAGTTCTTCCTTGGCGTGCAGGTACTCGATGCGGTCCATCTCGTCGAAGCTGTCGACCACCACGTGCCGCAGCCCGGCCGACATCGCCGTGCGCAGCTCCGACTCGTCCTTGTTGTTGCCGTGCAGCACGATCCGCCCGGCCGGGACACCGGCGTGCAGCGCCACCCGCAGCTCGCCGCCGGAGGCGACATCGAGCAACAGCCCCTCCTCATGGGCCAGTCGCGCCATGGCCGTGCACAGGAACGCCTTGGAGGCGTAGGCGACATTGTCCGGGCCGAAGGCGGCGACCGCCTCGCGGCAGCGTCGGCGCAGGTGTTCCTCGTCGTAGACGAAGAGCGGCGTTCCGAAGCGCTGAGCGAGGTCGGAGAGCAGGACCCCTCCGACAGCGAGCCCTTCGGGACGGACCTCTGATGTGAAGGGCAGCAGACCCGTTTCGATGGCTGACGACATGATTCCTCCCCAGTTGGCCGGCTCCCGGCCATCCTGCGGCCTGCACGAGGGATCGGAAAAGCGCATTCTTCCGTGGCTGAGCCTCATGATTTTCGATGCTCATGTGCGAATCCCCTGCGCCCCTGGCCGTCCACCGCGAGCAGCGCAGGCCCCGTTCCCGTACGTGGATGAGGCGTCCGGGTCGGCGGGGTGCTGCCGACGGCGTGGGCGACGCGTGTGTGCGGCCGCGCATGCGCAGCCGGCCGGGCAGAGGCTCGCGCGCCCGGCCGGACGCCGTGCGGCAGACGCTTCGGCGCCCGTGCCCTGCGGAGCCTGCCTCGCTCCGGGCCACGGCTGCTCGGATCCGCGGTCGCGGTCCACAGCGCTCGTGCGCCGGCGCTCCGCAGGGGAGTACCGCGTCAGGCGACCAGCCGGATCCCGGTGACCAGATGGGGACGGATGCGTACCGCACGGTCCATCACCTGGTCCGACCAGGGGCGGAGCCGTCGCTGATAGCGCGCCAGAGCGTCCGGATCGGTGACCGGACGGCAGTACCCCGTGGCGACGGCGCTCCAGCCCAGGTGGGTCAGCGGATCGATGTCGTCGGCCTGGTAGGCGACCACGACTCCCCGCTCGCCGTGATCACGGGCCTGCGCGAACAGATCCGAGTCCTGATGGGTCAGGATGACGATCTGGCCGCGGTCCAGCAGATGGTTCACCGGTCGGACTGCGGGCAGCGCCCGCTGGGTGAAGACGATCCGCCCGAGCGGCGCCCGGCCGAGCAGGCTCAGGGCCTGGGTGCCTGTCAACTCGACCGTGCGGCGCGGCATGGTGGCCGCCGAACCGCGAAGCGGTGCCGCGTCCGACGGCATGGTCGCGTCCGTGCACACGGACGGCTGGGGCGACTGATGGCATGAGTGGTTCATGGGGGCTGCCTCGTCTCCTGGTCTGCTCACCTGCCGCACGAGTACATCGAGTGGCGCCGCCCCCGCACCAGGGCCGAACGGCCCCAGGGCCGAACGGCCCTAGTGGCGTGCGGCCTCCGATGGGTTCACTGCGGTGCATCGCATGCCACCGGCCGGTCCGACAGCGGCTCCGGGACCGGCCCGTGGCATGCGGGAGCGTGCGGTCGGATCGGACCGTACTGAAGTGTGCGGGAGGGGAACGTGGTGATCGCAGTCGTCGGGCACAGAGACCTGGGCAACGGGACTCTGGAACTGGTGGAAGCAGAACTGGGAGCGCGGCTGAAACAGCTGGCGGAAGGTGCGGCCGCTCTGGTGCGGGTCGGGTCGGGACTGCCACTGGTCTTCGGGCGCGCGGCACGGGAGGCCGGGCGGAAGCTGACGGTGATGCTGCCGGTCCAGGGTTCTGTTCCCAGTGTGCTGCCCGAGCGGGACCGGCGGGCCGCGGGCGAACTGCTGGTCCTGGCCGAGCAGGTGCGGCTTCTGCCTTTTGACCCGGCCGACCGCGACGCGTGTGTCGGCGCCGATGAACGTCTGGTGGAGACGTGCCGGACCCTGCTCGCCGTATGGGACGGATCACCGTCGGACGGCCGGGACGCCACCGCCCATCTGGTTGCCTTCGCGCGGGCGCGGGGGATCCGGGTGGAGGTCATCTGGCCGGACGGTTCCGTACGGGGGCGGCCATGACGGTGTCGGAGCGCGGAGCGGTGGGCGTGGTGGAAGGGTCCGAGGCCGATGGCCCGGTCTGCGCCGTCGCGTCCGGAACGGGCCACGACCGGGAGTGCGCCGGGGCGAGGCCGGGGTTCGGGTGGCTGCTGGTGATCACCGCCGCGCTCGGGCTGCTCGGCTCGTTCATGATCACGATCGACAAGTTCGAACTGCTCGCGGACCCCGGTTTCGTGCCCGCCTGCTCGCTGAGCCCCGTGGTGTCCTGCGCCAATGTGATGCGCAGCGAGCAGGCGTCGGTGTTCGGCTTTCCGAACCCGATCATCGGGCTGATCGCCTTCGGAGTGGTGATGGGAACCGGCGCGGGTCTGTTGGCGGGCGCGCGCTACCGGCGCTGGTACTGGCTGGGGCTGAACCTCGGCACGCTGCTCGGCGTCGGCTTCTGCATGTGGCTGATGACGCAGGCGCTGTACGACATCGGCGCCCTCTGCCTGTGGTGCGTGCTCGTATGGGTGGCCACCATCTTCATGTTCTGGCACACGACGGTGCACAACCTGCGCCATGGCGTCCTGCCCGTGCCACGTGCCCTGGTCGCGGCGGTACTGGAGTTCCCTCTCGTGGTACCGGTGACCTGGTGCCTGGTCATCGTCATGCTGATAGCAACCCGGTTCTGGTCGTACTGGCAGACATTTCTGTGACCTCGACGATGCCGGTGGCCTCGTGATGGATGTGCGCGGCCGGCACTCCGGCGGCGGCCAGCCTCGCGGAGACGGCCCGGTTCGGCTCCGTCATGGATGCCTCGGGGGCCAGGGCCAGAAAGGCGTGCTGCCGGGCGGCGGCCCCGGGACGCGGGGACAGTATCCCGTTCAGGGCCTGCAGCCCGGCACCCGCGGAGTGAGCAGCCGAGGCAGCGGCGATGACGGTCAGCCACGGGCGTCCGGGACGGAAGGCCTCCAGGTACGCCGCGTCGTACATCTCTTCGGGCGCGCCCCTCTCCTCCGGCGCGGCGGGACCCAGCAGCAGTCGCACCCGGTGCGCGCGGGAGCGTTCGGCGTCGATCCGCTGGAGCAGCGCCTTCATCGGAGCCCAGCCCGTACCGGAGGCGATCAGCAGAATGTCGGCGGTCGGAGATTGATCGGGCAGGACCAGTGCGCCGCGCGGTGCGCTGAGGCGGACAGCGCCGCCCTCGCGCGTACCGTGCACCAGGGCGTCGCTCACCCCGCCGGCGCCCCGCGCCCGTACATGGAACTCCAGCTCGCCGTCCGGATGCGGCGCGCGGGCCAGGTAGTAGGGGCGCCATGCCTGTTCCAGCTGCGGCGACTCCAAGGACGCGTACTGCCCGGCCTCGAAGGCGTAGGGCTGGTGGGGCCGTACCCGCAGCACCGCGAGATCGGGCGTGCGCAGTTCGTGCGAGGTCACTGTCGCGTCCCAGCTGGGCGGTTCTGCGATCGCCTCGTCCGCGCCCCTGACCATCGCCGAAACGGCCAGCCGCAGCATCCGCAGCCAGGCGTCCTCCAGCGCGCCGGTCCACCGGGCGCCCGCACGCATGCGCAGCGCCTCGATCAGCGCCGCCTCGAATGCCTCGAAGTGCGCGGGGCGCACACCGAGCTTGCGATGGTCGCGCCCCAACTGCGCGAAAACGCCGATCATCTCGTCCGTGCGGTGCAGGTTGCCGATCAGGTAGCGGAAGACCCCTACGAGATGGACCTGCTGGAACGCCATCGACTCGGGGAACAACGACCGCAGATACGGATGCCGCTCGAACAGAAGCCGGTACAGCTCGGCGATCAGCTCCTCCAGCGGGCTCACCAGTGGCAGGAAGTCGCTGATCAGCAGTTGGTCGGCCCTTCCGTCGTACGCCTGTGGGGCCTTGGCGCTCCACGGTTCGGAACGGCTGCCGGACGGGGCCAGGATGCGTCGTCGCAGCCGCATCGCGTCGTGCCGTGCGAGCAGTGCGTGGTAGTCCTCGCTCGGGGTGTTCATGGGCCGGTGACTCCTCGGAGCAGCGCAGTGGGGGGCAGGGAAACAGAGATGTCCGTAGCGCCCGGACGATCTTGGCGGCGTCAGTATGGCACCGCGTCCAGCCCGCTGACCGGCCCCGGCCACAGGGCCTTTCGGCCCTGTTCACGGACCGTTCACCATGCTGTGGCACCCCGGCGGGACCA
Source organism: Streptomyces sp. NPDC057963 (assembly GCF_042887155.1). NCBI lineage: Bacteria > Bacillati > Actinomycetota > Actinomycetes > Kitasatosporales > Streptomycetaceae > Streptomyces > Streptomyces sp. NPDC057963. The sequence goes on from NZ_JBHVPX010000003.1 coordinate 109,641, forward strand.
GGCCCGCGGACGGGCACATACTGGTTCCCGCCCACCCCTTCCCCGAACCGATCGAGCATGGTGTGAACGAGTCCGCGAAGTCCCCCCTGAGCACGCCCCCGTCGCAGTCCGCTGCCCCCGTACGCGTCTTCATCCTCGACGACCACGAGGTCGTACGACGCGGCGTACGCGATCTGCTGGAGGCCGAGGACGGCATCGAGGTCGTCGGTGAGGCGTCCAACGCCCGGGAGGCGCTGGCCCGCGTACCGGCCAGCAGGCCGCAGGTCGCCGTGCTGGACGTACGCCTCGGCGACGACCAGGGCGGTGACCACGCCGGTATCGAGGTGTGCCGGGAACTGCGTGCCCTGATGCCCGAACTCGCCTGTCTGATGCTGACGTCGTTCGATGACGACGAGGCGCTGTTCGACGCCATCATGGCGGGCGCCGCGGGATATGTGCTGAAGCAGATCAACGGGGCCGACCTGATCGCCGCCGTACGCACGGTCGCATCAGGCACGTCGATGCTCGATCCACGGACGACCGCCCGCGTGATGTCACGGCTGCGGGGCACTCAGCGCACCCCTGCCGAGGAGTCCGAGACGTCGGAACTGGACCGGCTCACACCCAGGGAGCGGCAGATCCTGGATCTCATCGGCGAGGGCCTCACCAACCGTGAGATCGCAGAACGTCTCTTCCTGGCCGAGAAGACCGTCAAGAACCGCATCTCCTCGATTCTCGCCAAACTGGGCGTGGGCCGTCGGATCCAGGCCGCGATGCTCGTCGGCCGGCTCAAGGACCGTCAGGGGCGGCCCCCGGTCCCGGGAATCTGACAGGCCTCCGGCCTCAGTCGTGGAGCGGCACGCGCCAGACGATCTGCGTTCCGCCGTCCGCCGGCTGTTCGATGGCCAGCGTGCCGCCGCACAGCTCCGCCCGCGTACGCATATTGGCCAGCCCTCCCAGTCGCCCGGCTGCCGGATCGCCGGCATCGGCCTCTGCCCCGGTCGTGCTCGCGCGCGCGACACCGTCCGGGATCCCGATGCCGTTGTCGGTGACGGTCAGGGTCACCGCGTCGTCGGCCGACAGCACGATGCCGATACGAGTCGCGCGGGCATGGCGAGAGGCGTTGGACACCGCCTCGGCGGCGACCGCCACCACGTGTTCGGCCAGTTCGTCCGGCACCATGGTGTCCACCGGCCCGTCGATCCGCATGGAGGGCCGGAAACCAAGGGCGTGTGCCGCCGTGCGAGCAGTCTCCGTCATCCGGTGCCGCAGCCCGCCGCGGCCCGAACCGTCCGCCGTCCGCAGGTCGAAGATGGTGGAACGGATGATCCGGATCGTGGTGTCCAGATCGTCCACCGCCCGGCTGACCCGCTCGGCCGCGTCCGGCCGGTCCGCGATGACACGCGTGGTGCTCTGGAGCGTCATCCCGGTCGCGAACAGCCGCTGAATGGCGAGATCGTGCAGATCTCGGGCGATCCGGTCCCGGTCGTGCATGACGGCGAGCTCCTCGGACTCGGCCCGCCTACGGGCCAGTTCCAGGGCGATGGCCGCCTGGTCGGCGAAACCCGAGACGAGCGCGACCTCGGTGTCGTCGAACGGCGGGCGGTCCACCGGACGCCCCAGGCGCAGCGCGCCCCGTGCGCCCGTGTCGACCTGCAGAGGCACCGTCACCACCGGCCCGAGACCGTCCTCGGCACCGTCGCCGAACGGATGAGCCCGGGGATCCGTTCGGACATCGGCGCAGTGCACCGGTGTCCCGGTACGGGCGGCGAGTCCGGCCAGTGATCCCCGCGCGGGTACGGACAGCCCAGTCACGCGTTCGGAATCCCTGCCGTGGGCGACGGCAACGGTGAGGCGGGCCTCGACCCCGGACGCCTCCGACGCACCGGAGGGGGACGCGGGCGGCGTCGGCAGCAGAATCGCGGCCCGGTCGGCCCCCGCCACCTCCATCGCCCGCTCGGCGATCAGTTGCAGCACCTCGTCGGCGTCCGTCCCCGAGAGCAGGGTGCGGGTGATCTCCCCCAGTGCCTCCAGGCGCCGCTCCCGGCGGCGGCTCTCGTCGTACATGCGGGCGTTGTCGATGGCGACCCCGGCCGCGATCGACAGGGTGGTCAGCACCGCCTCGTCATCGGCGTCGAAACTCACCCCGCCCCGTTTCTCGGTGAGATAGAGGTTGCCGAACACCTCGTCGCGAACCCGCACCGGCACCCCGAGGAAGGTGCGCATGGGGGGATGATGGGGCGGAAATCCGAAGCTGCGCGGATGGCTGCTCAGATCGGTGAGCCGCAGGGGTTCCGGGTGATGGATCAGCTCACCGAGGATGCCGCGCCCGCACGGCGTCTGGCCGATCACCGCGGCGAGCGGCTCCGATATGCCGACCGGCAGGAACTCCAGCAGCTTCTGCCCGTCCCCGACGATACCGAGCGCTCCGTACTCCGCGTCGGTCAGGGTCACCGCGGCCTCCACGATCCCGCGCAGCACCTCGGGCAGTTCCAGGCCCCGCCCCAGACTCATCACGGCGTCCAGCAGGCTGTGCATCCTGTCCGGCCGGCTGGGCTGGGGCCAGGGCGCCGGCCGGGGGCAGGAGGCTCCGGCCGAGTCGGGAGCGGAGGAGGCCGAGCCGGGCGAAGGGACTCCGGAGGGAGAACCGGACGCGGTGGGTGCTGTCTCTGTCATCGGGGTGCCGCTCTCTGGGTCCATCCGTGTGCCGTCTGCCGTCTGCCGGGAATCTGCTCACCGGATCACCTCAGGGCTGGGACCGGTCCACGGACGATCAGCCTACGACAGCCACGGGGGCCGGTGGTCCGTCGGTGCGTGCGCTCCCGTCGCGGGGACCGGCCCGGATCGGGCCGGTCGGCTGCCTGAGGGACCGGCAGTAGGGCCGTTCGGCCCCGCGGAAGGTGCCTGTCGGTCCCTGGAGGGCTTCGAGGGCCACGGCGAGCATGGTGCGGCCGGGAAGGTCCGGTCCGTCCCCTCGTGATCCGCCGGACCTTCCCGACCGCTCCCCGGATCCGCCCGTGCGGCCGGGGAGTGCCCGAAGAACCGCAAGAGCTGGAGGACACGGTCCGGTGGACGCAATGGAATCGCACGGCAATCAGGCCGCCCCCGCGCAGGGGCCCAAGCCCCCCGACCCCGGGGCCGCGGCCGCCGACGCGCACTCCACCAGGAACGGTCGCCCGGCCTCTCCGGCCGGCGCGGAGGAGAGGGCGACGCAACCCGGCACCGGGCTGCCGGGCCGTTCGTCCCGCGGGCGGATCGTCGTCTCGTGGCTCACCACGACCGACCACAAGCAGATCGGCACGCTCTATCTCGTCACCGCCTTCGTCTTCTTCCTGATCGGCGGCGCGATGGCACTCGTGATGCGTGCCGAGCTCGCCCGTCCCGGGACGCAGATCATCTCCAACGAGCAGTTCAATCAGGCATTCACCATGCATGGGTCGGTGATGCTGCTGCTGTTCGCGATGCCACTGTTCACGGGATTCGCCAATTGGCTCATGCCGCTTCAGATAGGTGCGCCCGATGTGGCGTTTCCGCGGCTGAACATGCTGGCGTACTGGTTGTTCCTCTTCGGTTCCCTGATCGCCGCCGCGGGTTTCCTCACTCCCCAGGGCGCCGCAGACTTCGGGTGGTTCGCCTATGCGCCGCTGTCCGACGCCACGCATTCCCCGGGCATCGGTGCCGACATGTGGATCATGGGCGTGGCGCTTTCCGGCTTCGGTTCCATTCTCGGAGCGGTGAACTTCATCACCACGATCATCTGCATGCGCGCCCCGGGAATGACCATGTTCCGCATGTCCATCTTCACCTGGAACGTGCTGCTGACCGCTGTACTCATCCTCCTGGTCTTCCCTGTCCTCGCCGCGGCGCTCTTCGCGCTGGAGATGGACCGCAAGTTCGGCTCGCACATCTTCGACCCCGCCAATGGGGGCGCGCTTCTGTGGCAGCACCTCTTCTGGTTCTTCGGTCACCCAGAGGTCTATGTACTGGCTCTGCCGTTCTTCGGCATCGTTTCCGAGATCGTTCCGGTCTTCTCCCGGAAGCCGATGTTCGGCTATATCGGTCTCGTCGCCGCGACGATCGCCATCGCCGGGCTGTCCGTCACCGTCTGGGCCCACCACATGTATGTCACCGGTGGTGTGCTCCTGCCCTTCTTCGCCTTCATGACCTTCCTGATCGCCGTGCCGACGGGAGTGAAGTTCTTCAACTGGATCGGCACGATGTGGAAGGGATCGCTGTCCTTCGAGGCGCCGATGCTGTGGACCACCGGATTCCTGATCACTTTCGTCTTCGGTGGACTGACGGGAGTCATCCTGGCCTCACCGCCCCTGGACTTCCATGTCTCCGACTCGTACTTCGTGGTCGCCCACTTCCACTACACGCTCTTCGGCACGGTGGTGTACGCGATGTTCGCCGGATTCCACTTCTGGTGGCCGAAGTTCACCGGCAAGATGCTCGACGAGCGCCTGGGCAAGATCACGTTCTGGGTGCTGACGGTCGGCTTCCACCTCACGTTCCTCGTGCAGCACTGGCTCGGGGCCGAGGGAATGCCGCGCCGGTATGCCGACTATCTCGCCGCTGACGGTTTCACCGCCCTCAACACCCTTTCCACCATCGGCTCATTCCTTCTCGGACTGTCGTTCCTGCCCTTCTTCTACAACGTCTGGAAGACCAGCCAGTACGGCAGGAAGGTCACCGTCGACGACCCCTGGGGATATGGCCGCTCCCTCGAATGGGCCACGTCCTGTCCTCCGCCGCGGCACAACTTCGTCGCCCTCCCCCGCATCCGCAGCGAGTCCCCGGCCTTCGACCTGCACCATCCGGAGATCGCCGCGCTCGAACTCGAACCCGCCGTACCGCACTGACCCCTCCGTCTCCCCCGCAAACCCCACCTTCAGGAGAGTGCTGTCCGATGTCCCACGGTGTTCTGGCGGTCGGTGTCGTCGCGTTCTTCGCATCAGGCAACGTCTGGTACCTGCCTGCCTATGTCGACTTGCGGGCGGGCCGCGACCGGCCTCGCTCCCGGCGTCTGGCCGCGGCCGCGGTGCTGGCCGGGTGGGGATCGGCGACCCTCACCATGCTCCTGCTGCTCGTGCCGGTCGCCCCGGCCGCGGTCGCGCTGGTGGCGGTCGCGGGCACCACCGCCGTGGTGTCCCTGGCCGTCCAGGCGTGGCTGCGGCGGGGCAAGGAGCAGCGAGAGGTGGAAGCCTGCTGGTCCGCGCTCTTTCCGGTGCGGACAGCCGGCCCGGTCGGGACCGGCGAGGACGAGCAGTGAGCCACCCCCGGTACACCGGAACACCTCACCGGCCTCGGCCCCGACCTACTCCGACTCGCCCCCGCCATCGTCTGCTTGAGGCGGCTCCCGGCCTCGTTCCGATTCGACCGGTCAGTCTCCGCGCCCGCGCCGAAGCTGTACCGACAGGTGGTGTTGCAGCGGCCGGCCGACCGCCGCGAGGTCGTGGACGAAGTCGAGCGTGTCGTCGTCCGTCAGGGTGTAGCGGCGGCGGGTGGCGCTGACCTCCTTGGCGGTGGGAGTGAGAGCGACCTGATGGGTGGTGAGGTCGACCGCGCCGTTGCTCGCACGGCCGGTCAGGATCTCCGCGACACCGGTGGGCTGAGTGATCAATGCCTCCACGCCCCCGTCCGGCTGCATCCGCCACCAGCCGCTCTCCCGAGCCGACGGGCGCAGCGGTTCACCGTCCGCGTCGAGGAGCCAGGCGCGCGCCTCGTAGTGGAGGAAAGGCCGCCCGTCGTGGCTGAAGGTGACCTCCTGCGCGTACACGAATTCCTCGGCGAGCGTCGGGTACCCGCCGCGGCCCCGGCCGGCCCAGGTGCCCAGGAACCCGATCAGCGGCACGAGCAGTGCATGCGGCGCAGGTGCTTCGTCCGGGCGCAGGGCGTCGGGATACGGGTGCTTGTGGACGGGGTCGGACATGAGGTGCGCTCCTGGGTCGAGGCCGGTGCCGAGTGGCAGCCTAAGCCTCGATCCACCGACGTGCTGTGAAGGTGATTTCTTGATTGTTTGGTGAGTGGGTTTCGGTCGGTGGTCGTGGGTGGGCAGGTTGTTTCCGCTGGTCTGCCCAGCTTTTCCACGGGTTCGGTTCCGGTCGAGCCTCTGGCGGGCGGGTTGGTCAGGGACGGTCAGGCGGGTGCGGGTGGGTCGTGGACGGTGTCGAAGAGGTGTGTCCAGGTCACGGACCCGTCGCACGATCAGCCGGGCGGTGACCCGCTCCGCTTTCCCTCGGCTCGCGAAGGCGGTGTACTGGGGTGTCTCGGCGACTTCGGCGTCCGAGATGAGTTCACCGGTCTCGGGGCGGGCACCGCGGTCGGGTAGGTGATGGGTTGCCAGGCGTCCTCGGGAATGCTGTGGACGGCTCGTTTGATGGAGGGGTTCATGCCGGTGGTGATCGAGAAGTGGGCTCCGGCCCGGCGGCAGGCCGCGATGACCCCGGCGTTGCAGAACTGCGAGTCCGCTCGCAGGATCCGGGTCCCGGTGGGGCGCCGTTTCCGTCCTGTCGTACTCAGGACCGGCCCGGGTCCTGCCGAAGGGCATGCGGCCACGCCGTTACGGATGGCAGCCCGAAGGCCCGTACCGAGCAGACTTCTGCCACCCGATACAGGCCCTCGTGGTTATGCGGGATCAGTCGTTCCAGACGTCGCCCTTGAAGTCGCCGCCGGTACCCCGCTCGTAGTAGTGCTGCCCGTACAGGCCGCCCACGCAGGTCTGCTGGTAGCGATATGCGTTGGTGGCGATGGAGCCGACCATCACGCCCGTGTCGGCGTCCCACAGCTCGGCCCGGCCCCAGTAGCTGAGGGCCTTGTGCGTGCCGCCGAAGCAGACCTGGTGGTTGCCGTTGGCCGGGATGCTGCCGCTGGTGCACACGTTGCCGCCCCAGCTCTCGCAGGTCGCACTCGCCGCGCTCGCAGGCGAGGCAACGATCCCGATGGTCACAGCGGCCATGGTGGAGGCCATCAGGCCGAGTCGGGCGAATCGATTCTTCTTCATGTTCGTTCCTCCGTTCGGCGAGCCGGCCGGCGCCGGCCTCGACGAGCTCAACCTATGAACGAACGCCTTCCCTCCGGTATCTCATCGGTGCACGGTTGCCGGGCAGGCGACAGTTACGCATGCACGGTCGGGCTCTCCAGAGCGAGGAAGGCCAGCACGGCCTCGTACACGTCCGGGCCGCCCGCCGTCAGCTCCCTCCCCAGCAATGCCTCGGCGCTCCGCAGGTGCTCGCGGACCGTCTGGGGGTGGAGGCCGAGCCTCCCCGCAGTCGCCTCGACCCCGCAGTCGGCGCAGATCCAGGCTCTGAGCGTCCGGTGCAAGTCGCGGGCGTCGGTGTCGAGCGGGCCCAGGAAGTCCCGGGCCCACGCCCGTCCGGTATCCGTCCCTATCAGCGCCGGCAGGTCCGGGACCGGGCCGCAGCATCCCGGTGCGGTGGGCCGGTCCCCCAGTTGCAGGGCAACATACAGAGCGGTGCGTACATGTACGTCGTGCGGGTTCACGCCCAGGAGTTCACCTGCCCGCTCCATTCGCGACCGGACGGTGTTGCGGCTGACCCCCATGATCTTCGCTGTCCGCACGGCGGTGAATCTCAGCGCCAGGCCCATCGTCGACAGCATCTGGGCCCTGGCCCGCTCCGGCAGTGCGTCCAGCGGCCGCAGCAGGTGCGATGCCCAGCGTGCTGCCTCGGCAGTGGGCAGCAGATCCATCGGCTCCGTACGGGCAGTGTGGCCCGCGCGGCGGGCGGGCAGGTGCCGGGCGGCAACCAGGTTGCGGTAGGCGTCGTCGTAGGCCGTCGCCACGTGCGCCAGCGCGTGGTGGTGGCTGCGTCCCAGGATCACCCGCGGATGGCGGACGACGTAGTCGGACAAGTCGCGTCCAACGCAGTCGGGAGCCCTCATATCAGCGACGGGCACCACCACGATCACATGGTTGTCGAAAGCGGGACACGGGACTACGAGGGCCCGGTCGGCGGTCAACTCCGCACAGTCGCTGGCAACCCGGGCCCGTTCGGCCACCGGCATCTCCAGCAGGGCCATCCAGGCCCAGTCCGCGTCCAGCAGTCCCGGATTCATCCCGGCCGCAGTGCGCTGGGCCAGGACCACGTCCCCGCCCATCAGCAACTGCAGCACAGCGGAGCGCAACTGGAGCGAACGCACCTCCCATTCCCGTCGCTCCGCTTCGGCCTCCGCCACTCGCAGCACCAAGTCGAGGACTACTGCGGCATGGCCCGCCAGCGCAGCATCCTCCCCGTCCAACGGGCAGGACCGGGTGATGACGAGGACGCGGTACGGTGGCTCACCGCCCAAGGCAACCACCCGGGTGTGGCCTTCCGGTCCGGAAACCACGGCCGACCCCAATTCCCCCTTGACCACAGCCCGCACCTCGGGTCTGCGGTCCGCCTCGCCGGCGCGGACGACCTCGGTGGTGCCCCCGAGTGTCCGGGCCAGCCAGGTCGTGGTGCGGCGCGCCGCCGCCTCCGCTCCGTCGGCCCCGACACGCGCGTGCCGCAGGAGTTCCGTCAACCGTACGGTCGACAGTTTCGCGCCGCCTGCCGCCTTCGCCAAACCCATTCTGTGTCCATCTCCCCCCGAAGAATTGCGCCGCACCGCACTGAGCCCCCGCCAACTTGAAGTCACAGGTCAAAGGGCTGGTGTGACGATCTTCCGGAGTACTCGCGCTGGTCGTGGGCGGCAGTCTGCGGAGTAGATCGTTTGCCAGCGTGTTTTCGACATGGACGTTCAGGATGGGAACACCCATGTCCGTTTGCGTGGCTCCGCCCCTGGACGGGTGCGGTGCGTGGGGCGTACGTCAACGGGTTCACGCCATGTGGATGAGCACCTGGCCGTGGACTCTCAGCCCGCACCGCCTTGCCCGGGCCTTGGTGGCTCGGACCGGGGTCGGCCCCGCAGCACACGCACTCACGGTCTGCGGGCCGATGCGGGGTGAGGGACGGTCCGGGCCGCGTAGAAGGACGGCTGGAGTCGGCCGGTCAGCGCCAGGAAGGCGACGAACGCGCCTGTGGCGATCCAGCCGGGCCATCCGGCCATGCTCATGTGCAGGGGATCCAGCGCCGCCTTGGAATCGGCGAACTCCGTGACCATACCGACACTCACCGAACTCACGAACGCATGGCCGATGACGGCGGGTACGACCGAGTCGGAGCGCAGCCGCAGCCAGGTGAAGACGGGCAGGATGAGGAGGCAGCTCACCAGCATGGCGGGCACCGACACATACCAGGGCCGCCCCGGGTACTGGCCGCCCATCAGCAGCGTGGGCAGGTGCCACAGGGCGAAGGCCGCGCCGGTGATCGCGTACGCCCGTATCAGGCTCCGGCGGTCACCGTCCTGTGCGAGGCGCGGGAAAAGGTAGCCCTGCCAGCCCAGTTCCTCGCCGAAGAACAGCGGAAGCGACACCAGCATGTTCAGCACCGCTGCGGCCGCCCACGCGCCGAGCCCGGTCCAGTGCACTCCACCGAACGGGTAGCGGCCGGCGACGGTGCTGATGACAAGAGCAGCCGTGGTGAGGCCGGCGGGGACGACGAAAGCCATCAGGCACGCCCGTGCGGCACGCCCCCAGGGCTTCGTCCAGCGCAGGGCGAGCGTGTCCCGCACCCGGCCGCTGCGCTCGACCCAGCGGACGACGAGGATTGCGGCGAGGGCAGGCGCCAACATCGCGGCCGCGATGCACACCTGTTCCAGTGCACCGGTCTCCTCGCGTGCGTCACCGCGCTGGTAACCGCTGGCCAGGAGTGGCGACATGGCCGCCCACATACCGATGTATGCGACACCGAGGAAGATGAACAGCCCACGTCGCCGGTTGACGAGCGGTAAGTGCCTGGTTGAAAGCGTCATGACGTGAAACCTACGGATCCGCGCAGCAGCGAGGAATCGAGCCAGAGCCCATATCGGCAGTGGAGCTGACTCCCCTTCCTGCCTGGAGCGCGCTCCACCCCTCGAAGACAGTCAGCGGCTGACTTCAAGGTCCGTCGGGGCCGGCAGAGCGCGCAGGAAGCGGGTGGCACGAGCGGGGTCGGTGCGGAGTTTGGTGAGGGTCCGCCAGTTCTTGAGGTGGGCGAAGCCGTGTTCGGCTGGTGCGCGTCCGGGGCAAGGACGCGGTTGGCGTCCTTCTGGCCGGGTGTGAGCTTGCGGGCGCGGGGCGCGGTAAACGGTAACGATCACGGGGTCACGTACGTCGTTGTCCAGGCCGCGGAAGCCGAGGTCCGCGAGGGCCCCCGAGGCCGGCGGCGCGCAGGTGAGCCAGGACCTGATCGTGGCGGGCGGCAGGGCCCGCCACCTGGACCGTATCGCCTTCAGGTGACGGCGCAGCACGTCGGCAAGGTGGCTGGCGGTGCTCGTGCACAGTGGCAGACGGCACTGGTAGACAAGCGGGCAGAAGTCCTCGCCCCCTGCGCGAGGGCCGGGAACGGACCGTCGAGTGGTTCCGGACCCACTCCCGGTAGCGCCTCCGCCCCTCTGCGTCGAAGTCAGTCGAAGTCAGGTGTACAGAAAGATGTCAAGGGCTGAAAGCACGCGGTCGATCTTGTTGGCGAACACGATGCCGGAGCTACCGCTCCCCGCGAAGAGCAAGCCGATCGGGCTGATGCTGCTGTCCCAGGTCCAGACCACGGCCCCCGAGTCTCCTTGAACGGCGAAGTTGCTACCCGCGGAGCTCTGAATGCCGATCTGGTCCTGGAAGAGCGCGGAGCTTCCGTCCGGAAAGCCGACCACGCACGAGTTGTACAGGCAGTTCACAGAGCCCAGGGTCATTCCGGAGAGGCGGCCGGTCATTCCCACTGCCATATTGCAGACCGGCTGCACCGTGGTATTACTCATGCGGAAGTACGACGGCCCGGTGGGAGTCATGTAGAGGAGTTCCGGCCGTACTCGGTCGGGGAAGCACCATCCGGTGGCACAATCCACGTAGTTCACGGCCCCCGAGAAATCGATGGGGTAGAAGCGCTCCAGCACCGCTATCTCGTCGGACGGACAAGAACCGTTGTCCTCCAGGCCCGGCTGGCTAATACACTCGCCGATGCTGCCACCGTTCGAGCTCGCCAGTACATGGTTGCAGCTGAGCATCAGAGCCCGCCCGTCCCTCGGTGGCGTGCGCCCGTAAGCGAGGCAGCCAAAGGAACCGGTCGACACGATGAGGTCGTCGGGGGAAACCGATGTGCCCCCGGAAGCCGGCCTCAACCGGAAGGTCTGGGCCAGCGTTTCGATGGTTCCTGTCACGATGACGTCGACGGGCAGGTCCTCCACTGTGGCCGCCCGGACGCCCAACGCGTCCACGAGCAACGACTTCGCCTGGTCCGGAGAGATCGCATCGGCCACGTAGATGGTCAGCGTCGGTGTTCCGGGCGGCGCGACACGTGCCCCGGAACTACCGATACCTGCTCCTTGGATGTTGTCGGTGCCGTGGAGGGACGAAGCCGTCCTGGGCGCGCCGTTCCGTGTCACCACCTGCTGTGCGAGAGCCTGCTCGATCGCGGCTTTGGCTTCGAGCAGCCTCGGGTCCACTGCGCCGAAGGGCGGCATCACTGCGAAGGTTTCGGGTTCCTCGCCGATGACTGCTCCTTCTTCGCGGACCGTCGCGTCAGGGGAACGGAACCGTGAGCCGATGCCCTCGTCGCCACCAGATGTTCCGGCCTCTCCGGTGACGGGTTCCTCGTCGGGTCCGTCCCTGCCGGGTCCCGTCTCATCAGGCATGATCTATTTCTCCAGACCTCCGCCCCCGAAATGCGATGCCCGTGCATGTTCGAATGCGATGCCCGTGCAGTGCCTCTTTCTGCCGGCGCAGCTACAGATCCAGAAGAAACAGGATCTCCGTGCGCAATCCAGGCACTCCCCCGGCTTCTGGCTTCGATGAATTCCGGGGACGCCGTCCCTCAACTGCCCCTCGTGGACGTCCATGTGCCGATATGACGGCGGCACATCGCAACGACAGGCCCCCAGCCACCCGACCGCTTCGCCGTCGTTGACAACCGGATCCGGGACTCTTTCTCCATGGTGAGACCGTTGATGCCTTGCCGCAAGTGGAGCAATCCGTCCATCATTTGGTCCCACGTGCCACGGCCCGAACAGGGGAAGGGCTTGCGGCGTGGAAAGTGACCGCAGGGTCCGCCCATCGGACCGCAGCGCCCGCCCGTCGGACGGCCGACACCTGGTCCGGTTCGGCAGAGCGAAGAGGGAATCGCCGCCCAAGCACCGCAGCGTGCCACGGCCCCACCGGTCGCAGGGGCGCCACCGGCACCATGCCCGCGCCCGCCACTGCCACTGTCGATGTCGGGCAGCCACCCAGCCGCGAGCATCGCGACCTGTCGTTGCAGCACCCACGACGTGGTCCGCGACAACCGACCGGATTGGTGAGGAGGTGAGGTGGGCTGAGAGCATGGGCGTCATGGACGCAGAGGATCTTGAGGAGTTCGCCGTGCGTCGCGCGACCGAGTCGGATGCGGACGCACTGGTCGGGATCGACTCGGTCGCGGCGGAGGCCGACGACGAGCGGGGCACGAGCATCCGGCGGTGGTGCCGGCAGGGCCTGGTGGCCATGGCTGAGGATGCGTCCGGGCCCCTGGGCTACTGCGTGGTGGAGTACACGTTCTTCGAGCAGGGCTTTGTCACGATGCTGATGGTGGCGCACACCGCTCGCGGCCGAGGTGTGGGTGCGCGTCTGCTGGCGGACGCCGCGGCCTCCCGCATCACCCCGAAGCTGTTCACCTCGACGAACGTGTCCAACCAGCCGATGCAGCGGCTGCTGCGTCGTGCGGGATGGAGCCCGGTCGGCCTGCTCCACGGCCTGGACGAGGGCGACCCGGAACTCTTCTACCTCTGCCCGCAGGAACCGGCGGCGGCCCGCCTGTGACGGGAACCGGGCCGCACGTGTTCCGCTGACAGGCCCGGCCGGACGTACGACCGGACCGCCAGGCGCACCGAGGACGTCGCCGAGCGGTTCCTCCTCCGGCGCGAACTCGCGTGAGTCGGCCGGTTGGCCCGGATGGGCGTGTATACGGCCGTTCTTGTCGCCCGGAAAGATGGCACCGTAGCGTTGCCGTACGCGCCCGGGCCGACCCGGCCGCGATCCGGCGGCTTCCGGTGACGGTCTGTCGCATCCCCGGTTCCTGGGTGGGCAGACGGGCGGCGGCGACGGCGACTTGCCGGAGCTCGCCATCGCCTCCGCCGGCGACACATCGCCGGGATGATCTCCGACCGGGCGTATGGCGTGGCCGCCCCGCCCCGGGCCCCGGTCTTGTCGGCTCAGTCCTTCGGACTGGTCAGGTAGGCGTCGATCACTCGCATCGCTTCCTCCGTCCCGCCTCTGCGGTAGAGCCAGTGGCCCACGACGTCCATCGTGAACAGGGACGCCTTCGGGAAGGCGCTCGCCATACGCCGCGCGCCCGGCAGGGGGGTCGCCATGTCGTGGGTGGCGTTGGCCACGAGGACGGGCGGAAGGCCGCCCTTCACCTGGGCGGGCTGCGACTCGGGCGGCATGGTCCAGCCCTGGCAGCCGAGGACGGTGTCCAGTGCCTGGGCGCTGTAGCGGACGTGTGGGGCGGCCTTGGCGACCCGCTCGCGGATGGCCCGGTACTGGGCGTAGTCCCGGATCCGGAAGTCGTAGTCCCGGCACAGCACGAGCTGTGAGTCGCTGCCTATGCCGGTCGGAACCCAGTTGACCTCACCCTTTCCGGTGCGCAGGGAGGCCAGTTGCCGCGCCGCCTCCTCCGGGTTCCATTTGCCGAGTGCGAAGGTGAGGAAGTCGGACAGCTTGTCGGCATCGACCTTGGTTCTCGTCGGTCCCTCCGGGCCCGGCTCGCGGAGTCTGCCCGCATCGGCTCGGGCGAAGAGCTCGTCGGTGACGGCCGTCAGGTCTTGGCCGTGCAGTGCGCAGGCCGCGTCCTTCTCGCACCAGGTCGCGAGCCGCTTCAGGGCGCTGTCGATGGTGACGCTGCCGTCGGTGAGGTAGCGCTCGGCATTCGGCCGGTCCGGGTCCATGGCGCTGTCGAGGGCCAGCGCGCGGAGGTTGTCCGGGAACAGGCGCGCGTAACGCTCGCCGAGGAATGTGCCGTAGGAGTGGCCGAGGAAGCTGATCTTGTGTTCGCCGAGGGCGGCGCGGATCGCGTCCATGTCGCGCGCCACGCTCTCGCCGTCCATATGGGCGGCGAGGGGGCCTGTCTGCTTCAGACAGCTGTCCGCCAGCCGGCCGTTCAGGGTGCGCAGTTGCTCGAACTCGGCCGCGTTGCGGGGGCGGGCCGGGATGGAGCCGGTGATCGTCTCGTCGCAGTCGGCGTTCTGGCTGCGGCCGATGCCGCGCGGGTCGAAGCCGATCATGTCGAAGCGCTGGAGCATGGCCGGGGAGTAGCCCCCTATGGGGTCGTCCGCGTACAGCGCGTCGTCGGCCCCGGCCGCCCCGGGGCCGCCCGGGTTCGACATCAGGACGCCGATCCGCCGCGCGGGGTCGGTGGCCCGGTAGCGGGCGACGAAGATGCCGACCTTCGGGCCTTTCGGCCTCGCCCAGTCCAGCGGCACCTCGACCGTCGCGCACTGCGCCTTCGGGCTGGGGTCGGGGTAGGGCGGCTCGGCCTTGGGGCAGGTGCCCCAACTGATCGGTGCGGTAGGGGCAATCGCACCGACCGGCTCCTGGGCAGCCGCCGCGCCGGGGACGACCAGGGCGGAGGCCGACAGGGCGAGGAGTACGGAGACGACCCGCCGTCTCGTGTTCGGGTTCGTGTTCACACGCATGCTCGTGTTCATGACCGTCACTGTTTCGACCCCGTATGACGGCGCCTCCATGGGCGCATGGTGAGAACGTAACAAGGCGGGGAGGAGGGGCGTCCCTCGCGCGCCCGGAGCGGGCTCGACTCCCCTCTGTCTGCCGCGACTTGCCCACACCCTCGCCGGGACAAGACACCTCCCGTGGTCGTCCCCTGCGCGTCCGGGGCGGAGACGGCCGCGCCGGGCGCGGGTTCAGCGGCGGGAACTGGTGGTGGCGTCCCCGCGGAGAATGCGCTCGTCCAGGTGGATTGGCATCCGCAGAGGGACGCGCAGTGCGATCCGGGTGCCATGATGCCGCCACCGAACAGCCACCGGTTAGGGGCATCCCGACATGACCGTGGAGAAGCAGGACACCACCGATACCGACGACGGACCACTGGACCTGGCCGATCAGGAGCTGGTCCGCGATCCGTTCACCTCCTACGCGCACGTCCGCGAACGCGAGCAGATGGTGCGCGGGCACGTACAAGGCGTCGACCCCATGTGGGTGGCCACCCGCCACGACGACATCCGCACGATCATGAGCGACTCTCGCTTCACCATGGACGCGGCGACCGTCCCCGGCGCGCCGGTGGCCCACCGCACCGCGCAGACCTGGCAGGCCCGCGGCATGCACCCGGAGCACGAGAAGTACCTGCGCGCCGGAATCTTCGACGCAGAGGGCTCCGACCACCGCCGTCTGCGCGGCCTGGTCACCGCCGCGTTCTCCCCGCGCCGCGTGGCCGCGCTGCGCCCCAGGATCGACGCCATCGCCACCCAACTACTCGACCGCCTGCCGGAGCACGCCGAAGACGGCATCGTCGACCTCGTCGAACACTTCGCCCGGCCGCTGCCCATCACCGTCATCTGCGAACTCATCGCCGTCCCCGAGGCCGACCGCGACCGCTGGGGGGCCAGGAGCGCCACGCTGGCCGCCGGCGTCTGCGGTGGCGAACTCGGCGAAGCACTCGCCGGAATGGTCGACGACGCCCGCACCCTCATCGACCGCCACACCACCCATCCCGGCAGCGATCTCATCTCCGACCTGCTCGACCCCCACCACCGCGACCGGTTGAGCACCGACGAGCTTGTCTCACTCATCGCCAACCTCGTTGTCGCCGGACACATCACCACCGTCAACCTCATCGCCAACGGCACCGAAGCACTCCTCACCCACCCCGGCCAACTCGCTCTGCTGCGGGAAGACCCCACCCTCATGCCGCACGCCGTCGACGAACTCATGCGCTACTGCGGCCCCGTCGTGCGCGCGCTGCCCCGCTACGCCACCTGCGACACCACCGTGGGCAGCACCCCGGTATACGCCGGGGAAGCCGTCCTTCCGATCGTGTCCGCGGCCAACCGCGACCCGGCTGCCTTCACCGACCCCGATCGCTTCGACATCGGCCGCACCCGCCGCGGCCGGGAACCCCACCTCGGATTCGGACACGGCGCCCACCGCTGTCTGGGCGCGCACCTCGCCCAGGAGGAGACCGCCGTCGCCCTGACCGCGTTGCTCAACCGCGTCCCCGACCTGCAACTCGCCACCGACCCGGAGCAGCTGCAACGCGGCACCAACCCCGTCAACTGGCATCTGAAAGCCCTCCCCGTACGCCTGTAACCCCGGAGCGAACGCGCATCACCCGTTCGCCTTCACCACTGCACTCTGAGTGGCCGGATGGCGGCCACACCCGTACCGGCAGTGTGCGCATGCCTCGTGGTCACCGGTGTGCGGAGATTCGTGATGCAGGGTGGGCTGGAGGAGAGGAAAATGGGCGATATGGGCGAGGAGCGCCGGAAGCGATGCAAGACGGAACATCGAGTGCGTCTGCCCGGATTTGTTCGGGAGGACGAGATCGGGCTCGGGGAGCTGGTGACGCGGGCGACGAAGGCCGTGGGGGTCGCGCCGTGCGGGGGGTGCGGGCGGCGGGCGCAGAAGCTGAACCAGTGGGT
The DNA here is from genome assembly GCF_042887155.1 of Streptomyces sp. NPDC057963. Classification (NCBI taxonomy): domain Bacteria; kingdom Bacillati; phylum Actinomycetota; class Actinomycetes; order Kitasatosporales; family Streptomycetaceae; genus Streptomyces; species Streptomyces sp. NPDC057963. Next base: position 126,321 of record NZ_JBHVPX010000003.1, read on the forward strand.
CACCTTTTCCAAGCGGCACGGGTAGCGCTTGACGGGAATTCAGGAGCCATCCATGAGCTCTTCAATGAGCGAAGACGACGTACTCGTCGACGGCGGTCGGGAACCGTGCGATCACTCCCCCTTCGTGTATGCCATCGGGCAGATCGACTGCCGGTTTCCGAATCGAGGCATCGAGAAGGAGTTCGCGCAGGCGCTCGGCCGGACGGAGACCAGGGGGCTCACGGACAGTCAGGCGATGCGCGAGGCGCTGGAGCTCCCGGAAAACCGTTATCTGGCCCGGCAGTTGACCTACGTACTGTCGATACAAGGGGTGGAGGCATACGTTCTCTCCCCCAGACACTCGGAGGACTTCGACAAACTGATCGAAGCGCTGCGGCCGAATCCGAGTCCCCTCGACCTCGATGTGGTGATCGGAGTGCGTGGACCGATCTTGAAGCCGGACGAATGCAATGGCTTGCCGCTCCCCGAAGCCCGATTCGAGCAATTGTATTCCTTTGATCGCGCATCACTCGTACACGCCATAGAGAAGCCGGAAGGCATGGCGAGCGAGCAGTTCGAGGCAACGACGGAGGAAGTGCTGACGAAAATCCTTCAGATCGCCGAGAACACTGGTGCAACGCACGAGGCCCGTGCCGCGAACTATGTGGCGTGCCGATATGCCGCCATTTACATCAAGACATTTGAGTCATTTATGAATGACTTCACCCTGACGTCGATCGATGTACATCCGTCCCCGGTGGGCGAAACGCGACATGTCATGGAGTTCACGGTTTCGTACACTGATCGCCGTACCGACATGACGGACAAGTTCTCCGTTCTCGTCGACACCCAGGACATGTATCCGTTCCTGCGGAACCGTCTCGCACCCAGCCTCTGATACCGCTGAAACCTCCGGGAGAGGTGAGATCGGTGAGCATCCCCCAATTCACTGCGGAATCCAGTGTCTACGGTGTTTTCCCGGCGCAACCGTCGTATGGAGACTGCGAGCAGGAGGCGCATGTGATCTGCTATCAGCAGTGCAAGAAAACATATGATCCGAATTCTTGTCAACAGCGGTGCACACAGCGCTATATCGCCGAGTGCACCTACGTGCCCGACTGCTACACGGAATACTCATGTGATCCGGACGGAGTCAAGGTTGCTGTCGAGAAGTGCCGTCAGTACGACGGCAGCATCACCTCGTCCAAGCCGACCACCGTCGGCTACTGCTGACGGTCGGCACCGGCGATGCGTCCGCTGGACCAGGTAGGACTCCGGGCGTTGATGGCGAGTGGACCCGGGAAACCGGAGATCGTGGTCGGTCTCGTGGACGGGGGTGTGGCGCTCGATCATCCGGATCTCGTGGGGCAGCCGGTGCGACTTCTCGGACCGGCGGCGGAAATCTCAAGCAGCAGCGGGATACGACAGCACGGGAGCGGGGCATGGCAGCACGGGACATTCGTCGCCGGGATGCTGGCCGCCGGGCGTTCGGCGGCCACGCCGGGGATCTGTCCCGGCTGCACCCTTCTCGTGCGGCCGGTGGCCGGGGTCGACGCACCGCCTGCGGCACTTTCCGAACTCACCGCCGGACTGGACGAGGTCATCGACGCCGGAGCCAGGGTGGTCAATCTGAGCCTCACCCTGCGCGAACTGCATGACCCTCACCTGCATGATCCGCACAGAGCGAACGAAGGGCCGGGCGGGACGGACATCGGAAGTCCCGCCGCGCTCGTCGACGCGCTCGACCGTGCCGGGAGTCTCGGGGTGGTCGTGGTCGTGGCAGCGGGCAACGAAGGACTCGTCGGCGGCGGTTCCGTCATCGTGCGGCACCCGTACGGGATCCCGGTGGTGGCGTACGACCGCCGGGGGCGGCCCCTGCCGTCGTCGAACGTCGGGCCGGGCATCGGGCGGCGCGGCCTGGGCGCACCCGGCGAGAACATAGAGGGCCTGGGAGTGACCGGACCGGGGGCCGATGACGGCGGTACGGCAACCATGAGCGGTACCAGCGCCGCCGCGCCGTTCGTCACCGGGACGGTGGCGCTGCTGTGGTCCCTGTTCCCGCGTGCGTCGGCCGCCGAAGTGCGATACGCGGTCACGCGCCCCCTGGTACGCCGGTCCGTCGTGCCGCCCCTGCTGGATGCCGCAGCCGCCCGGCGCGCGCTGACGGCGCTCAGAACGACCGATTCCCGCTGAGCGCTCAGCGGGAATCGGTTCTGCTCGGACAAACCTCAGGCTCGGACAAACCTCAGGGCAAACCTCAGAGGGGAGTAGTCGGGAAGTAGTTCTGTCAGTCCTTCAGTCGCCCAGCTCGCCACTCCTGTCAGCCCTGTCAGCCCGTCACATGGGGATCCCCTCTGACATCAGAGGGAGATCGTGTCCAGGAACGAGATGCGGCGGCTGGTCTGGCCCGTGACCGGGCTGTCGGGCTGTACGTCGTACTCCTGGATCACCACGCGCATCGCACGGTCTCCCACCGCGGCCGGCAACTGCACGGTCTTGCGCCAGATCCCGATGACGCCGGCGACGGGGTCCCGGTCCATCGTGACGGGTGGGAACGTGTCGAGGGTGATCCACCCGATGTCGTCGGTCAGCGAGGTGCTGCGGATCTGCACGACCACGCTGAACTCCGAGGTGAGGCCGTCCCTGCCGGGCGGTGGAGCCGGGCCGACGACCGTCACCGTGACCGGGGATCCGATCACGGTGCCGCCGACGGTCACCTTGCTGCGGCGGAAGGCGGGAAGCTGTACGTATCCGGCGTCCACGGTCGAGGACGCCCGCAGATCCTCGGGCTCCAGCAGGGAGTCCGGCTGGAGCCGGATCACCTTGAGGTTCACGAAGGGCTGGTAGGTGGTCTGCCCGGCGAACTGGACGTCCGCGTACCACAGCTGCCGGTCGGCGTCGTACTCGACGGGGTACCCCATCGCGTGGCCCTGGGCCAGCGGCACGTCGATCGCCTGGACCAGGTCGGCAGGCCGGGGGAAGTCGAGGACCGGAGCGTCGCCCGGGTCGCGGACCGGGTCGCGGCCCCAGGTCGTGGCCCACTCCCCCGCCGCCGGGTCGGGCTGGGCTGCCGGGTCCAGGACGCGCACGGCGAGGAGTTCGCCCTCCCCCGAGGCGTACCAGGGCCGTCGCAGGTGGACGCGGACGGTACCGGCCTGGCGGATGCTGGTGATGACCCCACCGGTCTGGGTCTGCTGCCAGGCGAACGCGGGCACCGCCGAGTGCACCACGGGCACGGGCGGCCGGACGGTGGAGGGTACATGGAGCGTCGACGTGGTGCCGGAGCGCGTGACGGGCGGGACGGCGAAGGCGACGTCCACGGACGCGCCGTCCGGGATCGCGCCGCCGTCGACGCGTGCGACCTGGCCGGCGCCGTCGTCGACGGTGACGTCCCGTTCGAGACTGTAGGTGGTTCCGGGTGCGGCCGGTGTGCCGTCCGGGGTGAGCGGCGGGACGGCCGCGCGGACGACGACCGTGCCGGGCACAAAGGCGGCGGCGACGTCCGCGGGGGTGGTTCCGCTGAGGGTGACCGTGCTCCGCCGGGTGAAGTAGGGGACGAAGCGCGAAGTGCCGACGGGTGTGTACTGGATGACACGGTGCCGGGTGTCGCCGGGGTCGTGGCGCGCCCGGAAGGCAGTGGTGGTGAGGAGGGGTCCGCCCGGGTCCCCGAGGCCGTCCGCGTCCGGGCGCAGAACGGCTCGGGCCGGGGTGGTGGTCAGTCGGTCGCGTGACAGGTCGTCGGCGATCTCGTTCCACCATGCCTCGGCGTGCACGGAGAGGGTGGAGGCGCCGTGGACGCTCATCGCGGGGTCGTCGACGGCGTACACCGTCTCGCCGGGTTCGCGCAGGATCCGCACGCCGCCGAAGCCGGGCGGGTCGACGGGGCAGCGGACCGCGTGCACCATCGTGAGGTCGGTCGCGGGCGTGAGTTGGGCGACGCTGCCGGACAGGGCGGCGGCGCGGGCGGCCGCGATCTCGTCGGCGGGGCGGCCCGGGGACTCGGCGAACCATCGCCACAGCCCGAGGACTTCTTCGTCGCCCGCGCTCAGCAGGGTGCTGAGGGTGGCCGGGAAGGACGCTGCGGGGCTCAGGGTCACCCGCACGACCCGGGCCGCGAGATCGACGGTGGCGGTGGACTGGGTGGTTCCGGGCGGACCGGGTTCGATGACGAGCCGCATCGGGAGGCGCTGGTACCAGCTGCCGCCCGGGGGCCAGGTGGTGAGCAGTTCGGGGGTGTCGGGCACGCCGTGAAGGGCGATGCCCCGGCACAACGGGTCCGGCAGCCAGGGCAGGCTCATGGCATCGGTGTCGAGGTACGGGCTACCGCCCGCGCCCGGGTCCGGGGTGCCCGTGATCCTGCCGCCGTCGTACTGGGTCAGCAGGCTGTGGACGGCGGGGTCGGGCCGATGGGTGCCGGGTGCGTCGAGCACGCCGTGCCGCTCCAGCAGGAGCACCGCCGCCTTGGGAGCCAGCAGATGGCGTTCGCAGGTGCCTCCCGGGACGACCGCGGCGGGGTCGGCGTTGTCGGTGCGCACGACCAGGTCGGTGGGTGACTCCCCCGCGTCGACGGGGCGGCGGAGTACGGGTACGGGTGCGGGTACCGGCTCGTAGCGGGCGTACGTCAGCGGTACGGTCGCGGGCTCTCCCGAGTCCGGTGCCGGGGTGCCGGTGAAGGGCACGGCGCGTCCCGCCAGGTCGACCAGGCGGGCCCGGAACCGGTAGGAGCGCCCGTAGCGCAGGGTCGGCAGGGAGCCCGCAGGGGTCGTGACGGAGAAGGAGTAGGGCAGGTCGGGGTCCTTCTGCGGGTCGGGATCGGTCAGTTGGCCGTCGATGCCGAGGGTGCGTCCGTAGGGTTCGGTGACCAGGCTCCAGTTGTTCCAGCGGAACAGCGCCTGCGCCAGCCGCATGACGGGGTTGCCCTGGGCGTCGGTGCCCCGGGTGACGGCGTCGGTGAGCGTGCCCTCGTCGTCGATGGGCAGCGAGCCGGTGTAGCCGTCGACGTGATACGCGCCGACGCGGGCGCAGAGCGGATACCAGCGACCGGAGCCCTGGTCGAGGACGTCCACGCGGATGCCCTGCTGCACATTGCCCGCGTGCAGGGTGGTCGCGTCGCCCTCACCGCCGGCCGCGAGGTCCGCGTCGATGTTCGCGGCCTCGACGAGCAGGGCCTGGAAGGCGATCTGACGGTCGGATTCCGCGACGATGATGCCGTCGGAGCGGAGGGCGGGGGGCTGGAGTACGGGCGGCGGCTCCTCGGTGCGCGGCAGGCCGCGCAGAGTGTTCGCGTACGACTGGAGCGCCAGCCCGCCCGCGTCGACGTCGAAGTCGTACGGGGTGTAGACGGTGGTGTCGTCCAGGGGCAGGAACAGCGCGCCCGCTGTGCCGTTCTCCTGGGCGAGGGTCAGCGTCCCTGCGTGGGCGATGCAGCGCGTGCGAGGGCGGTAGTTCTCGATGAAGGCGCTCTCCTGGGGCACGGCCTGGAGGGAGACGGGGCCTTCGAGCCCCGTCGGCAGGGCGATGCCGATCCGGCGGATGAGTCCGACGGGGGCAGTGAGGCCGGGGTGGTCGGCGAGGGCCGCCTGCAGGGTGTGGAACTCGCTCTGGGGCGTTGTCCCGTGCCCGATACGCGTCTGTTCCCCGGCGGTGGGGGTCAGGGGCCGGTGGAAGTCCGCCAGCCGTGTCCATCCGGCCGGGTCTCGTTCGTCGCCGTCGCCGAGTACTCCGCTGCGCATCAGGGCCTCGTACGGGGACGGGCCGCTGCCGGATCCCTCCCGCGCGCCGACGAGACGGGTGAGCCGGTCGATGTCCGCCCACCGGTCCGGTGTCACGGGTCCGCCGCGGGGTGCGACCTGCTGTCCGCCGGCTGTGCCGGAGCGCGGAGCGGGGCCGGTGGTGAACAACTGGGCGTACTCCTCCCGCAGGGAGTGCGCCACCAGGAGGTGGGGGTACGACTGGAGGGGCTGCCCGGCCGGGTTGCTGTCGAAGACGAAGGGGCGGACGAGCATGGAGGCCGGGAACAGCGCGTACCACAGCGCGGTGTCGGGCGGGCCGCCGAGGAGGGTGGCGGGCATCGTGACGGAAGTACCGTCCGGCTTCTTCACGATGACGGAGAGGGTGAAGGCGAAGTTCGGCCAGGCGGCGATGTCCGTGTAGCGGGAGAGGGGGAGGACGGCGGTACCCGGCGGGTCTCCCTCGTCGTTGGACAGCCGGATGCTGAGGACGAGCGACAGCGGTACGGTCCCGACCGCGGTCGGTTCGGCTGCCGGGTCCGGCAGCAGCGTCCACACGATGGTCTGTTTGATCATGCCGATCACACGTCTTCCATGGCCGCGAACGCCGCGCAACGGTCCTGCCACATCGTCGCGGTGGGGAACGCGTCCGGGTACGTCGGGTCTCCGCCGCCGCCGAAGGAGCGCTCCACGGAGAGGGTGACCGACTGGGAGAAGAAGGCGACCCGCACCCGCACCGTCACGGCGGCCATGCCGTGGATCTCCTGGCGGGTGGGCCCGCCCGGCACGGCCGGGTCCTTGGGGACCTCCCTGGTCTCCAGGGCGAGATAGAACTCGACGGAGACGCTGACGATACCGAGGACGTCCAGCGCGCCCACGGCCCGGAAGAAGCCGCGCAGCTTGGACTTGCCGTCCTCGATGCTGATGTAGACACCGGCGGTGACGGCCACCGATCCGCTGGCCACACCCAGATTCAGGGCGGCCGCGGCGCCGAACTCCAACTGGGCTTCCAGGGCGACGACATGCCCGGACTCGACGGTGATGGAGAAGAACCCGCCGCCGCCGAAGAGGGAGACGGTGACGAGGAAGGGCTGGTCACGCGAGGAGACAGCGAAGGTCGCGCGGACCGGGGATCCGTCGAAGGGAAGGACGACGGTGCTCGACAGCGCCAGGTTCTGGAGCAGGAAGACGCCCGCGCCGATGGTGGGAACGGCCAGGCCGTAGCCGACTTCGACGCCGGTGGCGTCCGCTTGCACTCGTGGCCCGGTGGGTGGCGACGGCAGGTATTCGCGCAGGCGGTCCAGGAAGCGCAGGTCTCCGGAGAAGCCGACCTTGCCGACCTTGACGTCGAGGGAGGGGGACGTGCCGGGTTTGCCGGTGAAGGCCATGCGGTCGAAGCCGATGTCCAGGATCCCGGCGAACGACAGGGTGAAGGAGCGCAGTTCGCCCCGGACCTCGGCCTGCGGCGGGGTGCCGTCGAACCGTACGACGGTGGTGCCGTGCAGGTCGAGTGTGGTTGCGCTCGTCGTCTGCAGCGGTCCGAAGGTGCCCACGTTCACCTTGGGCTGCCAGGACAGTTCTGTCTGTACGGCCGTGGGCGGCTGAAGGTCGCCCGGCGGGCGGATCACCGTGGTGACCGTGCGGGGGGCATCCGTGCCGTCGCCGGCGACGACCGTGGTGGGGGGAATCAGCTCGGTCAGGTCCAGGACGCCGAGCAGGCGGGTGGGGACGAGGCTGCCGGCGGTGGGCGGAGAGAAGTAGTCGGCCGGGTTGAACTGCCCGGACTTGAACGTCTGGAGGTTCCCGCCGATCAGGCCCGCCGTGCTGGACAGGCCCGACACCGGCAGTGCCAGCGAGGCGATCCCGCCGGAGGCGGTGGGCGGCGGGGCGAAGTCGACGGGCACCGGGAGGCGGGCGTACACCTGGTGGGTGGCGGCCAGGCCCTGACTGACGTAGTCGGCGTCCAACTCCAGCCGCCGCACCGCTCCCGTGACACCCGCCGGGGCTGCCGACGCGGTGGGGCTGGGGGCGGTGAGGGCGTCCAGGACGGGGATACGGGCTTCGACGGCCAGCAGCCGGGGGTGGGCGGCCAAGCGGCCTGCCTGCTGGAGGGAGGCCGGAGACGCAGTCGACGGCTCGGCCCCGACGCGCAGGGCGGCCACGTCCACGCTGGACGACTCCGTGTTCGTGCCCTGTACCGGGGCGAGTTCGAGGTGTCCGGTGGCGGGCACCTCGATGTCCTTGGACTTGGCCTCGTACTCCACGAGCGCCTCGGCCAGCCCGCCGTAGGCGGCGTCGCCCCGGACGAAGACGAGCGGCGAGGTGAGGCCGACCTGGTGTCCGAGACGGTCGGTGGCGGTGAGGTCGAAGAGCAGCCGCTGGTCGGGCTGGTCGGCCGCGTGCACCCAGTAGCCGACCCCGGCGAGAGGTTCCTCGGTGTTGCCGATCTCCGCTTCCAGGGGGCTGTTCAGCCGCATCTTCACGAAGGGGAAGGCCCGGCTCTCGTGCGGGAGGGTCGCGACGCCGTCGTAGGTGATCTCGGGCTGCAGCACGGTCAGTCGGACCACCTGCACCAGGCCGAGGTCGAGATGCCGCTCGGTGCGGGTCGCGACCTGCACGGGGAAGCCGAAGGGGAGCAGGTAGCCGCGCTCCAGCACCTGGACGACGATGTCGCGGCCGCCGACCGAGCGGTGGCGGTAGGCGGTCACGCCGAGCGCCGGGAAGTCCGCCCAGTTGCCCACCAGGTCGACGTCGGCCCCGAGGGCGCTGAGGGCCAGTCCGTCGGCGAAGACGGGCCTGCTGGCGGTGGCCGCGGTGATCTGCTGCCGTTGGATCGCCATCAGTGAGCTGAGGAAGGGGTCTTCGGTGCGGGCAGGGCCTGCGGAGCCCAGGGACACGGGCGCGTCCGGGGAGGTGAGGCGGGTGTGCCACAGACCGGTGGCCCCGGTGGAGCCCGTCACGGGGTACGTGCCATGGGTCCAGGTCACATCGGTGGTGGGACTCAGGAAGAGACCCCACACGCATTCGAGGGACGTGTCGTTCCGGGACATCGGCAGCCCCGCCCAGGCCAGCAGCCCGGCGACGGTGAGCGGCACGGACGAACCCGCCGGCACCTGGAAGGTGACCCGGCTCTCGTCCGCGTACCGCACCTCCTTCGTCCCGGTCGAGGAGGCGGCGGGCGCCGTGGCCTCCTCGAGGACGGCCTGCGAAGGGAAATGGACGGTGAGGGAGCCCGGCAGACCGGGGGTGCTGGGGACGAGGACCACCGACCCCGCCGCGTCGGTGCGATCGAGATCGGCGAAGGTGAAGTCGAGGACCACCATGTCCTCTCGGCGCATGAGCGTGATGGTCTGACCGTCCATGGGCGTGGACGAGGCGGCGCACATGTGCACCAGCTCCCTTGGGTCTCCATGGCATTCGCCCCGCATATGATTCTTTCATCCGCTCTGTGGCCGTGCCACCGGAGCACCCGCGCCGACACCGTCCCGGCGTGATCACGGATGTCATCCGCCTCGTCACCCAGTGGCAGTCGGCCGTCACGGGTGGTCCCGCAAGACCGGCGGCATGGATGTCCCGTGGGCCGCAAGCCGGCCGCCCCGAGGGCCCGATCGCACCGGCCCACCCGGTCAACTGCCTCCGGCGGGGCTGTGAATGCTCTCGGAGCAGTCGGTGGCCGGTCCCCGGGGCGAGAGGTGTCACCCGGTCTTCGTACGGGCCGGTGGCGGACCAGGACACTCAGCCGACCACCACCGGCGACGAGCCGCCCACCACGGCCCGGCGGGGTGACCCGGTGCCGTCCGCGGGAACGGTCCAGATGTCGCTCGCCCGCCCGGCCGCACCCGGCAGCGCGTAGGCGAGCGTGCCGTCGTTCAGCCAGGCTGCCTGGTCGTCGACGCTGCGGGTCTCGGCGAGCGGTGTCTCGCGCATGGACCTCAGGTCCAGGACGTACAGCCGCCAGGGCGCGGCCGGATCGTCGGAGACCTTCTTCTTGAAGGCGATCCGGGTGTTGTCCGGCGACAGGGACGGGCACTCGGCGTTCTGCCGCAGCACCTTCGCCGACCAGTCGCGCATGTTCCCCTCGACGAGGTACGTGCGGCCCTTGGTGGAGACGGTCGCGTAGAAGCGATTGTCGTCGCGGGCGAAGGTCACTCCCCAGTAGTTGACGTCGGGGGCGTGGTAGCGGGCGCCGTCGATGGTGAGGGGGATGTCCTCGATGGATTTGATGAGGTAGCCGGTGCGCAGGTCGAGGACGGCGGTCCGTGTGGAGAAGGAGGTGGTGGCGTACGAGTCACCGGTGGCGAACACCGTCCAGGAGAGCATCCGCCCGGAGGCGGAGACGCGCGCGCGGGTGGGCACGCCCGGCACCGTGATCCGGCGTGTCTCGCGCAACCGCCGGTCGAGAACGACCGCGTACGTCTTCGGCAGCACCCCGGGTTTGGCGCGCAGGCAGAGCGCGCTGTCACCGGAGGCGTAGAACCGGTCGCAGGAGGGACCACCGCCGGTGCGGGTGCCGGGAGTTCCGGCGAGCGGCTGATGGGCGACGCGTCCCGTGGCCGTGTCCCGGAAGTACAGCGCGGGTCCGGTGAGGGTGAACGAGGCGTCGGCCGCGCCCCGTTGGTCCTCCGACCGGTGCTGCGCGTGCAGGACGTATCCGACCGAGCCTCCCGCGAGAAGCAGCACCGCGGCCACGACGACGGCGATGCGGGCCCGCGGGCCCAGCGGGGTGGCGGGTCTCGGGAACCTTGCGCTCATGCGGTCCGCCTCTCGGGGATCCTTGCTTCCGGCCCCTCGGGGGCCGGGGTGGCTGACGGGTTGCGCGGCAGCAGCGCCCAGCCGCCCACGAGCGCGGCGAGCAGGACCGCTGTCGCCGCCCACAGCGCGGGGCTCGGCCCCCACACCGTCCATGCGGCGCCGAAGCCCGCTGCGGCGAGCATCCGGGCCAGCGCCTGGCCGGTCTGGAGCAGGGCGAGCCCGCCCGCTCTGCCGTCGGCGGGCAGCACGGGTCCGGCGAGGGCCATCAGCACCCCGTCGGTGGTGGCGTAGAAGATGCCGAGCAGCACGAGGACGGGCACCAGAAGAAACAAGGCCGGGCCGCCGGCCGGGGCGAGGAGCGTGGCGTACACGCCGAGCAGCGCGACATGTCCGTACAGGAACGGCAGCCGTCGGCCGACCCGGTCCGCGACGCGCCCCGCCGGGACCGCCAGCAGCAGGTAGCACGCCGCCGCGCCGAGCGGGAGCAGCGGGAACCAGCCGACGGGGAGGTCGAGGCGGCGCTGGAGCAGGAGGTAGACGAAGGCGTCACCGACGGTGGCGGCTCCGAGCAGGGCGGCGGCTCCGAGAATCCGCCGGAAGGCGGGGTCGCGGAGTGCTCCGAGTACCTTGCGCTCGGGAGGCGTTGTCTTCTCGGCCGGTGCCGGTCGGTGCTGTCCGGGAACGTACATGACGAGGAGCAGTACCCCGAGCAGGCCGACGCAGAAGCTGACGACGAACACCGCGTCGTAGGCATCGGCGGTCGCCCAGAGCAGGGCGAACGCGGCGAGCGGGCCGAGCAGGGCGCCCGTGGTGTCCATCGCCCGGTGCACGCCGAAGGACCGGCCGAGCGCCTCGGGCGGGCTGCTCAGGGTGATCAGCGCGTCACGGGGCGCCGTGCGGATGCCCTTTCCGATCCGGTCGGTGGCGAGGGCGGCCGCGATCCCGGCGGTGGCGCCGCCCGCGAGCAGCAGGCCGAGCCGGGAGAGGGCGGACAGGCCGTAACCGATCCCGGCGACCCGTTTGTGCCCGCGGCCGCGGTCCGCGGCGTGCCCGCCGAGCAGTCGCACGACGGCGGCGGCGCCGTTGAACAGGCCGTCCAGGAATCCGAATTGGAGAGGTGAGAGACCGAGTCCGAGGACGAGGTAGAGCGGCAGCACCGCGGTGACCATCTCGGAGGAGATGTCGGTGACGAGGCTGACCGTGCCGAGTGCCAGGACGGTGCCGGGGACGCGCCGACCCGCCCCGCCGGTGCGGGGCGGGGCCGGCGCGTCCCGGCGGCCTGTGGTCGCCAGGTACATCAGTGGCAGGCGTACTTCGGGCCGGCGTCCTTGGTCTTGCCGTCGGTTCCGACGTAGCTCCAGGTGTAGTCGGAGTCGGTGAAGTCCAGCTTCAGGACGCCGTATTCACCGCTGATCCGCTTCTGGCTGTTGGGCTGGACGTTCTCGATGGGGTACGGTTCGGCGCCGCCCATGCCGCCGATGATCTCGGTGATACCGTCCGCGGTGGCCTTCCCGTCGGGGTTCTGCGGGGCGAACCGCTCGTAGTGGTGGTCGTGCCCGTTGAGCACAAGGTCCGCCTTGGCCCCGTACAGGATCTTCCAGACCGGCCTGCTGACCGGGTCGTTGCCGTGCCCGCCCGAGGAGTACAGCGGGTGGTGGAAGAAGGCTGCGATGCACGCCTTGCTGTTCTTGGCGAGGTCGGCCTTGAGCCAGTCGATCTGCGCGCTCTGGTCGAAGGAGTTGGAGTCGAGGGCGATGAAGTGCCAATTGCCCTCGTCGAAGCTGTAGTAGCTCTTGCCCTGGGGATACGCGATCGCCCCGTAGTACGCCTTGTAGCCGGCCAGCGACCCGGCCGGGTCGTACGTCTCGTGGTTTCCGGGTACCGGGTGCGTCTTGTCCTTGAACACGCCCCAGGTCTTGTCGTAGTAGGCGCGGTAGTCGGCGATCCGGGCGTCGTCGTACTGGTTGTCGCCCATCGTCAAGTAGAACTTCGGATTGAGCTTCTGGGCCAGTGCGGCGGTCTTGGGGTGGGCGCAGTCGCTGTCGGAGGCGGTGCACTGGGCGGCGATGTCACCGGCGGCGACCACCGTGAAGGCGCCGGTCTGCGGGGGTGCGCCGTCGAAGGTGCCGTACACCTCGACCTCGTACAGCGAGTAGCCGTAGGCGGTACCGCGCGCGGTACCGTACACGCGCAGGTACCGGCCCTTGCCGGAGAGGCCGGACCAGTCGTCGGTACCGCCGTTGCCGGCGGACTCGTCGGCGAGCCGGGTCCAGGTGGTGCCGTCCGCGGAGATCTCGATCCGGTACGCCTTGGCGTAGGCGTCCTCCCAGCTCAGCTGCACCCGCGAGACGTCGGCGGTCGCACCGAGATCGACGCGCAGCCACTGCGGGTCCTTGCCCTCGGCGCTCGCCCAGCGGGTGGCGGGGTCGCCGTCGAAGGCCTTCTGCGGGCCGAGGCCGGAACCTTCGTCGGAGGAGGCGGTGGCGGTCTTGCCACGCGAGATGAGGGGATCGGCGGCGGCGCCGGCCCGCTCGGGGTAGACGAGCAACAGGCTGCCGATGAGGAGGAGTACGGCGGCGATGACCACGCCCACCGTACGGCGCCGCGTGGGCGTGAGGAGCGAAGTTGAGCCGTTCGGGTGCATCCCTGGACTCCTGGCCTTGGGGGGTGGCGAGAGCTGGGCATCGGTGCGTGACCTCCCGCCCCGACCCGTGCACGGGCAGAGGGCGGCATCGTGGCGGCCGGGCCAGAGCTCTCACTGAGCGCGTCATGCCCACGGGGACGGGGCACCGCGCCAAGCCGCCGCCCGGAATGCTAGCGAACAGTAAACTTTCCTACCAGTCCCCCAACTCCCTTTGATCCGGACTACGTTCGACACCCGACGCATCCGACCGCCTGGCCTCCGCCGGCGTCGGCGCAGGGCGCAGACTGCGCCAGTGACGGCGGCACGTGAACCGCAGAGCTTCCCTCTCCCCGTGATGCACCGTCGCCACCTGCTGCCACGCCCGGCACGGGACAAGCCCCTCGGCCATCTGTGTACTTCCGTCGGCGCTTGATCAAAGATGCCCGGGAGACCGATTTGACGATCCGGGACACGTCGGCCCGCTTCGTACACGATCCGGGCATCCGTGCCTGCCGATTGGAGCCGCACCATGAAGGACGTCACCCCGCTGACCGAAGGCTGGACCCTCAGCCACGAGGGGGCGTCGCTCGATGCCGCCGTCCCCGGCTGCGTCCACACCGATCTGCTCGCCGCGGGCATCATTCCCGACCCGTACATCGGTCTGAACGAGCACGAAGTCGCGTGGGTGGGGCGCCGCGCATGGACGTACACCCGCGAACTCCACCCCGCCGAGACGGCCCAACAGGTCTACGAGCGCACCGACTTGGTCTTTGACGGGCTGGACACCTCGACACACGTCCATGTCGCCGGGGAGACGCTGGGGCGCACCCGCAACATGCACCGCTCCTACCGGTTCGACGTCACCGGCCGCACCGGAGAGCTGCGCGCCGAGTTCGCCTCCGCCTACGACGAGGCCACCGCGGTGCGGGAGTCGACCGGCGCGCGGCCGAACGCCTATCCCGAACCCTTCCAGTACATCCGCAAGATGGCATGCAGCTTCGGCTGGGACTGGGGACCGACCGTGGTGACCGCCGGGATGTGGCGGCCGGTCCGCCTGGAGCACTGGTCGACCGCGCGCATCGCCCGCGTCCGCCCTCTGGTGACGGTCGAGGGCACGACGGGGCGGGTGGAACTGCACGTCGAGGTCGAGCGCACCCGGCAGGGCGCCGACCGCCCCCTGGTGGCGCACGCGTCGGTGGCCGGTGCGGCCGCTCGGGCGACCCTCGACGGGGACCGTGGCGTGCTGGTGCTGGACGTCCCGAACGTGGCCCTGTGGTGGCCGCGCGGGTACGGCGAACAGCCGCTGTACGACCTGGTGTTGACCGTCTTCGACGCGTCCGTCCCCGACCGTGCTCTGGACGCCTGGGAGCGACGGGTCGGCTTCCGCACCGTCGAGCTGGACCGCGGCGCCGACGCACACGGCACCGGCTTCACCTTCGTGGTCAACGGCATGCGCGTCTTCGTCCGCGGTGTCAACTGGATCCCCGACGACGTGCTGCCCTCCCGCATCTCCCCCGAGCGCTACCGCACCCGGCTGCGGCAGGCCGCCGAGGCCAACATCGATCTCGTGCGCGTGTGGGGCGGCGGCCTCTACGAGGACGACGCCTTCTACGACGCCTGCGACGAGCTGGGCCTGATGGTCTGGCAGGACTTCCTCTTCGCCTGCTCCGCCTACCCGGAGGAGCAGCCACTGCGCGGCGAGGTGGAGGCGGAGGCCCGCGAGAACGTCGTGCGCCTCATGCCGCACCCCAGCCTGGTCCTGTGGAACGGCAACAACGAGAATTTGTGGGGCTTTCGCGACTGGGATTGGGAGCCCGGACTCGCCGGCGACTCCTGGGGCGAGGGCTACTACCTCGGACTCCTGCCGCGCGTGGTCGCCGAACTCGACCCCACCCGCCCCTATACCGCGGGCAGCCCCTGGTCCGGATCGTGGGACCACCACCCCAACGATCCGGACCACGGCACCCACCACTCCTGGGAGGTGTGGAACCGGCAGGACTACACCGAGTACCGCGCGAACGTACCGCGGTTCGTCGCCGAGTTCGGCTGGCAGGCGCCTCCGGCGATGGCCACGTTGCGCTGTGCCCTGCCCGGTGAGACCCTCGCCCCCGACTCCCCCGGCATGCTGCACCACCAGAAGGCCGGGGACGGCAACGGCAAGCTGAACCGCGGTGTCGCCCGCCACTTCGGCCTTCCCGAGGGCGACTTCGACCGCTGGCACTACCTCACCCAGGTCGTCCAGGCCCGCGCCGTGGCCACCGGCATCGAGCACTGGCGCGCGCACTGGCCGCGCTGCGCGGGCACCGTCGTCTGGCAGCTCAACGACTGCTGGCCCGTCAGCTCCTGGTCCGCCGTCGACGGCGACGGCCGCCTCAAACCGCTCCACCACGAGCTGCGCCGTGTCTACGCGGACCGCCTCCTCACCCTTCAGCCGGACGGTGAGGAGGACTCCGGCCCCGTACTCGCCCTGGTCAACCAGTCCGCCGAGCCGTGGACCACCGCTGTCGCACTCCGCCTGATGCGGGCCGACGGCTCACTCGCCGCCCGGACCCGCCTGGAGCTGACGGCGGCGCCGCGCACGGTGCTGCGCGTTCCGGTTCCGCAGGACGTCGTCCCGGCCACGGGCTCGGCCGAGGAGTACCTGACGGCGGACGCCGACGGCCTGCGCGCCCTCCACTTCGCCGTGCGGGACCGGGAGTTCGCGTACCCGGAGCCACGGTTCGGGATCTCCGTGGAAACCGTGACCGGCGACCGGGACACGGTCGACGTCGTGGTGACGGCACAGACCCTGGTGCGTGATCTGCTGCTCCAGGCCGACCGCATCGCGCCGGACGCCCGTGCGGACCGCGGTCTGGTGACCCTGCTGCCCGGCGAGCGGACCCGCATCCGGGTGTACGGGGCAGCCGGTGCGGAGGCCGACACGGTCCGGGCGGCGCTCTTCTGCGTGCGTCCCGCGTGAGCAGCCCCGCCGCACGCGTCACCACCGAGGAGGTCGCGGCCCGCGCCGGATTCTCCAAGGGTGACGTGCACGGTTTCGGCGCCGAATAGGCGCAGGTGAACGCGGTTGGGCATGCCCTGCGCGCCGGCTCCGCGGCAAGGCCGCGTTCCGGGCAGAACGCCGGAGGACCGGCATGGTCGGCGGTTGCTGCCGACCATGCCGGTCCTGACCCGCGGGGCGGGAGCGGTGCCTACGGCTCAGTAGGCGGAGTTGACGTTGTCGATCGACCCGTAGCGGTGCGCGGCGTAGTTGGCGGCCGCGGTGATGTTGGCGACGGGGTCGGTGACGTTGTGCGCGGTGCCACCGACGTGGTACGCGCTGAAGGTCGGCTGGATGACCTGGAGCAGACCCTTGGACGGTATGCCCTTCTGGGCGTTGACGTCCCAGTTGTTCTGCGCGTTCGGGTTGCCGCTCGACTCGCGCATGATGTTGCGGTGCAGCCCCTCGTAGCTGCCGGGGATGCCCTTGGCCTTCATGATGGCCAGCGACTCCTTGATCCAGCCGTCGAGGTTGTTGGCGTAGCCCTTGGCACCCTTGCTGCTGTCCGCCGAAGCCTTGACCACGGAGGCGCCCACCGATGTCGCCTCGGCGGCCTGCGCGGATGTCGACGTCAGCGTGAGGGCTGCTGCCGCGGCACCCACGGTGGCGATGCCTGCGACGGACAGCGTACGGAAGCGGGCGATGCGGCTGGTGCGGGTCTGCGTGTACGTGGTCATACGGAAGGAACTCTCCAATGGGGATGTCGTGTGTTGCCGGCCGGTCTCGGTTGCGGCGGCCTGCGGAGGTGAACCCCGCTGCTGCTGGTCGAGCGAACTGATCCGGCGAATCCGCCCGACCCGGTCACTGCTCCCTGCGATGACAGCCATGGTTAGCGGTGGGCCGAAGGGAAAGCAATTATGTGACGTACTACCCGACTACGGAGAAATGTCCGAAATGAGAGTTTGAATGGCTTTTAATCGCCTCTGGGGCGTCCTCGGTCCTACTACCGTCGTTAGAATGTGATGCAGCTCCTATGGGTGGCATCACATCTTCGGGCCCCTGTCGGGGGTTTCGACGGGGCTCCGGGGACGCGCCGAACAGGGCATCGCAGCGGCCCCCGCCCCGCCGGCATACGCATGCGGCCACCGCGGTCCGCTGCGTGGTGGCAGCGGATGGCGGATCAGGGCGGGCGGGGGCGCCGGGCGCTTCGTAGATTGGCGAGGACACCTCGACCACCGGAAGGCTGGCGCGGACCCGTGACACCGCATATCGATTACAAGGGGGTGTTCACGGCCACGCCCAGCCCGTACCTGGTACTCGACCCGGGCCTGGTGATCGTCGACGTCAACGAGGCGTATCTGCGGGCGACCGGCACCGGCAGGCAGGATCTGGTCGGGCGGTACCTCTTCGACGCCTTCCCCGACAACCCGGCGACCCCGGACGCCCACGGGGTACGGAATCTGCACGCCTCGCTGCGCCGGGTCCTCGGTTCGAAAGAGCCCGACACGATGGCGGTGCTGAGGTACGACATCCCTGTCGCCGACCGGTCGGGGGAGTTCGAGGAGCGGTGGTGGTCCCCGATCAACACCCCCGTGCTCGCGTCGGACGGACAGGTGGCATGGATCATCCACCGGGTGGAGGACGTGACCTCGTTCGTCCTGTCCCATACCGGCCGTCCGGTCGCGGGCGGTGGTGCGCTCAGCCAGCGGCAGGCCATGGAGGCCGAGCTGTACGCCCGTGCGCAGCAGCTCCAGCAGCTCAACGAGAAACTGCGCCAGGCCCACGCCCGGGAACGCCAGGTCGCCGTCACCCTGCAGGAGGCGATGCTCCATTCACCGGACCTGGACGGGCACCGGAACGTCGCGGTGCGCTATCTGCCCGCCACCGGGACGCTGAACGTGTGCGGCGACTGGTACGACCTGGTCGACCTGCCCCACGACGTCTTCGCGGTCGCGGTCGGTGACGTCGTCGGCCACGGCCTGGCGGCCGCCGCGGTCATGGGCATGCTCCGCAGCGCGCTGAGCGCCGCCGTCAGAGCCGTCGACGGGCCCGAAAGAGCCCTGGACGTCCTGGACCTCTATGCCCGGTCCGTGGAGGGCGCGCTGGCCACCACCACGGTCCAGACCGTCATCGACCCCGTCGGCCGCGAGATCTCCTACAGCGACGCCGGTCACCCGCCGCCGGTCCTGGTGCGCCCCGACGGCAGCTGCGATCTGCTGGACCGGGCCACGGACCCGCCCCTGGCCGCCCGCCCCCGTCACGCCTCCCGCCCCCGGGCCGCCGTGTCCTACGCGCCGGGCGACACCCTGGTCCTGTACACCGATGGGCTCATCGAACGCCGCGGCGAGGACATCGACACCGGTCTGGGCCGGCTGGCCGAAGCCCTGTCCCACTACCGGCGCCTCAGCCCGGAACGCCTCGCCGACGCCCTGCTGGCCCGTCTGGGCGTCAGCGGCGGCGCCCGTGACGACATCGCCCTGGTCGTCGTCCGCCTCTGAACCCGCCGCCCGCCGCCTGCCTCCCGCGGGCGGCGGGCGGCGGGAACAGGCCGCACCCGGACGCCCGGACACTCCGCCGTACGCAACGGAGACAGCACGAAAAATGCGCATAAGGTTCCCCTATGTCACATGCCGGTGATGGCGACGCGGGAAGGATCAAGGGCCTGCTGCGGTGGCGGCCTCGGACCGGCGGCGACAGGACGTGGGTCTGGTGGCTTCCTCTGCTGCTGACGGCCGTGGACGTGGTCGCCGACCTCGCGGCCCGCAGCCGCGAACCGCTGAGCTTCCTGCTGGTCGGGGTTCCGCCCGTCGCGGCGGTCACACGGACCCCCCGACGTACCGCCGGGATCACCGTCGTATGTCTGGGGCTGGAGGTGTGGCTGGCCTCCCGGCGCCCCGGGCACACCGCGGAGAACCACCACGTGGCCCTCTACACCGCCACCGCGCTGATCGGCGTCGCCAGCGTCGCGCTGTCGCGGCAGCGGATCCGTGCCGAGGCAAGCCTCGTCCGCGCCCGTTCGGTCGCCGAGGCCATGCAGCTGACGCTGCTCCGCCCGTTCCCGCGACGGATCGGTCCGGTGCGGGCAGCCGGCTTCTACGAAGCGGGTGAGGGCGGCACGCTCGTCGGTGGCGACCTCTACGATCTGTGCGAAACCCCGTTCGGCGTACGGGTCGTCCTCGGAGACGTACGCGGAAAGGGCCTGGAAGCGGTTCAGACGGTCGCGGCCGTCCTGGGGAGCTTCCGGGTGTCCGCCCACGAGTTGACGGACCTGAGCCGTCTGGCGGATCACCTCGAACTCAGCATCGCCCGCAATTCCGGATGCCCGGCCGAGGACGAGGAACTGTTCGTCACCGCTCTCATTCTGGAATTTCCCCCCGGCGGCGGTTCGGTGAGGGTCGTCGATCGCGGACATCCGGCACCGCTTCTGCTCACCCCGCACGGCACGCAACGGCTCCGCACCTCCCCCGCGCTGCCTCTGGGCCTGGGCGAACTGGGCGCCGGCGGCGCCGAGGTCACCACTCATCCGCTGCGCGCCGGGGAGGTGGTCGTCCTGTACACGGACGGGGTGAGCGAGGCGCGGAACGCGGAAGGCGAGTTCTATCCCGTACGGGCCCGGCTGACGGACCATTTCGCCGACGGAGGCCGGACTCCGGATCCCGAGGCCCTCGTGTCCTTCCTCAGGGCGGACAGGGACGAGTGGTCGGCCGGAGCGGACGACGACCGGGCCGTGATCGCCCTCACGCTGTCGTGAACGCCCCAGGCCCCGGGCGCGGCACCCGAAGAACACGCGGCACCCGATACAGCGGCCGGGATCGGCACCTGGTCCGACCGGGCCGGCTCACGGAGCCGAGGGGCTGTTCCGCCGCAGGTCGGCCGGGAGTGCCTGTTCCGTCCAGATGACCTTGCCGTGGTCCGTGTAGCGGGTCCCCCATCGGTCGGCGAACTGGGCGACGAGGAACAGCCCGCGGCCCCCCTCGTCCGTGCCGGCCGCCTGCCGCAGATGGGGCGAGGTGCTGCTGTGGTCGGAGACCTCGCAGATCAGGGAGCGGTCGCGGAGCAGCCGTACGCCGATGGGACCCGAGGCGTGGCGAATGGCGTTGGTGACCAGTTCGCTGAGGATCAGCTCCGTGGTGAAAGCCTCCTCCGCCAGCCCCCATTCGGCCAGTTTGCGGGAGACCTCGGCCCGTACCCGGGACACCGATGACGGGTCGCAGGGCACGTCCATCTGGACGATGTCCGCGGCATCCACCCTCCGGGTACGGGCGACGAGCAGCGCGATGTCGTCGCGGGCGCGTTCGGGTACGAGGGTGCGCAGGACCGCCTCGCAGGTCTCCTCGGGTGTCCGGTCGGCGTTCTCGGCGAGTGTCCGGCCGAGGAGTGACAGCCCCTCGTCGATGTCCCGGTGCCGGTCTTCGACGAGTCCGTCCGTGTAGAGCACCAGCCGGCTGTTCTCGGGCAACTGCGCTTCGAGCGTCTCGAAGGGCAGGCCGCCGAGTCCCAGCGGCGGGCCGCCGGGCACGTCGGCGAACTCCGAGGTGCCGTCCGGGTGGACGACCACGGGCTGGAGGTGGCCGGCTCGCGCCATGGTGCAGCGCCCGGACACCGGATCGTAGATCGCGTAGAGGCAGGTGGCGCCGGTGACCTCCGCGTCGGCGCTGTCGACCGCCTCGTCCTGGTCGATCTGGGCGACCAGCTCGTCGAGGTGCCACAGGAGTTCGTCGGGCGGCAGGTCCAGGGTGGAGAAGTTGTGGACCGCCGTGCGCAGGCGCCCCATGGTCGCGGCCGCGTGCACGCCGTGGCCGACGACATCGCCCACGACGAGGGCGACGCGGGCCCCGGGCAGCGGGATGACGTCGAACCAGTCTCCGCCGACGCCGCCGAGTCCGCCGAGCCCGGCCTGCGCGGGCAGGTACCGGTAGGCGACGTCGATGGCGGTCTGGTCGGGTACGCCGCGCGGCAGCAGACTGCGCTGCAGGGTCACCGCCATGGCGTGCTCGCGTGTGTAGCGGCGGGCGTTGTCGATGTTCACCGCGGCTCGGGCGACCAGTTCCTCGGCGAGGGACCGGTCCTCGTCCTCGAACCGCCCGGACTCCCCCGCGCGCCAGAACAGGACCCCGCCCAGGATGGCACCGCGGGCGCGCAGCGGAACCGCGATCATCGAGTGGAATCCGTCCACGACGAGCCGCCGGGCTCCTGCGGGGTCCTGCTGCTGCCATCCGTCGAAGGCCGCCAGATTCGCGTCGAGAACCGTCTCCCCCCGGAGCAGGACGGCCCCCACGGGCGTGTCGGGCAGGAAGCGGATCACGGAGCCGACGGGGTAGAGCACCGTGACGTCCCGGATGCCGCTGGAGGCGGTGCGACGCCATTCGGTGCCCAGGTCCGCGCGCGTGGGCTCCTCGCCGCGCAGCACGGCCTCCACCATGTCGACGGTCGCGAAGTCGGCGAAGTCGGCGGTCGCGAACGCCGCCAGTTCCTCGCAGGTGCGCACCACGTCGAGGGTGGTGCCGATCTCGGTGCCGGCCCGGTACAGCAGGCTCAGCCGTCCGCGCGCCGTGTCGGCCCTCCCGCTGAGCGCCCGGAGCTCGGTGGTGTCGCGCAGTGTCGTCACGCTGCCGGCCGGTCCGCCGTCCCGGTCGGTCGGCCGCTGGTTGACCGCGAGCAGGCGCTCGCCGACAAGAAGCACCTCGTCGGTCACGGTCCGCCCCGAGACCAGCAGCTCCGTGGTGTCCGGATCGAGCGCCAGCTCGCTCATCACGCGCCCCTCCACGTCCGGCGGCAGGCCCAGCAGCCGACGGGCCTCGTCATTGGCCAGCAGCAGCCGGCCGCCGCCGCTGACGATGAGGACGCCCTCCCGCACCGCGTGCAGGACGGCGTCGTGGTGCTCGTACATCCGGGTCATCCCGGCGGGGCCGAGACCGTGGGTCTGACGGCGCAGGCGTCTGCTCACCAGTGCCGTCCCGGCCGTGGTGATGGTCAGGACCGCCGCGGCGGCGCCGAACAGGAGAGGAAACTGCTCCTCGATGACGCCGCTCACGCGTTTGACGGTGATTCCGGCGGAGACCAGGCCGACCACGGTGCTGTCGTGTCCGACGACGGGTACCAGCGCCTGGACGAGGGGGCCGATGCTCCCGGTGACTTCCTCGACGACGACCCCGCCGTTCAGGGCGGGTCTCAGATTGCCGACGTACTTCTTCCCGATCCGGTCGGGCACGGGGTGGGTGTAGCGGATTCCGGCCCGGTTCAGCACGGTGATGAAGTCGACCCCGGTAAGTTTCCGGGCCCGCTCGGTCAGCGGCTGGAGCACCGCGGTCGGGTCGGGGCCCTTCAGTGCCGTCTCGATCCCCGGTGAGGCGGCAAAGGCCTGGGCGACGGCGACCGACCGGTTGCGGGCCTCTCGTTCACCGTCGGCCCGGGATTGGAGTACGAGCGCGGCCACGGCGGCGGCCACCAGCAACACGACGATCGCCAACTGCAGGAGGAAGACCTGACCTGCGAGAGTTCGCAATTTGAGAACCGAGCGTCGGCGGCCGTCCCGTCCGGGCATGCCCTCTTTGTACACCCTTCGCACACACCGAGCGACCTGCATGGCACACGGTGCGACGGCCGGACGGGCAGGGGGAGGTCCTGCGGTACGGCACGCGCCGCGGGCCTGTAACCGCGCGGACCCAGCGGTGGGCGAGGCGATCGGTGCCGACCCCGGGATGGTGCGCCGGAACGGCGACGGCCCGGCCCGAAGCCGCGGTCGGACACGGTCCCGGCCCCATTCGGCGCGATGGCCCGCTCGGCGACCGAATGCGCGGCACACCTGGCGGACGGGTACGTCACCGTCGCCCCGGACCGGGCCGAATCACGCACGCAGAGCGGCTGGAGCTCGCCGACACGGTCCTCGCGCACGGGGCGCTGCCGGTCGGAACGGCGCTGCTGAAGGTTTCACCCGGTACGTACATGCACACTGGACCCGACCGTCTGGCGCAACGCGGCAGGCGACGTGGTGGCGGCCGAGCCCGCCACCACGTCGCCGGTGCCGGCTTCCTGCCTCTCCTCCTGCTCCGCACGGCCATCACCGGTACGGGTGGTGCGTACCGGAGCACGGTCGTACTGTCGACTGAGGAACGACCGCCGGAGGAAGGGCGCCGCCACCGGCACCTCTTCCGACGCGCCGGTCCCGGCCCCGCGGGGGCGGTCCGGCGCGGTCTGGACGTCGTATGAGCAAAGAGGCAGCTGGGAGCCGACATGCAACGAGACAAGCTCAGAGCGGCGGTCATGATGTGTGCTGCCGCGACGCTCGCGGCGGCGGCGGCGGTACCGACGTCCGCTTCCGCAAGGCCGTCCTCGCCCGCTCGCACTGTGGCCGTCGACTGCTTCTCGGGTTCACAAGTACGTCCCGGCGACTTCCTGCTCGCCTGCGGGGACGGCAACAACCGCCTGATCTCCCTCCGTTGGACCCAATGGGGACCGGCGTCCGCCGTGGGCAGCGGACTCGACGCGGTGAACGACTGTCAACCCTATTGCGCCGCGGGCACGTTCCACTCCTACCCCGTCAAGGTCAGGCTGGACCGTCCACGGAGCTGGGAGAACCATCCCGAGCTGCAGCATTTCACCCGGTTGCAACTCACCTACACGCACAGCACGCCGGCTGATACGCACCGGGTCGTGACGTACAAGCTCTGGGACTGATGAATCCGGGCAGTGGCCGGCGGCCGGGCTATCGGTCAGCGGCGGCGGTGTTCGCCGTCGGAATGGCCGGGACCACCCTGCCCACCCCGTTGTACGGGCTCTACCAGGAGCAGATCGGGTTCTCCGAGCTGATGGTGACGGTGGTCTTCGCCGTATACGCCATCGCGGTCATCACCGTGCTGCTGGTGGTGGGCAACTACTCCGACGAAGCCGGCCGTAGGCCCGTGCTCGTGTGCGCCATGGCGCTGTCGGCCGCCAGCGCGGGATGCTTCCTCCTGGAGAGCGGTCTGCCGCAGCTCCTGGTGGGGCGGCTGCTGTCCGGCTGCGCGGCCGGTCTGCTCAGCGGCGCGGCGACGGCGGCCGTCATCGAACTGGCGGGACCGGGGCAGCGGCCGCAGGCCGGTTTCGCCGCCACTGCGGCGAACATGGGCGGCCTGGGCTGCGGACCGCTCCTCTCCGGTCTCCTCGCGCAGTACACGCCCTGGCCGCTGACGCTGCCGTTCTGGGTGCACCTGGGGCTCGTGACCGCGGCCGCCGGAATCACCTGGATCCTGCCGGAGACCGTGGCCGAGCCGAAGAAGTGGCCGCGTCCCAGGCCACAGGGAATCACCGTGCCGCCCGAGGTCAAGGGCGTGTTCAGGCCCGCCTCACTGGCGGCGTTCGCGGGCTTCGCGCTTCTCGGGCTCTTCACGGCGGTGGCGCCGAGCTTCGCCTCGCGGACACTGGGTGTGCACAACCTGGCGGTCTCCGGCGCGGTGGTGTTCTCCGTATTTCTCGCTTCGACCGTCGGGCAGTCCCTGACGCAACGGATCGGGGCGCGCCGCGCGCTTCCCGCGGGGTGCGGCATCCTCGTCGTGGGCCTGCTGCTGGTGGCGGCATCGCTGATCGCCAAGTCCCTGGTCCTGCTCGTCCTGGGTGCGCTGTGCGGCGGCAGCGGCCAGGGGCTCGCCTTCCGCGCGGCACTCACTCTGATCGGTGGAGCCGCCCCGGCACGCCATCGTGGCGGCACCATTTCGGCGTTCTTCGTCGTCGCCTACGCCGGGATCTCGGTCCCGGTGGTCGGGGTCGGCGCGCTGGCCACCTGGCTCGGGCTGCGCCCGGCCGGGCTGATCTTCACGGGCTGCGTGATGCTGCTGGCGGCAGGTGCGGGAACGTACGCCGCACGCAGGCCGCCGCAGTGAACCACGCCTGGAACATCGCAGGGTCGTCGACGTCGTGCGCGGACACCGCACGGGGGTCGACGGAGGTCCGCCCGCCGAATGCCGGCTGACACGGCAGCAGCCCCCTGCTCTCGCAGGAGGCTGCCACTGATGGTGAATCCGATCTCTCTCTGAGAGGAGCCGTCCTCGTGGACCATGCTACGGCGATCGACGAGGAGTGCCCACTCCAGCCGGACTCGATCCGAGCGGTGCGGGGCCGTCAGGCACTGCTTTCCGGGAGCATCGCACTGCGTGTTCAGGCGCGCCGGGTGCCCTGGTGCTTCTGCGAGCGGTGGCGGTGACCGCGGTATCCGCAAGGGCGCCGCCCGAGGCTGTCACGCCCGGTCAACAGCATGGTGACGGTCCGGTCGGAGACCGTGCCCGCAGGATCCCGCCGGGCTGTGCCCACCCCGAGGTCGCGCCGGACGTCATCGACCTGTCGGCCGAGCGCGTCGTGGTGACCGGCAACGGCAATGTCGCCCTCGATGTCGCCCGCATCCTCGTCACGGACCCCTCGAAGCTCGCCGAATCGGACATCGCCGACCACGCACTCGCCGCCCTGCGTACCTCGAAGGTCCGCGAAGTGGTCCTGCTCGGTCGCCGCGGCCCGGAGCACGCGGCGTACAGCGGGTCCGAGCTGCTCGCCCTCCACCACCTGCCGGGCGTGGAACTGGTCGTCGACGACCACGATCCGCGCATCGGTGCGACGATCGACAGCGCGGCGCCGAACGAGAAGGCCGCGCTGCTGCGGGGCGCAACCCGCGAAACGGTGGACTGGTCGCGCACGCCCGTGTCACGGCGGCGCATCGTCTTCCGTTTTCACTCCGCACCGGTGGCGGTGCTCGGCGACGGCACCGTCCGGGCGACGCGGGTGACGGGAGGTCCGGGCGAGCTGGACATACCGGCCGGCGTACTCCTGCGCGCGGTCGGCTACCGCGGTCTGCCCGTGGCGGGGCTGCCCTTCGACGAAGCGAGCGGCACCGTGCCGCACGAGGCCGGTCGCGTGACGGGGCGGACCGGGACGTACGTGGCCGGCTGGATCAAGCGGGGTCCCTCGGGCGGCATCGGGGCCAACCGCGTGTGCGCCGCCGAGACGGTCGGCACGCTCCTGGCCGATGCGGTCGGCGGCGCGCTGCCTTCACCCGCGGGTTCGTCCAAGGCGTTCCGCCGCCTCGTTCGGAGCCGCAGCCGCCACGTCGTCGATGCCCGGGGGCTGGCGGCCATCGACAGGGCAGAGCTGGCACGCGGTCGCGCGGACGGCCGCCCACGGGTCACATTCGGTACGGTGCCCGAGCTGGTCGCGGCGGCGAAGGGCGGCCGCCCGCGACTGCCGAGCTGAACGCCCCGACGCGGTCCGGTCCTTGGCGGCAGAAGTCCGGCCCGTGCGGGCGGGGGCGTCCACGGTGTGCGACGCCCCCGCCCGCACGGTGGCTTCGCGGCCCGCCACCGCGCCGAGGAGGTCTTCGCCCCCGGCCGGCAGCGCTCCGTTTCCCGGAGGCCGGGCCCCGGTCCGTCGTCACTACTCAAGTGCGCCGCGCCGGCCGGACCGGTGGGGCGGTTTGATCCGCGGGTCGGCGTGGAGGTCGACGAACGCATCGACGTCGGAAGGACGAACGGGCCGAAGCGGCAGTCGCTCGGTCTCGATCACGCCCCCGAGCATAGTTCCCGGCGCCCCGTCGGCGGGGCGCGATCCGGTCCGCTCACGCAGCATGCCGACAACAGGCACGTCCCCCGCCCCCGCACCGTTCGCCGGGCGGTCCCGCGTCCGGTCGACGCGACCGGTGATCCTGAACCGGCAGCCGCCGATGCGGCAGTCGGCCGGTCCGGGCATCGATGACGGCCGAATGACCGTCCCGCTCGCTCGCGCTACCGTGTGCTACCAGCGCTCTTCCGGCTCCTGCCCCGAGATACCACGTCTCTCGGGGCGAGCCGTGCCGGCGCCTGCCCCTGTCCACTTCCGAGCCTGCTGCACATCTCTCATCTCCGCACCGTGTGTGCGGACCGCGCGACGACCCATGGAGAACACGTTGAGGACGAAGTTCCGTTCTCGTTTCACCGCCCGGCTTGGGCGCACGTACCTGTCCAGGATCCAGAAGTACGGAATCGGCTCCTCCACGATCCGGCTGCTGCCCGAAGACCTGCTGATGCTCCTGCGCAGGGATGGCCTGGACCCGGTGGACAGGCTGGCAGGGCTCCAGGCGAAGGCGCCGGTGTCCAAGGTGTCGCTGCCGTTCGGTATGGATGTCTGGGTGGTCACCGGCCATGAGGAGTCGAAGGCGGTACTCGGATCGGCCGACGGATTCAGTACCGACTTCGCCCACCTCGCGACGAACGCCGGAGTGGCGGCGGAACAGAGCCCCGGCGGGCTCGGGTTCAGCGACCCTCCCGTGCACACGCGGCTGCGGCGCATCCTGACCCCGGAGTTCACGATGCGCCGGCTGCGCCGGCTCACTCCCAGGATCGATGCCATCGTGGAGGAGCGCCTCGACGCGATGGAAGCCCACCAGGGTCCGGTCGACCTGGTGAAGGACTTCGCGCTGCCGATCCCCTCCCTCACCATCTGCGAGCTGCTCGGCGTGCCCTACGACGACCGCCACGACTTCCAGCAACTGGCCATGGACCGCTTCGACCTCTTCGGTGGCACGACCGCGCCCTTCGGGGCCATGTCGGAGTCGCTGGCGTATTTCAGGAACGTGGTCAGAATGCAGCGTGAGGATCCGGGCGACGGCCTGCTCGGCATGATCGTGAAGGAGCACGGCGACAGCGTCGACGACGAGGAACTCGCGGGCCTCGCCGACGGCGTGCTGACCGGCGGCTTCGAGACGACCGCCAGCACGATCGCCCTGGGCTCCCTTGTACTGCTGCGGAACCCCGAGGTCTTCGAGCGGATACGGACGGACGACGCGGCCGCCGCGCCGTTCGTCGAAGAGGTGCTGCGTTACCTCTCCGCGGTGCAGCTCGCCTTTCCCCGGTTCGCCCGTCGGGACATCGAGATAGCGGGCGTGGTCATTCCCCAGGGCGACATGGTGCTCTGCTCGCTCAGCAGCGCCAACCGTGACGCGTCGTACGTCATGGACGACGGACGCTTCGATCCGCACCGCAACCCCTCGGGGCATCTCGCCTTCGGGTACGGAATCCACCGCTGCATAGGCGCCGAGCTGGCGCGCATGGAACTGCGTTCCGCCTATCCCGCCCTGGCCCGGCGGTTTCCCCGGATGCGTCTCGCCGTCCCGCCCCAGGAACTGGCCTTCCGCAAGCTGTCGATCGTGTACGGCGTCGAATCGCTGCCGGTGCACGTGCGCTGAGCAGGCGCGCGGTCCCGGTCTCGACGGGATCTGCTCGTGCCCGTACCGGCGCCGCGCGGATTCACCGCCTCGACGGGGGTGCGGCCGAGGTGGCGCAGGTTCGCCTCGGCCCGGCCGCGCGGCTCACGCGAGGACGGTGCGGGCGCCCCGGCACACGGCCGCCCCTTCACGGACTCTGCTCCGTGAGGCGCCAGGTCTCCACCCGCTTGTCGTACCCGCCTGTGGCGATCCGTACTTCGTCGTCGACCTGGATCTGACACAGCGCGCGCACCCACCCGCAGCCGTACGGCCCCAGGAGGAACGGGGCGCCCCCGACGGTGCCCGTCCTCTCTCCGGTGGCCGGGTCCCAGAGTTTCACCCCCGGCCCGTCGCCACCGGAGGCCAGCAGCTTCCGCTCGCCCACCTCGACCTGGCACAGGGCGTGCAGCCAGCCGAAGTCGTCCTCCATGACGTGGAGTTGTTCTCCGGTTTCCGGGTTCCACACCCGTACCGTCTCGTCGGTGCCGGCCGAGGCGAGCAGGGTCCCGTCCGCGCTCTCCATCTGGCACAGGGCGGTCGGCCAGCCCTCATGGCCGCTCAGTTCCCGTATCTGCTCGCCCGTGCCCGGCTCCCACAGCCGAACGCTCCGGTCCACGTGGGACGAGGCAAGGAGGTCCCGGCCCTCGGACCGCACCGCGCACACCGCCAGGACCTCGCCGGCTCCGGGCGCCAGGACACGGACCTGCTCGCCCGAGCCCGGCTCCCACAGATGGAGCGACCCGTCCTCCGCCCCGGCGGCCAGCAGTGCGCCACCGCCCACCCGCACCTGGCACACGCTGCTCACCGTGGCACGCGCGCCCGTGAGAACGGAGACCTGCTCACCCGTACCCGGGTCCCACAGCCGTACCGTCCGGTCCTTGCCGCCGGAGGCCAGCAAGGAGCGCCGGCCGACCTCCACCTCGCACAGGGCACTCACCCAGCCCCGGTGCCCCGCCAGGGTGGTGACCGCGTCCCCGGTGGCCGGGTCGCCGATCGTGATCATTCGCCGCGACCCCGCGAACGCGAGCAAGGTCCGTCCTCCCGACCGGACTTGGCACACGGCGCTGAACCTGGGGGCGAGCATCTTCTGGAGGGCCGTCCGGAGGGCGACCAGCACCACCACGACCGCCGTCGCGGTGAGGAGTGCCTGAAGCACGGACAGCACCTGGAACAGAGCCAGCACGAGCACTGTGCCCAGCAGCAGGCGCACCCGGAGGATCCGGAACATCAATATGTGCAGTCCGCGCAGGAGGTTGTTGGGCGCCACCGCGGTTGTCCCCTCAGCAGATATGAAGTGACGCCAAGTATGGTGCCTCTCGCGTCACTCGGGCGACCCCAACTCCCCACTCTTCCAAGGGATATCGGTCGCACGGGGCACCGTCGCTCCTACCAGGTGACGGTGATCCGCTGCGGACTGCGGGACGTGGTGCCGCGCCGCCATTCGGTCTCGTCTGCGGGTCGCGACAGACGGAGGCCGGGGAAGCGGGCCGCGAGCCGGTGCAGGGACAGTTGGAGTTCGAGCCGGGCCAGCCAGGCGCCCAGGCAGTAGTGCGGCCCGGCCCCGAGCGACAGCGTGGGGGCTTTCAACGGGGCGAACAGGTCGTCGAGCTGCTGGGGCGGGAACACATCGGGATCACGGTTGGCCATGCCGCAGTCGGCGAGCACCACCGAACCCGCCGGGACGACCACGCCACCGACCTCCGTATCGACGGCGGCGTGGCGCGCGGACCCCCGGTCGTCGCCGAGCGGGATCAGGTGGAGCAACCGCTCCGCCACCGCCCCGGCGGCCTGTTCGTCCTCCCCGAGACGGTGCCAGCACTCCGGGCGCTCGCCGAGCAGATAGAGCAGGGAGTTGCCCAGCATCGTCATGGTGCTGTCGTGCCCACCCACCACCAGCCCGCACACCAGGTCGACCAGTTGCCCCTCCGGGATGCCGCCCTCGTCATCGGCCGCCCGGACGAGCATGCTGGTCAGGTCGCTGCCGGGTGCGCTCCGCCGCTCGGCCAGCAGGGCGGCTCCGAAGGCGGCGAACTCCGTCAGGGCGGTCTCCATCTCCTCCTCGGGGTGGGAGCCGTCGGAGAAGGCGTACTCGCTCCAGTGACGCAGCCGTTCCCGGGACAGGGCATCGAGCCCCATCAGCCGGCTGATCACGTCGACCGGCAGTGGAAGGGTGAAGCCGGCCACCAGATCCACCGGAGGTTCCCTGTCGGCGAGTTGGTCCAGGCGCTGTTCCACGATCGACGCGACCCAGGGCCGCCAGCGCGCGACGGCCCTCGGCGTGAAGGCGCGCCGCAGGGTGCGGCGGAGGCGCAGATGGTCCTCGCCGTCCTGGTTGAACATCAGGCCCAGGCTGCTCACCAGGCCCGACTCTCCCGTCAGGGGCGGGGCGTCCGGTGCGTGGAGCCCAGCGCGTCCGAACCGGGGGTCGGTCAGGACCTTGCGTACGTCGGCGTATCGGCTCACCAGCCAGGCCCGGCCCCCGTCCGGCAGGACGACGGGGGTGGGCGGTCCGGGCGGGTCGAAGCTCAGACGGTGCAGCGGGAGCATGGGCGGGCCGGTCATCGCGTCGTTGTCGTCGGAGCGGGGCAACGGACCTCCAGGCTTGGGAAGAGAGCAGTCGGGGGACTGCGGGGGGCGGCTCGCGGTCAGAGTTCGACCAGCACCTTTCCCCGGCTGGCTCCCGTGTCGTGGTAGAGACTCCGATAGGCGTCCGGGATGTTCGCGAAGCCGTGGTGGAGGGTGTGACCGCAGCGGATCTCGCCCTTCCGGACCCTGCCGCCCAGCTCGTCGTGGAGCGCGTGCCAGTTCTCCTCGGTGAACCACTCCAGCGAGAAGATGCCGCGTACGGATGCGCGCGGGAACATGATGTGGGGCAGCAGGCGCGGCCCGCAGGTGTCCCGGCCGACCTGGGTGGCCCACTGCCAGCACACGGCCACCTGACTGCCGACGTTGAGCATGGAGAACACGGCGTCGGTCACGGTGCCGCCCAGATTGTCGAAGTACTTGTCGACTCCGTCCGGTGCGACCCAGGAGAGTGCTTCTCGCACGGCTTCGCGGCTGTCTCCGTGGCGGTAGACGACCACCGCGTCGAATCCCAGCTCGTCGAGGTAGTCCGCCTTCTCCGTCGTCGACGTGGTACCGACCACCCGGGCACCTGCGAGCTTGGCCAGCTGGCCGACCAGGGAACCCACGGAGCCGGAGGCGCCGCTGATCACGACGGTGTCCCCGGGACTCACCGTCAGGACCTTCGTCAGCGTGCCCCAGGCGGTCATTCCTGGTCCGCCCATGACGCTCAGCGCGGTGGTGAGCGGGAGCGCGTCGTCGTACCAGCGGGGCTCCAGGCGGCGGAAGGCCGGGAAGACCATCGGGAACGTTCCCGTCTGCCAGGGGGTCGCCGCTCCGTTGCTGACGAGATGGGTGCGCCAGCCGCCGAACCCCTGCACCAGGTCACCGGGGCGATGAGCCGCCCGCGGTCCGGCTTCCAGCACCTCCATGATCGAGTCGGCACCCATGTGCGCCCCGAGAGGGGTGTCCAGCGCGATGCCCTGGAGGTAGGGGTCCACCGATACGTAGCGCGTCTTCAACAGCATCTCGTCCGGGGCGAGGTCGACATCGAGCTCCTCCTCGACCAGCCCGTAGATCCTCTCGACGTCGGGGACCCCCTCGATGTGCTCACGGACCACCCATTTCATGGCCTTCATCCTGTTCCCTCTCTCTCGGCGAAGGACGAACCGCCCTTGACGACGGGCCGCGTGTCCGGCCGGGGCCCCACCGGGATGACGAGGTGGGTCGGGAGCGGCCCACTCTCGTCGACGGACGCGGTGAACGTCCGGCCGTCGTCCCCGCAGATGAACTGCATGACGTGCCGGCCCGCCGCCGCCGCGCGGATCAGGCCGCCCGTCGTCGCCCATACGCCGGACTGGTAGAAGTTCCGCAGTCCCGGCAGGCCGGGGCCGTGCTTCTTGATGAGCGCCTCCAGCGTCTCCCCGCTCTCCACGAACGGCTGCCAGCCGAGGACGGTGCCGTCGTAGTTGCCGGTGTAGCGGACCTGTGTGAGCGGGCTCGACACATCGCGGACGGCGATCGCGTCCGTGATGCCGGGGTGACGCCGTTCCAGGAACGCGACGAGTGCGTCGCGGGCCCGCCGTTTGGCCGTGTAGTACCCGCGGCCGTGGCGTACCGGCAAGGTGTGGAGCTCCTGCCCGCCGCGGGTCCGGGTCACCTGCTCCGGCCCTTCGTCCAGGGCCCGCCAGGGGGCGATGTCGCAGAAGTAGGTGACGTACGCGATGCTCGTGCCCAGCGGGGAGAGTTCCGGGTAGTGCCTGCTGCGGAACTGGACGTTGATGCTGGGGTGGCGGATGCCGGTGAGTTCGGCCGCTTCCGATGCGTCGAGCAGATAGGTCGTGCAGGGGTCGGCGTCGGGGAAGTCGCGCCGCAGGCCGAGGAAGAGCGTGAAGTATCCGGGGAAGACCATGCCGGGTTCACTGATGGTCTTCGTGTACAGGCGGCGGTACGCCTCGTTGAGGTAGCGGCCACCGAGCAGATCCATCATGGTGGTGCGGCCGTCGCAGGCGGAGACGACGATGTCGGCACGCAGTTCGCGCCCGTCGCTCAGCCGGACCCCGACCGCCCGGTCGTCCTTGACGAGTACCTCTTCGACCTTGGCGTTGTAGGTCACCTCGCCGCCGAGTCTGCGATAGCGCCGCTCGATCGACTCGGCCAGTCCGAGCGATCCGCCCTCGGGGACGCCCGCGGAGAGGTTGGCGTGCGAGGCGAGCTGGAAGTGGAACGGCAGTACCGGGAACGCCGGGTGCTTCTCGTACAGGATGAAGTTGAACGCCTCGCGCAGCAGGGGGTCCTTGAACCTCGCCGAGTAGTCCGTCATCAGTACGCTGATGGTTTTGCGCACGGTATTGAAGTACGGGACGAAGGACGCCAGCATCCGCCAGCGTTCGAACGTGGACATCAGCCCGACCGGTTTGAGGAACGGGTAGACGGCGAGGCACTTGCGGAACGTCCGCAGCTGCTTGCAGAAGTCCCGGATCAGGGCGGAGTCGACGGGTGAGAGGTCGGTCAGATGTGCCTGGAGCCGGTCGGGGTCGGAGTAGAAGTACACGGCCCGGCCGCACCGCCCGCGCACGACGTTGAACACATCGAAATGCCGTACCTCCTTGCCCTGCAACGCGCCCAGCTCCAGCCAGATCTGGTGCATCTCGTTGCCGGGTCCGCTGCCGAGGAGCCAGCTGACGCAGGGATCCAGGGTGAAGTCACCGCGGTCCCAGGCCGTGCAGCAGCCGCCCGGCAGTTCATGCATCTCCAGGATGTGGGTGCGGTAGCCGTTCATCCGGGCGTAGCAGCCCGTGGACAGACCGCCGAGTCCCGCGCCGATGATGATCATCGACTCCCGTTCGGAACGCGACATGAACCTGCTCTCCTCGGTGTTCATGTGCGGGTGTCCCCGCGCGCGGACCATCTGTCGAGCTGAGGCAGCCGGCCCAGCTTTCCGGGGTGCCAGGGTTCGCCGCCCGGGCTCTCGGAAGCCGTGAACCCGCGTCCCAGCTCGTCGCAGAGGTACTGGACGACGAAGCGGCCGGTGGACGCGGCGCGGATCAGGCCGCCCATGCCGACCCACTGCCCGGCCATGGAGAATCCCCGCAGGCCGGGCAGGCGCATGCGGTCCTTGCCGACGAGCTTGGCCGCGATGTCGTCGGCCTCGGAGAATGCCTTCCAGGCCAGGATGGAGCCGTCGTGGTTGCCCGTGTAGCGCCGGGTGGTCGCCGGTGAGGCGACATCGACGAGTTCGATGCGTTCGGCCGTGCCCGGCAGCCGGCGCTCCAGGAAGTCTCTTACGAATTCGGCGACCCGGTGCTTCTGCGCCCGGTACTCCTTGCGGTCGGCGGCACGCAGTGCTTTCCAGTAGGCGAAGTCGCTGAAGTAGGTGCAGTGGACCACCGATCTTCCGGGCGGGGCGAATCCGTCGGAGTAGTGGGAACGCAGCTGGACCACCAGACTGCTCTGGAGCGCGCCGGGCAGCCGGGCGGCGTCCTCGGGCGGGAGGAGGTACGTGGTGCTGTGTGCCCGGTCGGGGCCCAGGTCGCCCCGGACCCCGGCGAAGGCCGAGACCACCGCGGGGAAGAGGGCGCCCGGTCGGTGCAGCAGGTCGTCGTACAGCTTGTCGATCCGCGGCCCGGTGTACCGGCCCTGCAGGAGACCGTGGATCGTCGTGTGGCCGTCGCAGGCCGAGACGACATGGTCGGCGTGGTACCGCCTGCCGTTGCGCAGTTCGATGCCGACGGCGCGTCCGTCCTCGACGAGGATGCGTTCGACCCGTGCGCGGTAGTCGATCTCACCGCCCAGCGTCGTGTACCGCTCCTCGACCGAACGCGCCAGGCCCAGTGAACCTCCTTGCGGGAAACCGGCGTTGTGGTGGTGGGCGCTGGCCATGTTGAACAGGTACGGGAGCAGCGGGAAGCCCTCCGGGTCCTGGAAGAAGATGTTGCGGAACGCCCGGCGCAGCAACGGGTCCTGGAACCGGTCGGCGAACTCGTGCATCGGCGTCGAAGCCGTACGCCAGAACAGGCGGAACGCGGGCAGGACGGTGCGCAGCGTCGCGGCCCTCTCGCGCACGGTCCGCAGGGCCGGGGCGGTCAGGAACGGATACAGGTCGATGGCGATGAATCGCCTCAGGTCCTGGCAGAACGAGCGGATCAGCCGGGCGTCGGCGGGCGAGAGGTCGAGCAGGTGGCGCTCCAGCCGGTCCGGGTCGTTGTAGAAGACCACTGACCGGCCGGTCTCGTCGACGACTCGGTTGAACATCTCGAAGTTGGTGATGGTCTTGCCGTCGAGCGCCCCCAGTTCGCGCCACACCTGGTGGGCGTCGTTGCCGTCGGCGGTGCCGATCAGCCACTCGATGCAGTAGTCGAAGATGTAGCCGTCGCGTGACCAGGCCGTGCAGCAGCCCCCGGGCAGCACGTGCTTCTCGAAGATGCGGGACCGCATTCCGTTCATCTGCGCGTAGCAGCCGGTGGACATTCCGGCGATGCCCGCGCCGATCACGATGACCCGGGGTCTGCCGTCCGCGTCCCGTCCGCCGGCGCTCCACGGATCGTCCGTGTCACCGGCCATCGGCGCCGCCCTCCTGGAAGATGCCGCGCACCAGCTCGGCGTTGCGGGCCACATGCTTGGGATCGAGCATGTCGGCGTGGATCCCGGAGCCGCGCAGCAGGGCCGTGGCCGTGGTGGAGCTGCCGTGCCAGGTGCCTTGCGCGCCCGCGGTGTAGAGCGCGGTCTTCTCCTCGTCCGTGACCACGCTGACGGTGGCGGAGACTGTGCCGAGGTTCGGTGTGCGGCCGCAGAATGCCAGGTATTCCGCTGCGTGGTCCAGGGTTTCGCGGGCGACAATCTCCGATCCGGTGTGCTTTCGGAGGTGTTCGGCCAATTCCGCCTCGAAGAACTCGAAGTGTTCGGGGCCGGGGACGTAGGGCTCCAGGATGCGGTGGGAATCCAGCACGATCACGTGGCCGACCTCGCGTCCCCGGTCTTCGAGCTCCTTGGCCACCTCGAACGCGAGGTTGCCGCCGAGGGAGTAGCCGAGCAGCAGGCATCGGCCCACGGGGCGCAGGGACTCGACGAGGTCGGCGTAGCGGGCCACCTTGTCCTCGCCCGGGACGTAGTTGAAGGCGATCAGCCGGTACCGGGGCAGCTCGGCGGCGAAGGCCCGGTAGACGAGTCCGTGGCCGCCCGCCGGGGGGAAGCAGAACACCGTCGGGTCCCGGTCGCTGTTGAAGCTCAGGTAGGGCAGATCGTCCGAGATCCCGCCGGTGGCGAGGCGCTCCACCGTGGCGGCCATCCCGTGCAGGGTCGTGACCCGGTACAGCAGGCTGACGGGAATGCCGACGCCGAATTCCTGGCGCAACCGGTGGATCAGCTCGATCAGCTTGATGGAGCTGCCTCCGGCCTCGAAGAACTCGTGTGTCAGGCCGACCCGCTCCAGGCCCAGCAGTTCCTTCCAGTGCCGGGCCATGCTCATTTCGAACGGTGTGCCGAACACCTCGTCCGGCTCGTCGTCCGCGTCGAAGCGGGGCGTCGGGAGGGCGGCGACGTCGACCTTCCCGTTGGCGGTCAGCGGCAGTTCCGGCAGTGCGACGAAGTGCGAGGGAACCATGTAGGCGGGCAGCAGTTCCGCGAGGTGGCGTCGCAGCGCGCGCCGGTCGAGCACCGTCCCCTCCTCCGGCACGCAGTAGGCGCAGAGCGCGTCCTCCCCCCGGGCGTCGGGGCGCACGGTGACGACCGTCCGGGCCAGCCGGGGCCACTGGGCGAGGTGGGCCTCGATCTCGCCGATCTCGATCCGGTGGCCGCGGAGCTTGACCTGGTCGTCGGCCCGTCCGAGCAGATGGACCCGGCCGTCCGCGTCCCAGCACGCCGCGTCGCCGCTCCGGTAGAGGCGTACGGGTCCGGCGCCCGGCTCCCGGCTCATCGTCCGGGTCACGAAGCGCCGGGCCGTCTGCGCGGGGTCGCCGGCGTAGCCGAGTGCGACGCCGTCGCCGCCGATCCACAGCTCGCCCGGTACGCCGGGGGGCACCGGCTCGCCGTGCTGGTCGAGCACATGGAGTGTGCTGTTGCTCAAGGGGCGCCCGATCGGCACCGTGCGGCCGGGTTCCAGGTCGTCGACGGGTCCTTCGAAGCAGGCGCTGTCGATGGTGGCCTCGGTGACCCCGTAGGAGTTGATCAGGCGGGTGTGCGGCCCGCACAGGTCGCGCAGCCGCCGGTACTCCCCGGTCTTCCACGCGTCGGACCCGACGACCAGCAGCCGCATGAAGTCCAGCCGCAGCCCCTCCCGTTCGCAGTGGTCCATGAGTCCGCGTACGACAGCGGGGACGAACTCCGCGCAGTCGACCCGCTCCTCGCGCATGGTCCTGTAGAGGCGTTCGGTGTCGAAGAGGAGGTCACGGTCGACGAGCACCAGGTTGCCGCCGGAGCACAGCGCGCGCACCAGGTCACCGGTGAAGACGTCGAACGACGGGGCCGCCATCTGGAGGTGCACCCGCACGTCGCGGTCGAGCCGGTACTCCTGCAGCCAGGCCCCGTACGCCGAGGCGAGGTTGCGGTGGCTGACCTGCACGGCCTTGGGGTGCCCGGTCGAGCCGGAGGTGTGGATGACGTACGCGGGCGAGTCCAGGTCCGCCGGACGGTCCGGTCCGGCCGCGGGCACCCGCCGGCCCTCCGTCCCGGGCCCCGCCTCGTACAGTTCCCGCAGGGTCAGCGTCTCGGCGGGGATCCCTGCCATCCGGTCCCGGGAGGGCTCGTCCGCGACGACGAGGAGGCCGGCGCCCGCGGTCCGCACGGCGTGGGCGACGCGGTCGGCCGGGTGGTCGGGCGGGAGGGGGAGGTAGGCGCCACCGGCCTTGAGTACCGCGAGAAGCGCGACGACGAGGTCGGGCGACTTGTCCAGGCAGAGCGCCACCACCGAACCGGCACCGGTCCCCAGTCCGCGCAGCCGCCGCGCCAGCTCCCCGGCGCGACGGTCCAGTTCCGCGTACGTCAGCCGGCGGGCCGCCCCGCGGTACGACGGGACCGTGACGGCGACCGCCTCCGGGCAGCGGGCGGCGGCCTCGCCGATCAGCTGATGCACGGGGCGGGCACGGTCCGCCTCGCGCTCCCCCGTTCCGGACGGCAAAGCGGTGCGCGCTGCGCCGCTCCACTCGCCGACCAGCCGCTCGCGCTCCTGGGCGCCCAGCATCTCCAGCCGGGTGGTGGGGTGGTCGGCCGGCGCCCGGGTCATGCTGTCGAGCAGGGTGGTGTAGTGCGCTGCCATCCGCCGCATGGTTTCCGGCAGGAACAGGTCGGTGTTGTATTTGAGGACGCAGTGGAACCGGCGCTCCGCCTCGTCCTCGTAGACGGACAGGGTGACATCGAACTGCCCTTCCTCTTCGGGGAGTTCGATGTATTCGAGCCGGTAGCCGTACTTCTCGGTCGCGACTTTGTGGGTCAGCAGGATGAACATGGCCTGGAACACCGCGGAACGGGTGGGGTCGTGCTGGAGTCCCAGTTCGTCCACCAGCAGGACGAACGGGTACTCCTGGTTGTCGAGGCCTCCCAGCACGGTCGTGCGGACCTGTTGCAGCAGTTGGGCGACCGACGGCTCCCCGGAGAGGTCCGCGTGCAGCGGGAGCGGGTTGACGAAGTAGCCGTAGACGGAGGCGAACTCCTGCTGCGTCCGGCCGGTCACCGGGCTGCCCACGATGACGTGGTCCTGGCCGGAGTAGCGCTGGAGCAGCACATAGTAGGCGCTGAGCAGCACCATGAACGGGGTCACGTCGTGCTCGCGGGCCAGGGCGTGCACGCGGTTGGTGAGAGCCGTGTCCAGCACGAAGAACTCCGAGGCCCCGTTGTGGGTCTGCACGGAGGGCCGGGGTTTGTCGACGGGCAGTTCCAGGACCGGCACCTCGTCCGGCAGATGCGAGCGCCAGTATTCGAGCATGCGCTGCGCCGCGGGACCGGACAGGAAGCGGTTCTGCGCGTTGAGGAAGTCCAGGTAGCGCGCGGTGACGGGCGGCAGCGAGGGCGCACGGCCCTGGCGCAGCCCCTCGTAGACCGCGAGGAGTTCCTCGATGAAGGTGAACGTCGAGATCGCGTCGGAGACGATGTGATGCACCGCCTTCATGATCACCCAGCGGTCGTGGCCGCGTTTGAAGAGGCGGAAGCGGAACAGCGGGTCGCGTTCGAGGTCGTACGGCCTGCGGTACTCGGCCACGATCGTCCGGTGGACCTCCTCCCACTCCTGGTCCTGCACGTCGAACAGCGCGAGGTCCGGGCTCCGGTCCGGCGACACCTGCTGCAGCGGCAGGCCGTCCACCGTGAGGAAGTTGGTTCGCAGCGCCGGGTGACGTGCGACCAGGCAGCGGACGGCTTCGAACATCAGGTCGGGGTCGAGGGCGACGCGGACCTCGACCGCGCCGCCGATGTTGTACGCGTAGCCTTCGGGGTTGAGCTGCCTGAGGAACCACAGGGCCTTCTGGTTCTGCGTCAGCGGGTGGCGGAGCTCGTCCTCGAAGATCTCCACCGCCGCCTTGTCGTCACCGCCGGACTCGAACGCCACCGCCTCGGCCAGACCGTCGTGGAGCTGTGTGACCAGTTCGACGACCGGGGTGCCGCTCAGCAGGGCCACCACGGGCGGGGCGACGCCGAGTTCGGAGCCGAGCCGGGCACGCAGCTCCATCGCCAGGAGCGAGTCGAGCCCCAGTGCGTTGAGGCCCGCGTGCGGATCGATCTGCTCGGGGCTCGTCCGCAGCACCGAGGCGGCCACCGCGGTGAACCGCCGTGCCACCAGGGACAGCCGCTCCGCCGCGCCCGCCGTGCGGAACGTGTCGAGAACGCCGTCGCCCGTGCCCGGGTCGACCGTACCGGGAGTGGCCGCCGCCGCCAGTTCGGCCACCAGCAGGGGCGGGGAGGCGTACCAGGACTGGAACACCGGCCAGTCGACGACCGTGGCGACGAGCAACTGGGCCCGGTCCTGGCCGATGACGCGTTCCAGCACCGCCATGCCGACGTCCGGTGCGAGCGAGCTCATCCCACGGCTGTGGAAATAGTGGTCGACGAGTCCGAGCTCTTCGATCATGCCGGTGGCCCACGGCCCCCAGTCGATGCTGAGGCCCGGCAGTCCGAGCGCGCGACGGTGCTGGGCCAGCGCGTCCAGGAAGGCGTTCCCGGCAGCGTAGTTGGTCTGGCCCGCCGTGGTCAGCAGCGAGGCGATCGAGGCGAACAGCACGAAGTGGTCGAGTGGTTCGTCCCGCAGGTGCCGGTGCAGCAGATACGCGCCGACGGCCTTGGGGTCGTGGGCCTCGGCGAACGTGTGGTGGTCCATGTCCGTGACGAGTGTGTCGCGGACCCGGCCGGCCAGATGGAACACTCCGCGGACCGGCAGCGGGTCGGTGAGCTGGTGGGCGTCGAGCCAGGTCGTGAAAGCGGTCTCATCGGTGATGTCGAGCGGTGCCAGGACGATCCGGGCGCCGAGCGCCTCCAGTTCCCTGACGAAGGCGGCGGCACGACCCTGGGCCGTGGCGGGGTCGAGTCCGCGCCAGGCGGAACGCTCCGGCAGTGCGGTGCGTCCGATCAGGATCAGGCTGCGCGCCCCGCGCCGTACGAGTGTCCGGCAGAGAAGCCTGCCGAGCGCTCCGAAGGCCCCGGTGACCAGGTAGTTGGCGTCGGCGCGCAGACGCAGCGGGAGGGGGCGCGTCAGCCCCTCGGCCCGCCGCGCCCGGCTGGTGAGGCGGCCGGCGCCGCGCAGTGCGATCTCTTCCTCGTCGTCGGTGAGCGCCTCACGCAGCAGCGCCTGTGCGTCGGCCCGGGGTCCCTCGTCTCCCTGCCGGCCGGGATCCAGGTCGATCAGTTTTCCCCCGTGGGAGAGCAGCTCCTGGTGCCTGAGCACCCGGCCGACTCCCCAAGCAGGCGCTCCCAGAGGCTCGACGGTCTCGCCGGGCTCGACGCACTGCGCCCCGCGGGTCACGATGTGCAGCCGGCCACCGGCCCCGCGCCGAAGCAGTGTGCGGGCGAGCGCGATCAGCGAATACGCCCCGGTTTCGCTGTGCTCTGCGACGTCCTGCCC
Organism: Streptomyces sp. NPDC057963; assembly: GCF_042887155.1. Classification (NCBI taxonomy): domain Bacteria; kingdom Bacillati; phylum Actinomycetota; class Actinomycetes; order Kitasatosporales; family Streptomycetaceae; genus Streptomyces; species Streptomyces sp. NPDC057963. The sequence goes on from NZ_JBHVPX010000003.1 coordinate 167,184, forward strand.
TGCGACCTCGGTGAGGCGCGGCAGGTCGAGGTTCCACAGATGCACGACGGTGCCGAGGGACGCCCTGCCGTCCTCACCGCCCTCGTCCAGGTCGGCGAAGAGCCGCTCCAGGTCCTGGCCGGACCCCGGCACGACGGTGAACTCCCCTCCGTCACCCGCCGGTTGGTACGCCTTGCCAGGACGCACGAGGTGGCAGCGCACGCCGCGCGCGGCGAGCAGGCCACTCAGCGCGTCGCCGACACCGCGGCTGTCGGCGAACACCAGCCAGTCGGTACCGGTGGCGGACCCACCCGGTGCGGTGACCGTGGCCTTGTCCGTGACTGCGGACTTGTCGAAGGGCCTGTCGATCCAGACGGTTTCGGCGAGCCAGGAGTCGATCGTGCCCAGACCGACCGCCGTGGGCGCCTTCTCCACGTCGGCCGCGCGGAATCCGCTGATCCCGCCCAGAGGTTCACCGCTGTCCGTGTGAACGGCGATGTCTCCGACGAGCTCGTCCGCGTCGCTGCGGGTCACCGTGGCGTGCACCCAGATCGGCCGGTCTCCGACCGGAGCGAGACGCACCTCCTCGATCGACAGAGGCAGACGGATGCCGGAGGCCGGCCGGTCCGCGTCCCCGTCGAGGAGCTGTGTGGTCAGCAACGACTGGAAGCAGGCGTCGAGCAGCACGGGATGGATGTGGTGCCGGGCCGCGTCGTCACCGATCGCCGCGGGCGGGCTGAGCCGGGCGAGGACCTCGCCGGAACCGATCCACACTTCCTCGATGGCGCGGAAGGCAGGACCGTAGTGGTAGCCCAGGGCGGCCAGCTCCGCGTAGCACTCCTCACCGTCGAGCCGGCGTCGGCTGCCGGCCCGGAGGGTCGCGATGTCGACGGCGGGGCCGGCCGGGCGCGGCTGCCCGGAGCGCACGACGCCGCTCGCGTGCACCGCCCGGTCCCCCTCCGTCTCCCCTGCCGAGGCGATCGTGAACACCGCGTTCTGCGGCGAGAGCGTCAGGCGTACGGCGCGGTCCTCGCCCTCGGGCAGGAAGAGGGCTTTGCGGAATTCGATGTCCGTCAGCACGGCGTGCGTGCCGCCGGTCAGGGAACGGACCGCCTGCGTGGCCATCTCCAGGTACCCGGCCGCCGGAAAGACCACGGTGGACTGGATGCGGTGGTCGTCGAGGTAGGGCAACCGCTCGGTGTCGAGTGTCGTGTGCCAGGACGGTTCGGTGTGCGTCGTGCGGCGGCCCAGCAGGGGGTGGTCGGCGTGGCCGAGGCGGACCTGCGCGACGGGGCCGGGCTCCGTCCAGTACCGGTCGCGCTTCCACGGATAGCGGGGAAGTACGACCGGGCTGCCCACCGGGTGCAGGGTGTCCCACGCAACCGGTACCCCGGCGTTGTGCAGTTCCGCCAGCGAGGCGGCGAAGCGCTCCGGTTCGTTCTCCTGGCGGCGGATCGAGGCGACGGTGTGTACGGCCGCGCTCCGGCTGTCGAGGCACTCGCGGATGGAGTGGCCGAGCACCGGATGCGGGCCGATCTCCAGGAACAGCCCGTATCCGTCGTCGGCGAGCCGGTCCACGGCCGAGCGGAAACGGACGCGGTGGCGGACGTTCTTCCACCAGTAGGCCGCGTCCAGCTCACTGCCGTGTGCCGTGCCCTCCTGGCCCGTCAGATACAGCGGAACCGTTGCTGCCCGTGGGTCGAGCCCGTCCAGCGAGGCCAGCAGTTCGTCCTTGATCGCTTCCATGCCTGCGCTGTGGTAGGGGACCTGGACCGACAGGAACTTGGCGAAGACCTGCTCGGAGCGCAGCCCGTCGGCCAGTTCGGCCAGCGCGTCCCGGTCCCCGGCCAGGGTGACCGCCGAGGGGCTGTTGACCGCGGCGACGGACACCCGGTCCCCGTACGCGGCCGCCCGGAACTGCGCCTCCTCCTCGGGGAGACTCACGGCCAGCATGGTGCCCGTCCCGGTGAGCCGCTGCTGGAGCCGGCTGCGGTGCACCACGATCCTTGCCGCGTCCTCCAGGGTGTAGACCCCCGCCTCGTAGAAGGCGGCGATCTCGCCCGTGCTGTGACCGACCACGGCGTCGGGCCGCACGCCGTACTGGCGCCACATGGCCGCGAGTCCCACCTGGACGGCGAAGTTGGCCGGCTGCGCGAGCCATGTCTCGCCCATGCGCGAAGCGGCCTCGTCGGCCGTCATCTCCTCGATCAGGGACCATCCCGCCAGCTTGCGGACGGCCAGGTCGCAGCGGGTGACCGCCTCCCGGAACACCTCGTCGCCCTCGAACAGTTGGCGGCCCATGCCCCACCACTGCGGCCCCATGCCGGTGAAGACCCAGACGAGGCCGCGCTGCTCGGTGTCGAGTTGCCTGCCGCGGACCACTCGGGGGTGCGGTTCACCCCGCAGGAAGGCGGCGAGCCCTTCATCCAGATCCTCGCGTGACGCATACACGACGGAGAGCCGCGACTCGAGGTGCTGGCGACGTCGCGCAAGCGTGTACCCGAGGTCGGACAGCGGCACATCAGGGCCGTGGCCCCCTGCCAGCTCGCGTCGGATGCCCGCCGCCATCTCCGGCAGGGCCTCCGGGGTCCGGGCGGTCAGCGGCAGGATGTTCCAGGCCCGTTCGCGGGGCGCGGTGGGCCGGTCCTCCCGCTCGGGTGCCGCCTCCAGCACGATATGCGCGTTGGTGCCGCCGAAGCCGAACGAATTCACCCCGGCCCGCGCGGGCCCCTCGTGCTCGGGCCAGTCGGTCGGCTCGGTCGGGATCAGGTACGGGGAGGACTCCCGGTCGATGGCGGTGTTGATCCGCTCCAGGTTGATGTGGGGCGGGATACGGCGGTGCTTGAGGCAGAGCACGGTCTTGATCAGCCCGGCGATGCCCGCTGCCGCTTCGGTGTGCCCGATGTTCGTCTTGACGGACCCGACGTAGCACTTGGCACCGGGTCTGCGACCCACGGCCAGCGCCCGGCTCAGCGCGTTCGCCTCGATCGGGTCGCCGACCGCCGTCGACGTGCCGTGTGCCTCCACGTACTGCAGGGAGCCGGGTGTGATGCCGGCTCCGTCGCAGACACGCTGGATGAGAGCGGCCTGGGCGTCCGCGCTGGGCACGGTGATGCCATTGGTGCGGCCGTCCTGGTTGACCCCCGTGCCGAGGATCACCGCGTGGATCGGGTCGCCGTCGCGTACGGCGTCGTCGAGCCGCTTCAGCGCGACCATGCCCACGCCCTCGGCCCGTACGTAGCCGTTGGCCGAGGCGTCGAACGTACGTGAGCGGCCGTCGGGCGACAGGAAGCCGCCCTTCGTCTCGGCGATGGTGTACTGCGGTGCCATGTGCAGCAGGACGCCACCGGCGAGTGCGAGGTCGGTCTCCCGGTTGTTGAGGCTCTGGCAGGCGAGGTGCACCGCCACCAGGGAGGAGCTGCACGCCGTGTCGATCGACAGGCTGGGGCCGCGGAAGTCGAAGCAGTAGGAGAGACGGTTCGAGACCATCGTCATCATCGTGCCGGTGGCGGTGTGCGCGGCCAGTGAGGAGAAGCCCAGATCGGAGAACTGGAGGATCTTATAGTCCAGCGTGAACGCGCCGACGAACACGGCGGTATTGCTTCCGGCGAGCTCCGAGGGCCGCTGGCCGCCGTCCTCCAGCGCCTCCCAGGCCACCTCCAGCAGCTTGCGCTGCTGAGGGTCCATGTGGTCGGCCTCGCGCGGACTGATTCCGAAGAATCCGGGGTCGAACTCGTCGAAACCGTCGATGTATCCGCCCCGGCCACCGATCAGGCGTCCCGGTTTCTCCTTGTGCCTGCTGCCGAGCGTCGTGACGTCGTAGCGGTCCGCCGGTGTCGGTGTGATGCAGTCCTTGCCCTCCATGAGGTTCCGCCAGTAGGTGCGGTGGTCCGACGCACCGCCTGGCAGTCGGCAGCCCATGCCGATGATCGCTACTTCGTCGCTCACAGATGCACTGTTCACGTCGGGCAAGGTCGTACTCCTCAAGTCGAGGCGCCGGGACACGGCATGGATGCGAGGGGCAGTGCGGATTTCCGGAGAAGAGGGTCCGGTCAGGCGGAGCCGGGCCCGGCCCTCCTCGCACGGCGCCAGGGATGGAGAAGGGTGGTGGCGATCTCGCCGGTCGGGGGGAACAACGCGGGGTCACCGAGGCCGACCGCGACCGGCTCACGGCCGGGCCGCCATGTGTAGCTGTCGAAGAGGTGGTCCCAGATCGACAGATCCGAGCCGTAGTGGCCCGCTTCGGACAGATCAGTGCTGTGGTGCAGGCGGTGTTGCTCAGGACTGGCGAGCACATGGTTGAGCCGACCGATGCGCACGTCGATATTCGCGTGGATGAAATAGCCCTGTGCGGCCACGAAGAGACCCACGACGAGTACGGATTCCTGGGAGAACCCGATCAGCGCAAGGGCCAGTTGAACAACCCCCTGCGCAAGCACGATGTCGAGAACGTGATTGACGCCATTATTGGCGACGTTCACTTTTTGCGGCACGTGGTGCACTCCGTGCAGTCGCCACAATATCCGATTGGCATGGCCCAGTCGGTGCACGAGATAACTGGCCAGCGAACCGGTCAGAAGAGCTGCGGGAATTTCGGTCCAGAGGTGGAGAGCCGGCTCTTCCGGAGTCACCACGGAGACAGCTGCGGTGACGAGATATTGGGCCAGGGCGCTGGCCGCCATCGTCAGCAGGAAGTAGATGCCGTACCAGCGCCATTCACTGGGGCTCGGATGCCAGGAGCGCTGGTACGGAATCAGACGTTCGAGCGCGGCGAGGTAGACGAGGGTGCCGAGCAGGAAAAGCGGGCTCACACGACCCGGATCCCAGTCGAGGCACAGAGCTGCCGTAGCCACCGAAACCGTGGCCACCAGCAGGAAGGGATACGCCGACACGCGGAGAACAGTGCGCGCCGCACGCACGGCGGATCCCTCCCACGATGCCGGACCGGTATCCGGCTGCCGACCACCACCGGGCAGTGGTTCGCAATTTTCCATCCGCAGCACCTTTATAGAGGAACCAGTACAGAAGAATGCGCAGACCTCGAAGGAGGAACTGACTGATGATTTCTTTCGGGCACGCGAGACCGACGCTCCTTACGTCAGTCGTCACGCATGGAAGAACGTGCGTCCGGATGTTGCTGTGAACTGCTTCGCGGACTCGGCGGACCCGGGGCGGGACCGTCGGGGCGAGCCCGCTCTGGTTCCTTTTCCCTGCCCGACCCTCCCAACCGTCTGATTCAAGCCGCGTCCTGATGTGCCGGACAGAGAGGGCGGGATTTTGCCATCGCGTCCGATTCTCAATGAAACAGGCGGACCAGCCGGGCCGAATGCGAATAATTCGATTTACGGCCAGGTGGGTTACTCGTAATACTAATAATTTGTTGGGACTTTCCGTTCCGTCTTTCCGGACACGTGTCCTCGGACCTGCCGCCGTGGGACGGGGAGACCGCGAAAAGGCCGCACGGGCCGGAAGGACGCTCTTCTGCCGCCCCGGCAGACCACTCGCTCCGGCCCCGGCGGCGGTGCGGCTTCGGTCCCGGTCCCGGCGGAGCACAAACGGGCCTGCCGTGGCTCATTAACGCCGGATCCGGAGCGGGGATCGCGTGGCTCACACGGACGGGCAGCCGAGGTCCGGAGGTGTAGACCTGCTCTGTGACATCCCGTCACCCGGGTGCGCTGCCCTCCTGACCATCGAGGCCGGGCCCGCGGGGGTCGGGAGTCACCGGCGTGCCGCGCCCGGGGCCTTCGCACCGACGGAGCCGTCGACGCGTACGACCGCGAAGCGCCGCTCGTCCCCGGTGACCGCCGCACGGACTCCGTCAGCGCCGACGAGACGGGGCATGTCGGCGTAGCCGCAGGGCACACGGCCGGACCGTGTACAGCGGCGGAGACCTCCTGGCCGACTACGAGGGGGCGCCCTCAGGGGCCGACCGCGGACGCAGGGCGGCGGCGACGGATTCCAGAACCTCGATGGGGCGCAGCAAGTCCCCGTAACCGATGGGCGGCCTGCCCGTACGGACCATCCCCAGGAACGCTTCGAGGCCCGGAACGCAGTACTGCGCGTCCAGCGTGAGGGTCTGCTGGACCATGGTGTTCCGGGTGAACGTCATTCCGTGGAACGGGATCTGGTCCGTTTCGTCCGGCTTGACGAAGTTCACGACGACCCGGGTGGCGCCCGCGGTGAACGACGCGGTGACGGTGGTGTCGGTGCGGTCGGTGCGTACGTCGCGGATCTCACCGGGGGCCAGCCTCAGGGCAAGGTCCACCGGGTGGATGCCGTAGAAGAAGATCCCGCCGTACTCGCTGCCGGGATCGGCGGGCCCGGACACGACCACCGCCTGCGGCTGCCCGTCCCGCGCGGACCGGGCCACCAGGACGTCGGCGTCGGGGATCCAGCGGAGCGCCGAGGACGACGTGAGCGGCGCGTCATGGGCGAGCGCGGTGTCGATCATGATCCGGGCGTCCGCGACGGTGCAGGCCAGCGGTTTGTCCACGAACACCGGAAGTCCCTCGGTCAGGAAGGGGACGGCCTTTTCGCGGTGGTGCGCGCCGTGCCGGTCCGCGATGACGACGGCGTCCACCAGCCCGAGCAGGTCGGCGGGCTCGTCGACTATCCTCTCCACCCCTCCGGCGGACGCCAGCATGGCGTTGCGCCGGCTGTGCCCGCCGCTGAGAGCCACCACGCGGGCGTCGCCGCCCGCGTCGTGGACGTTGAGATGACCGACGATGTGGTCGACATGGGTGTTCTCGGTGCCAACGATCCCGATGCGCATCGGGAGAGGCTACCTTCACCCTTGCTCGCCCGCTGACAGCACTCCCCCAGGTCACCGGGCAGGCCGCGGACCCGGCCCGTCGTCGCCACGGCCTGCCACGCGTGTCGGCGGGGGCAGCGCGGGCGTCAGGTGAGGGCCGGGACCAGGACGGCGGCCGCCTCGGCGATCAGGAGGTCGTCCGCCTGGGCGTCTTCCGCGTGCTGGGTGGACAGGACAGCCATCACGATCGGCCCCCGACGGGACGGCCAGGCGATACCCACGTCGTTCGTGGTCCCGTAGCGGCCGGTGCCGGTCTTGTCGCCGACGGTCCAGTCCTCGGGAAGGCCGGCGCGCAGGCGTTTGCCGCCGGTCGTGTTGGCCAGCAGCCACCCGGTCAGTCGCTTGCGGTCCCCCGCTTCCAGGGCGTGCCCGAGGGCGAGCCGCGCGTAGGACCGGCCGATGGCCCGGGGGCTGGTGGTGTCGGTCAGGCGCTCCGGTTCCGCCGAGTTCAGCTCCGGCTCCCAGCGGTCGAGCCGGGTCACCGAGTCCCCGATGGACCGGCAGAAACGGGTGACGGACGTCGGCCCGCCGAGCTCTTCCAGCAGGAGGTTCGCCGCGGTGTTGTCGCTCTGCGAGATGGCCGCGCCGCACAGGGCCTCCACCGTCATCCCCTGCGCGAGGTTCTCGCACAGACCGGTCACGGGCGCCCCGCCCGCCCTCTCGATGTCCTGCTCCGTGTAGTGGATGACCTTCGAGAGGAACGTCCCGTCGTGGTCGAGGTCCCTCAGGACGGCTCCGACGGCCAGCGTCTTGAACGCCGAGCACATCGGGAAGCGTTCATCCCCCCGGTGGAGGACGACCTTGCCCGTCGCCGTGTTCCACCCGAATACCCCCAGCCGGGCGGCGTGATCCCGTTCCAGGTCCCGCAACTTTCGCGCCGACTCGCTCTCCGGGGCGGAGGCGTGCGCGGCCGATGGCACGGAAGCCGTGGCCAGCGCCGCTCCCAGGCCGCCCGCGAGCACCGCACGGCGTGACGCGCCACTGCTTGACTTCACAGTCTTCCTGCCTTTCTTCGTGTCCGGTTTCTTCATGTCCGGCCTGCCCTCTCGCATGCCCGCACTTCTTGCACACGACGTTTCTCGTGGCCCACCGGTTGCATACGAGGGGGGCGCGTCCGCTGGTCCGTTACCTCTGCGCGCGCCCAGGAGTTCTCCCTGTCCATGGTCGGTGCGTGAAGCGCTCCATGGGCTCCTCACGCGATCGAACGATTCACAGGGAACTCTCGTGCAGCAGAATTCACGGTCGAGCCGTTTGTCGACCGCAGCCGCGGCCGCGGTCGTGGCCGCCACGGCGCTGTTCACCGGGATGGCCGCTGCCGCCCCGCCGTCCACGGCCACGCCGAACTCCCCCGGCGCGACCAACTCCCCCACGGCCGACGGCAACGGGGCCGGTCCGCACAGACCGCTGTTGTCCCTCACGGGCCTCTCTGCCCGGCGTGTCACCACCGCCGACCTGGTCGCCGCGGCCAAGTGGGGCACCGGCAGCCCGATCGACGACCCCGCCAGGGAGCAGCAGGTGCTGGACTCAGCGGCCGAACGGGCGAGGAGGCTGGGTGGGGATCCCGAGACGACCCGGCGGATCTTCCGGGACCAGATCGAGGCGAACAAGGTGGTGCAGCGCGGGCTGTACCGCCGGTGGCGGGACGATCCGTCCGCGTCGCCCACCGAACGCCCCGAGCTGAGTGAGGTGCGCACGGAGGTCAACCGCGTCGACGAGGCGCTCGTCCGGGCCGTCGTCGCCTCGGCGCGGTGGCGCTCAGCGCCTCTGTGCGATGTCGCGCTGGCCGTCTCGACGGTCCACGTACGCCGTGCGAGGCACCTCGACCGACTCCACTCGGCGGCGCTGGACCTCTCCGTCGGCTCCGTTTGCGGCAGCGTCGTCTGACATCAGCCGCGCCTCGGCCCCCGGAGCCGTCGCCCCCGACCCGCCCCGTCCCTCCCGTCCCGCCCGCAGAGCGTGCGCACCAAAACCGCCGGACGCCCAAGGGGCGGCACTCACGTGTCCCCCTCGTCGACGGGGTACGGGGTGGGTTCGGCGACCCAGCCCGCGGCAAGGGCGAGCCGAGACGTGCGGTGGACCACGAGGAAGCCGAACGGCCGGTCGAACGAGACCTCGACGCGCCTGGTCAGGTACCGCGGTGCCGGTGGCATCCCGGCCGCGGCCATTCCGACGGCACAGAGAGAGGCCGCCTCGAAGCCTGCCGCGTCGAAGACGGCCACGGCCGCCTGCCGTGCCGACCGGACCGCCAGCGGCGCCCCGCTGATGCCGGGGAAGTGTCCGTGGCTCATGTCCGTGGCGGCCGAGAGCCCGAACAGCGCCGGCCGCCGCAGCAGATCGTGGTCCCCGCCGAGGGAGTACGGACTGGTCCGGACAGCCAGTGTCGGTTCGGGCACGAGGCTGCGCTCGGTGCCTGTCTCCAGGCCCGGACCCGGATCACCCGCGGGCAGGAGATGACCGGGAACGGTCCGGTACCGGCCGGCCAGCGTCCCGGCCCCCGCGCTCAGCACCTGACCGGGCGGCATGTCCGGATCGCCGAGCAGCAGATGGACGTCCACGCCTGTGTCGCCGAGGACCTTGAGCACGGTCAGCCGCCCCGCCTCCGTCTCGGCGACGCCCACCCGGTCGAGGAGCGAGGTCTCGCGCCGGAGCCCGACCAGATACCGTCCGGCCCACGGCCCCTTCTCCGGAACCATTTCGCACTCCGAGAAGGGCTGCAACCATCGGGTGCGTACGGCCTGCGCCGCGGCGAGCACCAATTCGGTTTCCCCATCGAGCGGTACCGGCATCGACCGGATCAGTCCGTCCGTGCACTGCGACGCCCAGGCGTCGAGCGCCTTCCGGTCCGCGTGCGGGTCGCCGGTCAACACCCCCAGGGTGTCCGCGGGCAGCCCCGAGGCCCAGGCCGGGTTCAGGGGAAGGGCGCGTCCGGCCCACAGGCCGACGGCCGAACGGGCTCCCCGCACATCTTTCAGCGCGGCCAGCAGGTCGCGCGCGGTCGCGGCGGCATCGTCCGCGCGCATGCCCACCGCTTCCTCCAATTCACTGCGCGCCGGCCCTTCGGCCGCGTGCGCGAGGAGTGCGAGCAGAGGCCAGACAGTCGTTGCCGAGAAAACGGTGTCGGCCGGACCGAGGCCGGTCGCCCACCGTGCGGTGAGCCGGTTCACCGCGCTCACGGATGTGGCTGTCGGCTGCATGACGGCGCCCCCTGACGGTCATGCACATGGTCGCATGGTTCTCGTTCGCCGGTACGCCTCCGCCCATGTCTGGTATGGACATGCCCAACTGCCCTGGCTAGTCTCGAACTTGGTCTAGACCTAGTGGTTCGGAGTGCGCACTCCCCACTCGTCTCGCAGCGCCCCCACACCTCCCTCAGGAGCGAAGCATGCGCAGAAAGATCACCTCGTTACTGCTCGGGCTCGGCATCGCCGGAGCCTCCGTCCTCGCCACCGGCAGCGCGCAGAGCCATGGCTACACCGACGCGCCCATCAGCCGTCAGCAGCTCTGCGGCAACGGGACCGTGCGCAATTGCGGCCAGATCCAGTGGGAGCCGCCGAGCGTCGAAGGTCCGAAGGGCTTCCCCGCCCGGGGTCCGGTCGACGGCACGATCTGCGCCGGCGGCAACGGCCGCTTCTCCGAGCTCGACGATCCGCGCGGCGGAGCCTGGCCGGCGACCGCGGTCACCGGCGGGCAGAGCTACACCTTCCGCTGGCAAATCGAGGCGCGGCACGCCACGACCGACTTCCGGTACTACATCACCAAGGACGGCTACGACCCCACGAAGCCCCTCACCCGGGCCGACCTGGAGCCGCAGCCGTTCCTGACCGTGCCCTTCGGGGGCCGGCTGCCGGGTTCCACGGTGACCCACTCCGGAGTTCTGCCGCAGAAGTCGGGCAAGCACCTGATCCTCGGCGTCTGGACGATCGCCGACACCGGTAACGCCTTCTACGCCTGCTCGGACGTCACTTTCTGAGTGCGGCGCGCAGCCGCGCCCGCGCGCGCACCGGACCGGTGGGCGGGCGGGTGCGGCGGGCCCGTCGTTCGATGCGCACGGTCGAGGTCGACCCGGTCGAGTGCCGAGACGGTCGACGGTGCGGCGGCGTGGTCGTGCACAAGCAACCGGCTCTGGCCGGTCCGGTGGTCGGCACCGTGGCAGGCGAAGTGGGCGACGGCGCACAGCGGGAGCCGGGCGAGGAACGCGGCCGTGGTCGGGGTGTCGGTGCTCGGCCGCCGTCGCGGCGAGGACCGAGGACGGGTCTCCCGTCGACGCCGTCCGGTCCGCGCGCGCCCGTACCGCGGCCGGCAACTCCTTGCGCTGCCCCACGAGCTCCCCCGTATCCGCCGAGTCCGTCAATCACCGGGGAATGGGCGCCAGTTGCCCGGCAGGGCCGGGTTCGGCCACCATGACCATGTGGACCACGACCAGATCTGTCATGGTCCGGTTCGACGAGCCGGGATCCGGTCCACGCACACCATCGCAGAAGCGCGCCGAGCGTTCGGCGGCGAACGGAGGAACGGGGTGCCCGACCAGTACGACGTCCCCGACCGGCACCATGGCGGCGGCCTCGGATCGCGTGAGGAAATCGCCTACGTCTGCGACCAGTTGGAGCACATCGGCGCGGCCTTGGAGATGTACGGCCCCGCAGGCCGGGCTCCGCTGGAGCACCTCCTGGCGGCATTGCGGGACGGGGAGGATCCTGCCGCGCCGCTCGACGCCCTCCACGAGGCCCTGCTGGCCGCAGGCGACGCAGCGGGCATCCACGGCCGGGCACGGGGCCTGAACCCGCAAGGGGTCACCCCCGCCACGCCCGACGAGTGGGTACTGCTGTGCCCGGCGCACCAGTGCTCGCGCCACATCTGGCCCGACGGCCCCGCAGCGCCCCGCTGCCGGATCAGCGGCCTGCCGCTGCGCAGAGAACGGCTGTAGCGGTGGGCGGGTTCCTGCAGGCCCTCGGGCAGAAGCTCGCCGAACGCTGGCTCACTCTGCTGGTCCTGCCCGGGACACTCTTCCTCGCCACTGCCACGGCCGCCTCCGTCCTCGGCCAGGCCCACGCCCTCGACCCCCACCGCCTCACCGACCGGATCACCCGCTGGGCCCAGGCACCCACCGCGACCGCCCTCGGCGGCCAGATCGTCCTGCTCGGAGCCGTTCTCGCCACCGCCGCGGCGGCCGGGCTGGCCGCCCAGGGGCTGGGGACCCTGGTGCAGGCCACCGCGCTGGCCGCGGGCTGGCGCACCTGGCCGCACCCGCTGCGGCGGTGGGCGCACGCCCGTGTCGCCCGTCGGCGCGCCCGCTGGTCCGCCGCCGCACACCGCTACCGGGATCAACTGGACGCCGATGCCCGTTCCTTGGCCCTCGTCGGGAGCCGGGCCGATCCCGCCCCGCGCCGGGCCGCACACCTGGCGATGCAGCGCATCGCCGCCGAGGAGCCGGACCGTCCCACCTGGAGCGGCGATCGCCTCCACGCCGTCTCCGCACGCCTGGAGCGCGACCACCACGTGGACCTGCCCCTCCTCTGGCCCCACCTGTGGCTCACGCTGCCCGAGACCACCCGCGCCGAGATCACCACCGCCGAGCAGTCCCTCACCCGCGCCGCCACCCTGGGGGGCTGGGCCCTGCTGTACGCCCCGTTGTGCGCCTGGTGGTGGCCCGCCGCCCCGCTCGCCGCCGCCCTGGCACTGACCGCCCGGTACCGCATCCGCGGCGCCACCGACAGCTACGCTCAGCTTCTGGAGGCCGGGGCCCGCCTCCACACCACCGACCTCGCGGTCCAGCTCGGCATCGACCACACCGGCCCCCTGAACACCGCCCTCGGTGACGCCCTCACCCACCAGCTCCGCGGCCGGCCCCTCCGCCCGATCCAACGACCGTCCCGCGGGGGACTGTCATAGCCCGCTGCCATAGTTCGGTCCATGGATGAGAACGCGTTCTGGGCCCTGATCGAGGGCTCCCGTCATCAAAGCCATGACCCGGACCGGCGGCTGGATTCACTGCGCGAACAGCTCATGCGGCGCCCGCTGCCGGAGATCGTGCAGTTCCAGGGGTGCCTGCACCGGGTGCGACGGCCGATCGACACGTGGGAGATGTGGGCCGCGGCTGAACAGATCTTCGGTGGAAGGTGCTCCGACGACAGTTTCTGGTACTTCCAGCTCTGGGTGGTCGGCCTCGGCCGGGAGGCGTTCGGCAGGGCCGCGGCCGACCCGGACTCGCTGGCAGCGGTCCCGGAGTTGCGCCGGCTGGCCGGGCGGCCCGAGACGACCTGGTCGGACGACGAGTGGCCCGAGTGGGAGTCCTTGGACTACGTCGCGGCGGAGGCGTTCGACACGCTGACGGGTGAAGAGGAGGGGCTGGAAGAGGCATTGGAGGCCGCGGGCCTGGACATCCCGTGCAATCCCGAACCGAGCGGCGGGCAGTGGGACGTACGGGACGTGGATGAGGCGTCCCGCCGGCTGCCGCGTCTCAGCAGGATGTTTCCGCTCACCCGCTGAGCCGGAACGCCCGGGGTTGCGGTGGATCGGCGCGCGGGCACGTTGCCGGCTGGTGATCGGCGCGGCGACGGCCGGACGTCCGTCGGACGGTTGAGCGGGGCGGGGCGCGGAGGGCCCCGGCGGCGGGTCCGCGCTCACTCGGCCGTGGCGAGCCGGCCGCGCGGCCGGAGCGTGACGAGGGCGATGCCCCCGCAGCACGCCGCGAGAAGCAGCAGCTCCATGGCCGAGGGCGCGGGCGCGGTGTGCAGTGCCCAGTCGCCGAGGCGCACCGTGAACGGAACGGCCAGCTGCACAGCCGCCGTGAAGACCGGCCCCCGGACCAGGATCAGCCGGTGCTGTACGAGGTAGGCGGGTGCGTACACGGCCGCGCCCAGCACCACTGTGCCGCCGATCGCGGCGAGTGTCGGAGGATGGGCGACGAGCGCGGGCAAGGCCATCGGGAGCAGCAGGCAGGTGGCGGCGGCGAGCAGTACGGGCAGGACGGCGAGGGGTGGCAGCCCCGACAGCCGTTCCCGGTAGAGGTACCCGTACACCGCGAAGGCCACGGTCGCTGCCGCCGCCAGCAGCAGTCCCACGCCGTCCACGTCCCCCGCGTCCGCGCCGAGGGCCGCGTATCCGGCGGCCGCCGCGCAGGCCAGCACCGCCCCCACCGCCTTGCGCGGCCCGGACCGCTCACCGAAGAACGCCGCGCCCACCACCACCGAGGCGCACGGCATCAGCGCGACGACGAGGTTGGTGAGCGAGGTGCCGATGCGCGGGATGGCGAGCAGGGTGCCGGCCGCGTATCCGGCGAAGCCGAGCAGGCCCAGCAGCCATACGGTGCCCGGACGGGCGGCGGCACGGCGCAGGTCGGCCCTGCCGCCCGCGCTGGAGGCGGCGACGGCGGTGAGTACGGCACAGCACACCGCGGTGCGGCCCACGGCGACGATCAGCGGATCGGTCCCGGTGACCAGGGCGCCGGAGAGCAGCCAGGTTCCGGCGAGCAGCAGCACGAGGACAACCGGCACAGCATGGCCTTTCCCTGGGCGTCGGGGGACGGGCGCACGGCTCAGAACCGTACGAGCTGCCCGGTCACCCGTGGACACCGCCCCGACCGGTGGCGGTCCCGTCCCTCCCCAGCCGGGGATACGGCCGCTCGCGGCCACCCTTCGCCGCGCGCCCGGACAGAGGCGCCCACCCGCTCGCCGAGCCCGCCCACCGGCTCGTCCACCCGTCCACCGGCTCGCGTGTCCTGTGCGGGGATCACTCCGCCCGGGTTACTCCGGCCAGGGAGAGTCCAGGATGGTGTCCACGAAGTTGCCCCGCTCGAATCCCGGTACGAAGCGCTCCAGGACATCGGCCTTCACATTGCCGAAGGTGGTGTCCGGCTTGCCTTCGATGCCTTCGGTGAACGCCCGGAGAATCCGCTGCTTGAAGCCGGGGCGGGGATGGAGGGAGACGATCGCCGCACGGTCCGCGTCGCTGATGTCGGTATAGCCGATGCCGAGCACGTCGTACTCCACCCCCGCGGTCACCAGCGCGACCTCGGGCTCCATGAACTGGGGGATTCCCGGCGTCGTGTGGAGCGCGATCGCCGTCCAGACACGGCGGACGCTGTCCTCGGGCACGCCGTGGCTCTGCAGGAACCGGCGTGCCTCGTCGGCGCTGTCCACCTCGAACCGGCGCCCACTGCCGCGGAATTCCCCGTTGAGACCCAGGTCGTGGAACATGGCGCCGATGTAGAGGAGCTCCGGGTCGTAACTCAGCCCCTTGTTGCGCCCCTGCAGGCCGCCGAAGAAGTAGACGCGGCGGGAGTGGTGGTAGATCAGGTCGTCTGCCGCGTCGCGGACCAGCTCGGTGGCTGCGGCGGCCAGCGCGGTGTCGGGCACCGTCACGCCGCAGGCGGCTGGGAGATCGGCGCTGCTGGGCATGTGGACTCCTTCATCGTGGACGCGTCGGCTCTTCCTACCCGATTCTTCGGGCTGCGGCCCTCCCCGCCCGGTCAGTGGCCGGCGGCCTCGTCCCGGTCCGTCGGGGAGAGGTGGAGATGGGCCAGGTCGTGCGGGACGGGGCCGTCGGGGCGGAAGAGGGGCGCGCTCTCCCCGTCGGCAGCCGTGGCCGGGGCGTCCGTGAGGCGCAGACGTGTGCGCAGCCGCCCGTAGAAGTCGTGCGGGCCGAGCCTGACGACGCGCAGACGGTGCGTGGCCGCGTACACCCCGAGCCAGTCCCCGGCGTCCAGCACGCCGCGCAGTTGCCCGTCGATGGTGACCGCGCCCTGCCCCGAATGGGGCAGGACCCGCACCGCGACCGGTTCGTCCGGCGCGGTGACCACGGTGCGGTCGAAGGTCATGTGCGGTGCGACGGGTGTGAAGACGACGGCGTCCATGCGGGGTGAGACCACCGGCCCGCCCGCGGCGAAGCTGTAGGCGGTCGACCCGGTGGGCGTGGCCATGATGACGGCGTCGGCCGAGTACGAGGCAAGGAGACGGCCGCTGATGTAGACGCCGAGACTCACCTGCCGGTCGCGTGCGAGCTTCTCGACGACGATGTCGTTGAGGGCCATGACATCCAGCGCCACTCCCCAGCCCTCCGCCCCGGCCTCGGCCTCCCGGTCGACCTGGGGAGGCGGCAGCATCGGGCGGCGTCCGTAGCCCATCAGCGCATCGATGTCCTTGGGCACTTCCAGCACCCGGGAGGCCCTCATCGTCAGCGTCATGCGCTCCTCGATCTCCGCCCGTCCGCGGTGGACGGCGTCCAGTGCCCGGACGACGTTCTCGACCGGCACCTCGGTCAGGAAGCCGACCCGGCCCAGGTCGATCCCGAGGACGGCGCCCTGGTTCTTGGCCGCGATCCGGGCGCCGCGCAGGAAGGTCCCGTCGCCTCCGAGTGTCACGATGAGGTCGGGGTTGCCCGCGACCTGGGCCTCCTCCCGTCCGCCGCGCCGGCGTGTGTCCTCGCGCCACACGTCGATGTCCGTGCACGGAATGTCGTCGCGTGCACACCAGTCATGGACGACGCGCGCCGCGGCGACGGCCTCGGGATGGCCCTGGTGGACGACGACTCCCACCCGCTCGACACTCATCTCGCTCCGACTCC
The DNA here is from genome assembly GCF_042887155.1 of Streptomyces sp. NPDC057963. Lineage (NCBI taxonomy): Bacteria > Bacillati > Actinomycetota > Actinomycetes > Kitasatosporales > Streptomycetaceae > Streptomyces > Streptomyces sp. NPDC057963. The sequence continues at coordinate 183,535 of NZ_JBHVPX010000003.1, forward strand.
CCGCGCTGCGTCCTGGTGACTGTGACGATGTCCTGTCTCCACCTTGACGCCGCACGGGTGCGGCCGCTCGGTCGCCGGGCCGCCCTGCCGTCCGCGGTCAGGCGATCGGGCCACCGGGGAACGCGGCGGGAGGCGGCCGGGGCCATGGCTCCCGCCGCCTTCTCGTCCGGCCTGCGGACCACCAGCGGCGCCACCGCCCGGCCATCCGTCTCCCGGCCCCCGACCGCGTGGCGGCCGGGCCCGCCCGGTCGTCCGGTCAGCTCTGTACGTCCTCCGGAATGCTGACCAGCCAGCGGGTGTCCTGGCGGGGCCGCAGATAGAGCGCCCAGTAGAGCGTGGCGGCAGCGGTGATCCCGCCGGTCCACAGCAGGTACTCGGTCTCCTGCTGGGTCAGGATGTACGCGAGCACGGCGATGAGCAGCAGCGGGATCGCCGGCCACAGCGGCATGCGCCAGGCAGGCGCCTCGCGGTGCGCACCGCGGCGGCAGAGCAGGGCGGCGACCGCGACCAACAGGTACATGCCGGTGACGGAGACGCCGGTGACGCCGTACAGGGTGTCGAGGTTGACGAAGCAGAGTGCCGCGCCGGGGATGCCGACGACCAGGGTCGCCACCCACGGGGAGCCGAAGCGGCCGAGCCGGGCCAGGGCGTTGTTGATCGGTTCGGGCCACGCCTTGTCCCGGGCGGAGGCGAACAGGACCCGGGAGTTCTGGATCACCATGACGATGCCCGCGTTGATGATCGCGAGGGCGACGCAGAGGCTGACGAAGGTGCCGACGGCCGAGTTGGACCAGGCAGCGACCATGGTGTTCAGGTCGCCCGAGGTCAGGGCCGCGAGGTCCGGGGCGCCCAGCGTGATGGCGATGACCGGGACCAGGATGACCGCCGTGGAGATGGCGAGGGTGGCGAGGACCGTACGGGCCACGTTGCGCCGCGGATTCTCCAGCTCCTCCGAGAGGTAGACCGCCGTGGAGAAGCCCTGGGTGATGAAGAGCGCAATCGCCAGCCCGGACACCACCATCATCGCGGTGACCGTGGAGCTCGTACCGCCCGACGAGGCGACCGAACCGTGCACCAGCGCGGAGGCTCCGCGCTCGGAGTGCGCGAAGCCGAGAACGGCCACGACGCCCGCCGCGATCACTTCCAGGACGAGGAAGATCCCGGTGATCCACGCGTTGGCACGCAGGTCCAGGAGTCCGGCGAGGGTGGCGAGCACCATCACTCCGGCGCCTGCGGCGGGGGCCGGGATGTGCACGAGGGGAGCGAGGTAGTCGGCCGTGCCCATGGCGATGACCGGGGGAACGATCATCACGACCAGCAGGGAGAGCACGAAGACGAGCCATCCGGCCAGCCGTCCCGCCATGGTCGACACCATGGCGTACTCGCCTCCCGCGCTCGGGATGAGGGTGCCCAGCTCCGAGTAGCAGAAGGCGACCGCGATGCAGAGCAGCGATCCGACGGCGATGGTGAGGGCGGTGTAGGTGCCGAGGCTGGAGAACAAGTCCGGTACGACCACGAAGAGCGTCGAAGCGGGCGTCACGCAGGAGAGCGTGAGCAGCGTTCCGCCCACGACGCCGATGGAGCGCTTGAGCTTCTGCGGAGTGGGGCCGGTCGCGGGGGCGAGCGCCTGGGGAGCGCTGAGCGTTTCGGTCATCGTGCGATTCCGATCAAAGGTGCGGTGTCTGAGCACGGGAGCGGTATCGCCTCCAGACGAGGACGTGGTGAGTGGTTTCGTCGCTCCCAGCGCGACATGCAATCCTGACGAGTTCCGCAGGTCAAGAGGTGTTCACCTACGGAATTCGTTGTTTCGGCGAGAAGATCTGACGGTTTGGCGTTAAGAATGCGTTATTCCGCTGAGGATCGGCGGGTACGGGAACCGCAGCCGGACCAGGTGGAAAGTTTCGCCCGTTCCAGATTCCGGAAGGGTGGGGGCACCCCGGAGCGCCACGGAGCATGGAGGGCCGCCGGCGCGCACCCATGTGGCTGCGGGTGCGCGTCCCTGGACTTGATGCCAGCCTGGAGGCATGGCTTGGGCGTCATGGACGACTCGTGGTGTGTTCTCCGGGCACGGTGGCGTGCTGACGGACGAGGCCGGCGTCCTGTCCGGGGATCTGACGGTTCACACGACCTGGGCCGATGACACGGCCCAGGTGACTGTGCAGTACACGGGTGCGATCGACTGGTTCACCATGTCGGGCAGTCCCGTGTCGTGCTGCTCGGAGGACGACAGCCGGCGCCTTCACGACGCGGTGGTGAAGTCCGTCCGGGAAGGAGCGGCTGCCACGGTTCCCAGGCCGCCGCCGGAGTAGCCGATGCGCGGACCGCTCCCGGCCGTGTCCCTCCCGGCCGTGTCCCTCCCGGCCGGACTGCTGCCCTACGGGACAGCCCTTAAGGTCTCCTGGATGAGCAGAGCTTTCAGCGGCTGGACAGAGCAAGCATTCGACCTGCTTCTGCAGTTGGAGGGGACCCCTTCGCAGGAGGCGCGCGAGAAACGCCGAAAGGACCGGGAGCACCTGGTCCGCCAACCCATGATCGCGTTGCTGAACGAGGTGGCCGACGCGGACGGGGCGTACGAGGACTTCTCCGTCTGGGGGTTCCGCAAGGACCCGTGGTGGTGGCAGCACCAAGTGGCGGTGATCCGGATCGCGCGCAATGTCGAGATCGGCCTGCGCTTCGACCTCGACGGGCTCCGGATCAAGGGCGGCTGGACCTACCCGGACCCGGGGCAGATCCCGTTGTTCCGCAAGGCGGTTGCCGCGCAGGAGAGCGGCCCCGGGCTGGTGCGCGCCGTCGAGGCGCTGGCAGCGCGGGGGTACGAGGTCACCGGTGACCTGATGAAGCGCGTGCCACGCGGCCATGACGCCGGGCATCCCCGCGCCGACTACCTCCGGTACCGCTCGATCTCCGCCACCCGCCCCCTCGGCGGGGACTGCGCGCAGCACACGCCGGCGCTGGCCGGTGCCGTGCTCGCGGCGGCAGAGGAACTGGAGCCCCTCCTCTCGTGGCTCGCCGGCCATGTGACCGTTCCCGGCCCCCGCCGGGCCGTGTAGCGCCACCTCCGTACGCTGCCCGCGCATGCGTGCGGGGCGGGGCCCCATGCCCAACGGCCCGTCTCGGGACGGCAGTCCGGCGACGGATGGGCGCGGGTCGGGAGTTCCGTCTTTCCACGCATGCGGGACTACGGCCGGAAGGCGGTCCCTGACCGGCGGGTGCGGTCCTTCGCGAGCGGCCTCTGTTCCGGCCTCTCGCCACCCGTCGGTCCTGAACCGCCGTCGGCGCCGTTGCGCGTCAGTAGGCCCCGAACACGTTGTCGATCGAGCCGTACTTGGCGGCCGCGTAGTTGCAGGCCGCGGTGATGTTGGCAACCGGGTCGTAGCTGTCCAGCGACGTACCGGGCACGTGGTAGGCGCGGAACGTCGGGTCGATGATCTGGAGGAGACCCTTGGACGGGGTTCCCGCGACGGCGTTCGAGTCCCAGTTGTTGACGGCCCGGGGGTTGCCGGAGGATTCACGCATGACGTTGCGGTGGATGCCGTTGTAGCTGCCGGGGATGCCGCGCTCGGCCATGACGGCCAGCGACTTCTTGATCCAGCCGTCCAGATTGTTCGTGTACGTGGCGGGCTTGGCGGCCGGTGCGGCAGTGGTGGCCGTCGCCGGCACCGCGACGCCGTTCACGGCGGATACGCCGGTGGAAACGCGAGACTCCGCCTCGGCGCCGATGGTCAGCTTCATGCCGGGACGAATCACGGCGGGGTTGCCGCCGATCACGCCTCGATTGTCCTCGTACAGCTTCTGCCAGCCACCGCTGACGGAATGCCCCCGCGCGATCTTGGAAAGGGTGTCGCCCACGGTCACGGAATAGACGGTGGGCGCGGCCTTCCGGGCGGATATTTCCTTGACGGCGGCGGACGGCGCCGCGGCCTTTTCGGCGGCGACCGCCTGGGCCGGCGCGGCCGAGGCGAAGCCCGCGCAGATCAGCGGAAGCACGAGAGCGGCCCCGCCCGTGGTCGCGGCGATGAAACCGCGGGTCAGCGAAGTGTGCTTGCGACGATAGGACTTACCCGTTGCGGGCATGGCGAATTCCTCTCCGTCGCCTACGAGGTGAGCTGTCGGGTTCAGACGGGAGATGTCTGGCCGCAGGAAACTGCGACTTCACCCCGAGCCGTTCCGGATACCGGTTCGGCGGCCTACCTGGGTCCCCCGCTCCTGCCGTACGCGATCGGGTCGGTTTCTCGGACGGCGGCAGGATTCGGCGTTCCGTCCGGATTGACGGTGACCGTAGGCGAGAAACACCGAATGGAACAAGCCCCTATTTTTTGATCACAATTCATTTGCAAGATCGAATCACGGAAAGGCAGTAATCCACCTCACACCGCATTGCTGATTTTCCTTGCGCAGAAGGGAACCGAGGCGCACGCCACGACCCCCTGAACCTTGAACGTGACTCACACCACACAATTCGCAAAAGGTGCATTTCAGGCATAGGCCAAAAGCTGCAATTCACAACAGACTCCCCTTTATCGACCAAGAGGGTGTACTAGGCGAAACCGCCCATATGGGAACATTCACCCGTTGACTCGCACGCTCTCGCTCCGGCGCACCGCCCCCGGGCCGATCGCACCCGGAAGGACCGGCCGGCGGTCCACCCGTGTCCCTCCCCCACACGGCACAAGACTTTGCCTTCCGCCCTCCGCCTCGCTATCGTTTCGGCCGTCCTGTTGTCTCCGATTGAGGTGGACGTTGCGCATCTGAGGTTCGCGATCATCGCGCCGTACGACTCCGGTCGTACGCCCGTCACGCAGTAGCAGTGTTTACCCCTGCCCGTGACCCCGCGTGGATGCGACCTCGGTGCATGAGCCGTCCCTCGATCTCTCGGACCGCCGCACCCTTCCCCTGTCGGTCGCTGCGTGGTGCTCGCATACGAAGCCCCCATTCACCGTGCTCACGACTGCGAGGATCACCATGGCGACACCCACCGCCCCCAGCGCCTCCCTCACCTGCTCCGCCCTGTCCTTCCAGTGGCCGGACGGCACGACCGTCTTCGACGGACTCTCCTTCGGTATCGGCCGTGGCCGCACCGGTCTCGTGGGCGACAACGGCGCGGGCAAGTCCACACTGCTGCGCCTGCTGGCCGGCCTGCTTCGCCCCTCCCAGGGCTCGGTGACCGTCGGCGGCAGCCTCGCCCACCTCCCTCAGAACATCACCCTCGACACCTCACTGCGGGTGGACCAGGCCCTGGGCATCGCCGAGCGGCGCGACGCACTGCGCGCCATCGAGGCCGGGGATGTGGACGAGAAGCACTTCGAGACGATCGGTGACGACTGGGACGTGGAGGAACAAGCCCTCGCGACACTCGGCTCACTGGGGCTCGGGGGCCTCGAACTGGACCGCACCGTCGGCCAGATGTCCGGCGGGGAGACCGTCCTGCTGCGCCTGGCCGCACTGCTGCTGGAGCATCCTGATGTCCTCCTGCTCGACGAACCGACCAACAACCTTGATGTGTTCGCGCGTCGCAGGCTCTACGACGCCGTCGACAACTGGCGCTCCGGAGTGCTGGTCGTGGTCAGTCACGACATCGAACTGCTGGAGCGCGTGGACCGCATCGCCGAACTGCGCGCCGGATCCGTGAGCTGGTACGGCGGTGGCTGGTCCGCCTACCAGGAAGCCCTCACCACCGAACAGGAGGCCGCCGGGCGGATGTTGCGGGCCGCCGAGGCCGACGTACGCCGCCAGAAACGCGAACTGGAGGAAACCCATGTGAAACTGGCCCGCCGCCAGCGCCAAGGCAAGAAGGCGGAGGTGGACGGGGGCCTGCCGAAGATCCTCGCCGGCCGCCGCAAGCGGTCCGCGCAGGAGTCCGGGGGCAAGCTGCGCGGCCTCCACGAGGAGCGGTTGAGCGAGGCGCGCGAGCGCCGCGAGGAGGCCGCGGACGCGGTCCGCAACGATGCCGAGATCCGCGTGAGCCTCCCCCACACCGCCGTTCCCACCGGCCGCACCGTGCTGAGCCTGCACGAACTTCGCCCCCGGTTCGGCCGACTGCTCCAGGGCAGCCTCCATGTGCACGGGCCCGAACGGATCGCACTCGTCGGCCGCAACGGCGCCGGCAAGACCACGCTCCTGCGCACCCTCACCGGCGAGCTGGCTCCACTGTCCGGCGAGGCCAGGACGTTCGTACCGCTGCGCTTCCTTCCCCAGCGGCTGGATGTGCTGGACGACGGGCTGAGCGTCGCGGCGAACGTGGCCCGCATGGCCCCCGGGGCCACCGACAACCACATCCGCTCCCAGCTCGCACGCTTCCTGTTCCAGGGGAAACGCGCGGAGCAGCCGGCGGGCACCCTCTCGGGCGGAGAACGCTTCCGTGCCGCGCTCGCGGCGACGATGCTCGCCGCACCGGCCCCGCAGTTGCTGATGCTGGACGAGCCGACCAACAACCTGGACATCGCCGGCGTGCGACAGCTGACCAGTGCGCTCCAGTCGTACGAGGGTGCGCTGCTGATCGCGGGCCACGACCTGCCGTTCCTGGAATCGGTCGGCATCACCCGCTGGCTGCTCGTCGGGGAGGAACTCCAGGACACCACGGCGGAGGAGGTGCGCGAACTGCTCTCGACACCGGAAGCGGACTGAGCAGCCGCCGGGGCCCGCACCGGCGGGAGCGCGGCAGGATGCGGGCCCCGGCGAAAGGAAGGCCCGCACCCTGCCCGGGATCAGAGCCTGGCGATGATCTTGTTCATCTGCTCGATCTCGGCGGTCTGGGCGGTGACGACGGCGCCGGCGAGCTTCTTCGCGCCGGCGTTGCCGCCGTTCTTCCGCTCGGCCTCGGCCATGGTGACCGCGCCCTCGTGGTGGGCGATCATGAGCTGGGCGAACTTCTTGTCGAAGTCCTTGCCCTCGGCCGCTTCGAGGTCACTCATGTCCTTGTCCGACATCATCCCGGGCATCCCCGAACCGCCGTCCGAGCCGTGGTCCATGCCGGGCATGTCACCCATCGAGGACGAGGACTCGGGCAGCGGCTTCCCCCAGGACGTCAGCCAGCCCTTCATGGTGTTGATCTCGGGATCCTGCGCCTTCTCGATCGCGGCGGCCAGTTCCTCGACCTCGGGGTCGGCGGCGCGGCCCTCGGCCAGCTTCGCCATTTCGACGGCCTGCTGGTGGTGCGGGATCATCTGCTGCGCGAACTTCACGTCCGCGTCGTTGAACGCGCCGCCGGGGGCGGCCGACGCGGAAGCGCTGCCGGAGCCGTGGTCCGTTCCGGGCGCGGACGAACCGTCGGAGCCGGAGCCTTTGGAGGAGCCGCAGGCCACGAGTGCGAGCGCGAGTGCGGCGACGGCAGCGCCGGCCGCGAGGCCTCGGCGGCGGGCGGCGGAAGGCAGGGAGGAAGAAGACAGGGAAGCGGACATCACATGTTCTTTCCAGGTGAGCGCGCCGCATCGGCGGCGCGCGAAACGGGCAGGAACCTCCGGCCGGTCCGGCCGGAGGGCCGGGAACCGGCGGACGCCTGTCACGTCCGCGCTACGCACACCTGGAGCAGTAGCTGTCTACCGGCGGACGGCGGCCCCCGCCGGTCCGGCCCCCGCACCGCCGTGCGTGGCCTGCCGAGGACCCGCACGGCCAGGATCACGAGGCCCAGTGCCATGAGCAGCGGCAGCAGCCGGTCGCGGGCATGGGTGGATACGCACGACTCGCCGTTCCTGCCGGGCGCGGCGGCGTCCGCCCTGGCCGTGCCGTACTCGTCCGGCATCGCCGTCTGTCCGGCAGTGGCCGCCGCGGTCATGGGCGGATGCGAGGTCGCCGCCATGGCGCCGTGGCAACCCTCGGCAGCGCTCGCCGGGGCCCCGTGCATGAGGAACAGTCCGCACAGGACGGCACACAGCACGAGCAGCCGGGACGTTCCCGGTGTGCGCGTCCGCCTGCGATCCACGGCTGCCTCGGATTCCCGCTCGTACGAGTCCTGCGGTACGGGCCCGACGATACCCCCGCAGGGTTTCCCCGTCCTGTCGCACCCCGCCCCTTCGCACGCCGCACTGCCCCGACACCGCGCTCCGCCACCGAGCCCCGGAACTCTGCGCGGGTACGGACCGCGGTGGAACCCGCTCGGGCGGGGGCCCTGGTGGGAGAGAGCGATGAGGCCGGACGGCCGGCCATCGGCGCGGACGCCCCTTCCGGCAGGGGCGTCGGGCCGCCGGTCCGCCGTCGGCATCGGTCGTCTCCGGCTCCGCGGAACTCGCTGCCGGTGCCGAGGCCCACGCCACACCCAGGGCCGGGGGCCGCACACGCGGTCGGCGCCGGCCGGAGGGCCGCCTGCCCACACCTCCGGGACCGGGGTGGCTCACCGGCCGCTGCGGGCGCGGGTCCATGCGGCGTCGCGCAGCAGGCGCAGGCCGTTGAGTCCGACGACGACGGTGGAGCCCTCGTGTCCGGCGACACCGAGCGGCAGCGGCAGCGTGCCGACGAGGTCCCAGACGACGAGCCCGGTGATGAAGACGGCCGCGACCACCAGGTTCTGCACCACGAGGCGGCGGCACCGGCGTGAGAGCGCCACGGCGGTGGGGACGGCGGCGAGTTCGTCGCGGACGACGACGGCGTCGGCGGTCTCCAGCGCGAGGTCGGAACCGGCCCTGCCCATGGCGATGCCGGTGTGGGCGGCGGCCAGTGCCGGGGCGTCGTTGACGCCGTCCCCGACCACGAGGACCTTCTGCCCGGCGCTCTCCATCTCCTTGACCGCACGCACCTTGTCCTGCGGCATCAGACCGGCCCGGACGTCGCCGATCCCGACCTCGGCGCCCAGGCGTGCGGCGGCACGGGGGTTGTCGCCGGTGACGAGGACCGGAGTGCTGCCGGTGAGAAGGGTGAGGCGGGTGACGGTGTCCTGGGCGTCGGCGCGCGGCCGGTCGGCGATGCCCAGCGCGCCGGCGGGCGTGCCGTCGAGGACGACCAGCACGGCGGTACGGCCGTCCTCCTCCAGCTCTGCGGCGAGTTCGGCTGCCGCTTCGTCCCGGCGGCCGCTCAGCAGACGGGCGGGGCTGCCGACGGCGACGGTGCGGCCGTCCACCGTCGCGGTGACGCCGGTGCCGGGGGCGGAGGTGAAGTCCTTCGCGGCGGGCAGGGTCAGACCGCGTGTCCGGGCGGCATCGGTGACGGCCCGCGCGAGGGGGTGCTCGCTGGGGTGCTCGGCAGCCGCCGCGAAGGTGAGCAGGGCGTCCGGTGTCAGGCCGGAGGCCGTCAGCGGGCGGATGTCGGTGACGCGTGGGGTGCCTTCGGTCAGGGTGCCGGTCTTGTCAAGGGCCACGGCGTCGATCTGTCCGAGGCGCTCCATCACGACGGCGGACTTGATCAGCACGCCGTGCCGTCCGGCATTGGCGATCGCGGAGAGCAGCGGCGGCATGGTGGCCAGGACCACGGCGCACGGCGATGCCACGATCATGAAGGTCATCGCCCGCAGCAGCGTCGGCTGCAGGTCCGCGCCGAGGACGAGCGGCACGGTGAACAGGGCGAGGGTGGCCGCCACCATGCCGATCGAGTACCGCTGTTCGACCTTCTCGATGAACAACTGGGTGGGTGCCTTAGTCCCGGAGGCTTCCTCGACCATGGCGACGATCCGGGCGATCACCGAATCGGACGGGTCACGCTCCACCACGACGCGCAGTGCACCGGTGCCGTTGAGCGTCCCGGCGAAGACTTCGTCGCCCCGCTCCTTGGTCACGGGCAGCGGCTCGCCGGTGATGGTCGCCTGGTCGACCTCGCCGGTCCCGTCGAGGATCCGGCCGTCGGCGCCGACGCGCTCGCCGGGGCGCACCAGGATCACGTCCCCGACGCTCAACTGCCCGGTGGGCACCGGCTCTTCGGCTCCGCCCTCGCCGACGCGGGTCGCCGTGGTGGGCGCGAGGTCGAGCAGGCCGCGCACCGAATCGGCGGTCCGTGCGGTGGCGAACGCCTCCAGGGCGCCCGAGGTGGCGAAGATGACGATCAGCAGGGCGCCGTCCAGCACCTGCCCGATCGCCGCCGCTCCGAGGGCGGCGACCACCATCAGCAGATCCACGTCCAGCGTCTTGTCCTTGAGGGCCTTCAGCCCCTCCCACCCGGGCTCCCAGCCACCCGCGACGTACGTCAGCGTGTACAGCGGGCCCCACGCCCACCACGGCGCGCCGAGCAGGTGCGGGGGCAGTGCCGACAGGAACAGCCCCAGGGCGGCCGCGGCCCAGCGGGCTTCCGGGAGAGCCAGGATCCGGGTGCGCCGTCCGGCTGCGTCCGCGTCCTGCACCGGTTCGGCGGGCGAGGCCGGGCGGGTGAGGGTGAAAGACATGAGCGGTGATCCTTCACACGAGAAGGCGGAGTGCTTCGACCCCCGTACCATACAGGATCACATGAACACGCATTCATGTGTTCATCTCCGTAGGATGAGGTCATGGGCCACGGAGCTGACGCGAACACTGCTGCCACCGCGCGCGAGCGCCTCGACGCCGTGGGGGCCGCCGATGTGGCGGCCACCCTGCAGGCTCTCGCCACCCCGTCCCGGCTCCGCATCCTCGCCCGGCTCCAGGAGGGTCCGTGCCCGGCGACGGAGCTCGCCGATGCGGTCGGCATGGAGCAGTCCGCCTGCTCCCACCAACTGCGGCTGCTGCGCAATCTCGGCCTGGTGACCGGAGAACGCCGGGGGCGCTCGGTGATCTACGCGCTGTACGACAACCACGTCGCCGAACTCCTCGACCAGGCCCTCTTCCACGTCGAGCACCTGCGCCTCGGCCTGCACGACACTCCCGCGGCAGAAGCGGCCGGAGCCGGCGGGACCGCGGCCTCCGGCAGGGCGGTGGCGAGCGGTGCGGCAGTGACGGCCGGTGAGGTGGTGGCCGCCACCCGCTGAAGCCGGGCAAGGGGCCGTCCGGGGCGCCCGGCCGACGGAACCCGCCGGCCGGGCTCACCCGTCCACCCGGCCGGCGTTGGACGATCCGCCGCATCCCCCGGGCGTCTGCCAGGCGCCTTTCATGCCCGTTCACCAGGCGCGCCGGGCGTCCTCGCGGGTGCCCGTGCCACCGAGTGCGGAACCATTTCCCTGCGTCTACGCTCATACGTGGATCTATGCCGCCATTGCTCGTGACTCGACAGGAAGCGAGATCCCCATGGAGCGGCTCAAGGCGTCGGGATTCGTCGAGGAACTCTCGGCGGAATTCCTCGGCACGATGATTCTCATCCTCTTCGGCTGCGGCGTGGTCGCCCAGGTCGTGGCCGGCGGAGCACTCACCGATCCGCCGGGGGGTCTCGGGAATCACGACAGCATCGCCTGGGCATGGGGCCTCGGAGTCACCCTGGGTATCTATGTGGCGGGCAGGCTGAGCGGAGCCCACCTCAATCCCGCCGTGACTCTTTCACTCGCCGCCTTCAAGGATTTCCCCTGGAAGAAAGTGGCTCCCTACGCGCTGGCACAGCTCGCAGGGGCTTTCGTCGGGGCATTGGTGGTGCGTTGGAATTACACCGAGGCCCTGGCCAAGGCCGACCCCGGACACACCATCAAGACGCAATTCGTCTTCTCCACGCTGCCCGCCAACGGAAACCCCGCGCTCCCTGTCAGCGAATGGGGCGCGTTGCGGGACCAGGTCATCGGCACCGCCATTCTCATGCTGCTGATCTTCGCCGTCACCGATCTCCTCAATACGCCACCGGGCGCCAATCTCAGCCCGTTCGTCGTAGGTCTCATCGTGGTGGCCATCGGTATGGCGTTCGGGACCAACGCCGGGTACGCCATCAATCCCGCTCGGGACTTCGGGCCCCGGCTCGCGAGTTTCCTCACCGGCTACGGAGGGGCGTGGCGGGACCAGTACGGGAACTTCTACTACTGGGTGCCGATCGTGGGCCCGCTCGCGGGCGGCCTGGTCGGCGCGTTCCTCTACAAGACCTTCATCGGCCGCTTCCTGCCCACCGCGGAACCGGAGCCGGAGGGCACCATCCCCACACCGCAGGAGCAGTGACGCCCGGTTCCTTCATCGAGCGCGGCCCCGGGAAAGGCGGCATCCACGCCACCGACGTGACCAATGCCAGCCGGACGATGCCGATGAACCTGGAGACGCTCGACGGGGACGACGAACTGCTGGACATCTGCGGCATTCCGAGGGCCATGCTGCCGGCCGTCAACCCGTCCTCCGACGCGGAGGCGTACGGCCGCACGCGCACGTCCCGGCCCCTGCGGGCCGCGATCCCGGTCACCGGAGTACTCGGCGACCAGCAGGCGGCCACCGTGGGCCAGGTGTGCCACGAGCCCGGCGAGGCGAAGAACACGTACGGCACGGGCAGCTTCCTCCTGCTCGACACGGGTACGGAGCCGATCCGGTCGCGGCACGGCCTGCTCACCACCGTCGCCTACCGGTTCGGCAAGAGCCCGGCGGTCCATGCGCTGGAGGGCTCCATCGCGGTCACGGGTTCGGCCGTGCAGTGGCTGCGGGACCAATGGAACAGGACTCCGGGGTCCATCTCGACGTGCTCAAGGTCGACGGCGGCGTCACGGCCAACGACCTGTGCATGCAGATCCAGGCGGATGCCCTCGGGGTGCATGTCAGCCGCCCCGTCGTCGCCGAGACCACCGCGCTCTGGGCGCCGCGTACGCGGCGGGGCCCGCCACCGGCTTCTGGCGCGACCAGGGCGAGTTGCGGGAGCACTGGCAGGAGTCGAAGCGGTGGGAGCCGCAGTGGAGCGAGGACCGGCGCGCCGAGGGATACGCCGACTGGAAGAGGGCGGTCGAGCGCACCCTCGACTGGGTGCGGGTGGAATGACACCGGGGTCCGGCGGCCGCGCCGTACGGGCCTGCCCGGCCGGTACGGCGCGGCCGGGTCAGACCCCGGCGCGCAGTCCGGCCAGCAGCTGGTAGACGGTCTCGGTGCCCTGCCGGAGGGCATCCACCCCGATGTGTTCGTCGGTGCCGTGCATGCGCTTGAGCATGTCCCGGTTCACGGTGAACGGGTACATGCCGTAGACGGGTATGTTCTGCTCCCGGAACGGCACCGCGCTGGTGACCGCCTCGAACTGGCAGGCGGTGGCGCGTACTCCGGGGTGTGTCCGGCGTACGGCCGCCTGCCAGGCGCGGAAGACGTCCGTGTCGTAGCTGGAATCGGGTGTGGCCAGGTAGCCGCGCAGCCGGTCCAGGGCCTGCTGCTCGCTCTCGCCGGGATTGCCGACCACGGACAGCGCCGCCCGGTTGCCGATCAGTGAGCGCAGCTCGGCGACGATGCGGCCCGGGTCGTCGGCGCCCGGCAGGAAGGCGGCCCGGAACTCCGCGGTCGCCGTGCCCGGCACGATGCTCGGGTAGTAGCCGGACTGCGCGGAGGTGAAGGCGAGCGTGGTCCGCAGCATCGCGTTGTGCAGCTCCGGGGTCTCGCTGAGCCGTACCACCGTTTCGCCGGCCCTGTCCCGCCGCTGTTCCGTACGGGCGTCGAGCATCGCCCGGACGGCCTCGGCGAGCGGCCGGTCGGCGGTGGCCTCGGCGAGTTCGGCGAAGTACTGCCGGGACAGCGCGTTGGGGCGGATGTGGGCGCGCCAGTCCCCCAGTAGCTCCAGCACCTCGCCCAGCCTGATCACGGCCTGTCCGGTGAACGGCTTGGACGTGTGGGTGGCGTACGAGGAGGTCTCCAGCCGCAGCAGCAGGGAGCGCTTGTCGTTGCAGGTGAGCGAGGCGATCATGGGTGTCCTGCCGTCGCGCTGGTTGAGCACCCAGCCGCCCTCGGTGACGACCGTGCCCGCCTCGACCCTGCCGGGGTGTTCGGTGAGGAACCAGCGCACCCCGTAGGGCCCCTGCTCCTCGTCGCAGTCGGACCAGAACACGATGTCGCGGTCGAAGACCGCGCCCTCGCGGACATGGCGCAGCAGGGCGGCGACGAAGGCGGCGTTGACGCCCTTCATGTCGAGCGAGCCGCGGCCGTACAGCTTGCCGTCCTTGATGTCGCCGGCGAAGGGGTCCGTCGTCCATGTGTCACCGATGGCGGGGACGACATCGGAGTGGCCCAGCAGGACCAGTGGTTCCTTCCGGGCGGATCCGCGGCCGGGGACGCGGGCGAGGAAGTGGACGTTGCCCTCCTTGGGGGTGGGCACGATCTCGGTGGCGACCCCGGCCGCGCGGAAGATGCCCTGGAGCATGTGGGCGAGCGGCTCGGTGAGCGCTCCGTCGCCGGGGTTGCTGGTGTTCTGGCGGATCATGGCCACGGCGAGGCCGACGGGGTCGGTGGGATCCCCGTCGAAGGTGACGCCCTGCGCAGCGGGTGCGGGGGCGGCCGATGCCCTGGGTGCCGCCGACGCCACCGCGCCGAGGCCCAGCACCGTGCCCGCGACGGCCGTCGCTCCGGCGCCGAGCACGGAGCGGCGCGACGGCCGGGCCCCGGGAAGGCCGTCCAGGCAGGCGGCGACGACCGCGGCCGGATTCTCCTGGTGGGCGTAGTGACCGCCCTCGACGGACAGCGTCGTGCACTCGCCGCGGGTCCAGTCGGCCCAGCGGCACACCGTCACCTCGGGCACGTGCGGGTCCTCGGTGGCCCACACCGCGCGCAGCTCGACGTGCGGTACGGGGGTACGGCTGCCGTCGTAGCCCGCGGCCAGTCGCAGATCGGCGATGACGGGGGGCAGCAGCACCTCCTCGAACTCGGGGTCCGCCAGCAGCTCCGGGTCGGTCAGTCCGGTCCCGGTGACGAAGGCGCGGGCGTCCTCGACGGTCACCTCGCCGCCGTCGCCGTGGAAGTCACCGGGACACTGCCCGGCCACCGCGCACAGCCGCGCGACCGGCACCCCGGCGTCGAGCAGCCGGCAGCACGTCTCGTACGCGAGCAGCGCACCGAGGCTGACGCCGATCAGCACCAGCCGCCGCCCGCCCCGCAGCCCGCGTATCCCGGCCGCCACCGCGTCCGCGTAGGCGGCCATGTCGGTGACGGGCTCCTCGTCGATGCGGGTGCCCCGGCCGGGCGGGGTGATCAGCGCGAGTGCGGTGTCCTCGGGCAGCAGACCCCGCCAGTTCGCGAAGGTCGAACCGTGCGCCCCGGTGGGTGCGAAGCAGACGGCGAGGGTCCCGGCCGGACCGCCCTGCGGCTTCTCCTCCGGCACGCTCAGCCATGGGACGTTCATGCCTGCTCCTCCTGCTGGGTCTCGCGGCACAGTGCGGCGATCGCGCTGACGGTGGGTGCGCCGAGGATGCGGCGCAGTGGTACGCGCCGGCCCGCCGTGCCCGCCAGCCGGTTGGCGAGCCGCACGGCGAGCAGGGAGTGGCCTCCCGCGTCGAAGAAGTTCTGGTCCGCCGACGCCGGTGGGGCGCCGAGCAGTTCCTGCCAGAGGGCCGCGACGGCGGCCTCGGTGGCGTCGGACGGGGCGAATCCGGCCGTGTGCTCCTGTCCGATGCCCTCCACGAGCGTGCGCAGGGCGGCGCGGTCGAGCTTGCCGTTGGTGCTCAGCGGGAGCCGTGGGACCTGCTGGATCCGGCCGGGCAGCATGTAGTCGGGCAGCCGGTCGCGCAGATACGCGCGCAGCGCGGCGGGGCCGGTCTCCTCGTCGGCGGTGACGCAGGCGACGATGCGTGTCTCGCCGTCCTCGCTCTGCGCGTACGCCCCGGCGTCGGTGATGTCCGGCGCCTTGCGGAGCGTGGCCTCGATCTCCTCCAGTTCGACGCGGTAGCCGCGGACCTTGATCTGGTTGTCGGCGCGGCCGGTGATCTCCAGTACCGCGTCCGGCAGTTGGCGGCCCCGGTCGCCCGTGCGGTAGTGCAGGACTCCGGTGTCGTCTGTGGTGAAGCGGTCCTCGCCGTCACCGCCGAGGTAGCCGAGGGCGAGCGGTGGTCCGGAGACCCACACCTCGCCCGTCGCACCGGGGGGCAGGCGCCGGCCGAGCCGGTCGCGGACCGAGAGCGAGGCACCGGCGACGGGGCTGCCGACGGGCACGCGTTCGGCGTCCGCGGGCAGCCGGGCGGTGTCGTAGGCGGCGACGTTGGAGGCGGTCTCCGTCATGCCGTACAGGTTGAGCAGTGTGGCGTCGGGCCAGACCCGGCGGAAGCGCAGGACCGTGTCCACCGGCAGGGTGTCGGCGCCGCTGGTGACCAGGACGGGCTGGTGTCCGCCCGTTCGTTTCGCGCTCTCCTCCAGCAGCCCCGCGATCAGTTGCGGGGTCAGGAACAGGTGGGTGATCCGCTCCTGTTCGACGGCCGCGGCGAACAGCACCGGGTCGAGGAGCTCGTCGGTGCCGAGGACGACGGACGGGACGCCCTTGAGGAGTCCGCCCAGCAGCTCCCAGGGCGAGGCGACCAGGGCGAGCGACTTCTGGACGGCCAGCACCGCGTTCTCGGGGAACGGGTGGTCCTGCCACATCCATTCCAGCCGTCCGCGGACCGACCGCCGGCTGACGCGTACGCCCTTGGGGTTCCCGGTCGTGCCCGAGGTGTAGACGATGTGGAACAGCGCGTCCTCGTCCGGCTCCTGCTCGGGGGCCTGGTGCAGTGGGCCCTCGTCGAGGGGGGCGAGCGTGACGCGAGGGGCGTCCAGGGTGGGGAACTGGTCGAGTCCGGGCTCGGCCAGCACGCAGTGCGGTCCCGTCTCCTCCACCATCCGGCGCTGCCGCCGCACGGGTATCGCGGGGTCGAGCCCGAGGTAGGCGGCGCCCGTCTTCAGTACGGCGAGGACTCCGGCGACGGCCGCGGGGCCGCGCTGGGCGGCGAGTGCCACCAGTGTGCCCGGTCCGGTGCCCTTGGCGGCGAGCCGGGCGGCCAGCCGGCCACTCCATTCGTCGAGTTCACGGTAGGTGAGGCTGGTGCCGGTGTGGCGCAGGGCTACGGCCCGGGGGTGGGCCGCCACCTGCTCGGCGAAGCGTTCCAGCAGGGTCGGCGTCGTCATCGTTGATCGTCTCCGGGCAGCAGATCGAGGGAACGGATGGTGGTGTGCTCGGCACGCTCCGGGTCGGTGAGGGCCCGCAGCGCGATCAGCGTGGATTCCAGTACGTTGCGTGCGGCCGGGGCATCGAGCAGTTCCCGCTGGTAGGCGTATTGCAGCAGCAGGCGGCCGGGGCCGTGCGGCTGGACGTACAGCGCGCAGTCGTACTTGGTGTAGCCGGTGTCCAGTTCGACGAAGCGGAACCCGACGTCCGAGGCGGTGGTGGCGCGTGCCGGGTACGGCAGCATGTTGAGCATGGTCTGGAAGACCGGGGTCGCCGACGAGCTGCGCGAGGCGGCCGGCAGTCTCCGCAGCGTCCAGCCGAAGGGGTGCTCGGCCGCGGCGTACGCGTCGTACACGGTCTCCCGCACCTGTGCGGTGAACTCCGCGAGGGTCGCGGCCGGATCAAAGTGCAGCCGCAGCGGCAGCATGGCCAGGGTGAACGCCGGGACCTCGGCCGTCTCCGGCCGCTCCCGGCCCGCCATCGGCGCGCCCACGATCACCTCGTCGGCGTCGCTGTAGTAGCTCAGGGCCAGCGCGTACGCGGCCAGCAGTGGCACGAACGCGGTGGCGGAGGCGGACAGGGCGGTGTCGCGCAGCCGCTGGGACAGGTGCTCGTCGAGGACCGTCTCGGTGATCTCGCCCCGGTAGGCGGGTGTGGCGGGCCGCGGCTTCTGCGCGATCTGCAGCGCCGGGAGTTCGCCCGCGAGCCGGCGGAGCCAGTACTCCCCCGCCTCGGCCACCTCCTCGGTGGCCAGCCGCGCCTCCACGTGGTCCAGGTAGCGGTCGTACCGGGTGGCGCGCTCCGGGTCGGGGCCGGCCGGCCGCTGCTCGTACAGTTCGGCGAGCCGCTGGAACAGTACGGTGGCGCCCCAGCCGTCCAGGAGCAGTTCATGCATGGTGACCAGCAGCCGGTGCTGTCCGCCGGGCAGCCGGAACAGCTCGGTCCGCAGGGCCGGTCCGGCCAGGAGGTCGAAGGGCCTGGCGGCTTCCTCGGCGGCCACCGCGCGGAACTCCTCCGCGGTGATGTCCCGCGCCCGTGCGGGCAGCGGCACCTCCCAGTGCGGGTAGTGGTGCACCACTTCCTGCCCGCCCGGCTCGTCGGTCTCGGCGAACCGGGCGAGGAGGAGCGGATTCTCGCCGAGGAGCAGCTGCCAGGCCCGTGCCAGCCGCGCCGCGTCCAGCGGCCCGTCCAGCTCCAGGGAGCCCTGGTAGCTGTAGTAGGGGCTGAGCGGGTCGAGTCGCCAGTGGAAGTAGACACCGGCCTGCTGCGGAGTCAGGGGCCGGGTCCGCGGAGCGTCCCAGGCGTGCTCCGGACGGCTGTCGGCCGTCTGCTGTCGTTGGCCGCCGCCGAGTGCGGCGAGTGCGGCGGGGCTGCCGTCGCGCAGGACGTCGCGCAGGCCCGCGGCCGATCCCGTCGCGCGCAGGGCCGCGACCAGTCGCATGGCCAGCAGCGAGTCGCCGCCCAGCTCCAGGAACGAGTCGTTCCGGCCGACGCGTCCGGTACCGAGGAGGTCGGCGACCAGGGCCGCGATCGCGGTCTCCGGCTCGCCGCGCGGTGGCGTGTACGGGCGGCGGTCGGGACGGCTGCGGCGCGGTGGTGCGGGGAGCGCCTTGTAGTCCGTCTTGCCGTTCCGGGTGAGCGGGAGGCGGGGCAGGACGACGAAGGTGTGCGGCACCATCGGCGCGGGGAGCCGTTCGGCGAGATGGGCCCGGAGTGATTCCTCCGCCACCTCGCCGCCGGAGGCCGTGACGTACGCGACGAGCCGTGGCGGTTGCGCGGCCACCGGGGTGTGGGCGCTCTCCCGGGCCACCAGGGCGCCGGTGTCCTCGGGGGTGTGGACGGTGACGGCGCAGGCGGAGATCGCGGGATGGCCGCCGAGCACCGCTTCGATCTCGGCGAGTTCCATCCGTACGCCGCCGAGCTTCACCTGCCGGTCGACCCGGCCCAGATACTCCAGCTGGCCGTCCGGCAGTACGCGTACGGCGTCCCCGGTGCGGTAGAGGCGCCCGCCGCCGAAGGGGTCGGTGTAGAAGGCGCGTGCGGTGCGGTCCGGGTCGCCGAGGTAGCCGCGGCCCACGACGAGCCCCCCGACGAACAGCTCCCCGGTCTCCCCGTGCGCGCAGGCGTGCCACTCCCCCTCCTCGGCACGCAGCACGTACAGTTCGGCGTTTCCGACGGGCGAGCCGATCGGCAGATGGCGCACTCCGGCGGCCGGCGGGCCCAGTACGGCGTGCGTGACATCGTCCGAACACTCGGTGGGGCCATAGGCGTTGAGCAGTCCGATGCCCGGCATGGCGTCGTGCCACCGGCCGGCCAGGGCGGGCGGAAGCTCCTCGCCGGTGGCGATCATCCAGCGCAGCGCGCCGGGGCCGGTCCCGGCGCTCTCGTGGGCGTCGAGCAGGAAGCGGATCAGGGTGGGTACGGTTTCCAGCACCGTGGTGCCGTGTCCGCGCAGCCCCTCCAGCAGCAGCGCGCCGTCCTGCGCCTGTTCGTCGTCGAAGACCTGTACGCGGCCGCCGACCAGCAGCGGGGCGAGCATCTGCCAGACGGAGATGTCGAAGCCCAGGGGTGCGGTCTGGGCGAGCCGGTCGTCCGCGGTCAGCCCGAGGTCGTCGACCTTGGCCCACAGATGGTTGAGCATCCCCTGGTGCTCGACGATCGCGGCCTTGGGGCGGCCGGTCGAGCCGGAGGTGTAGAGGACGTACCGCACCTCGTCGGGGGCGGGCGGCGCCGTCCGGGTGTACGGGGGGTCCGCCGATCGGGGTGTTGCGGTGGGGACGTCGGCGGCCCGGGCCCCCTTGACCAGTTCGCCGCTGTGCTCCGGCCCGCCGGTGGTCAGCATGAGCACGGCGCCGCTGTCGGTGAGCAGGGACTCGACGCGGGCGGCGGGCCAGCCCGCGTCCACCGGGAGGTAGACGGCGCCCAGCAGCTCCAGCGCGAGGAAGGCCGTGACGACGTCGCCGCCGCGGCGGCCGCCGACCGCGACGATCTGTCCGCGCGAGACCCCGTCGGCCGCCAGCCCGGCGGCGGTGCGGCGCATACGGTCCGCCAACTCGCCGTAGCCGATGGATGTTCCGCCGTCGTCGATCGCCGTGCGGTCCGGATGCGCGGCCGCGTGCCGCTCGACGTACGCGTGGACTCCTTCGCCCAGTTCGTACGGTTCGCTGCGGGTCAGCGCCGCGGCGAGGGCCCGCTCGCGTGCCCCGTCGGCCAGCGGGAGGACCGGATAGTGCTCGGGCAGGCCGGTCACCGGTCCCCCTTCTTCTCCGCCGTGACGAGCAGATACTCGACGGGCACGCCCGTGCCGCGTGCGTCGGTGGTGTGGAAGCCCTCGGTCATCTCGACCATCTCCGCCCGCAGTTCCTTCCAGCGCGAGGGCGGCGAGATGGTGTTCCGCGCCGCGATGCAGGGGCCGAAGCAGTTCTCGAAGAAGGTGACCAGGTCCTCGGCGGTGGCGAACGGGTAGAAGAGTTCCCGGCGTTCGGACGTGATCGTGAATCCGGGGCCGAAGAGTTCGCCGAGGTAGTCCGGGGAGCCCCAGAGCATGGGCTGTCCCTGGTGTCCGTTGGGCGAGGGGAAGTAGGCGGAGAGGATCTCCTGGAAGTGGGCGGTCCAGCTGCGTGCCGTCCAGTTGCACATGCCGATCCGGCCGCCGGGCCGAAGCACCCTGGCCATCTCGCCCGAGGAGGCGCCGTGGTCGGGTGCGAACTGGATCCCGTAGGTGGAGGTGACCAGGTCGAACGAGGCGTCGTCGAAGGGGAGTTCCTGCGCGTCGCCGCGGTGCAGCTCCACCTCGACGCCGGCTTTCGCGAACCGCTCGCGCGCGTCGGGGAAGAACTCGTCGGTCAGGTCCAGCCCGGTGACCACGGAGCCGCGCAGGGCGGACAGCAGTGCGACGTTGCCGTTGCCGGTGGCGATGTCGAGGTGGCGGGTGGCCGGTTCGGGGGCGAGCCGGTCGACCAGCTCGTCGGCGCCGGGCCGCAGCAGATCGGCGACGTGCCGGTACTCCCCGTACGACCACATGGTGCGGTTGATCTCCTGGACGTTCTGGTCGATCGTCATGCGGATCCCTCTTCAGAGTGTGAGCCGGGCGCCCAGACCGGCGGTTTCGGCGCGGGCGTGGATGCGGTCGGCGACGGCGACGTCGAGGATCGACATGCCGAACGGGTTGCTGATCACGATCTCGTCCCGGTCGCGGCGGCCCGGGTGGCGGCCGGCGAGCACATCGCCGAGGGTGGCGTCGACGCGGCGGGCACCGGGCTGTGCGGTGACCCCTTCCCGCGGTTCGCCGTCGGGGCCGAGCAGGGTGCCCGCCCGGTGCATCCGGCCCAGCAGCCGGCGCGGGTCGTCACGGACCAGGCTCCAGTCGTCGACGATCACCGTGCCGGCCGCGAGGACCGCCGCCTCGGTGAGGTCGTCCAGCGAGACATGGCAGACGAGCGCGCCCGGACGCAGCCACTCCGGCTCGATGTAGCCCTGGGTCACCGTCGTCACGGGTACCACGAGTTCGGCGTCCCGTACCGCCTCCCGCGGGCCGTCGGCGAGCACCGTCTCGATGTCCGCGGCCCCGGGGAGCGAGGCGATGTACCGGGCGACGGACTTCGCACGGTCGGGCGCCACGTCGTACAGCGCTATGCGGTCGAGGGTGGGAACGGTGCGCAGCAGCAGTGCCACGTGCGCCTGTGCGAGCGCGCCGCAGCCCAGGAGCGCGAGCTGTCGTGGCTCCTCGACCGCCAGGTGGCGAACGGCGAGCGCCGTCACCGCCGCGGTGCGCATCGCGCTGATGTACGCGGCCTCCATCAGAGCGAGGGGGCGGGCGGTCTCCGGGTCGAGGAGCAGGGTGAAGCCCTGGGAGCGCGGAATGCCGCGTGCCGGGTTGCCGATCGAGGCGTTGATGGTCTTCATGCCGATGACCGGTGGCCTGCCGTCCTGGACCAGCGCGCCGGGCATGGCCAGCAGCCGGGCCGAGTCGCCCTGCGGGGTGGTCCAGCCGAGGTAGGCCTCCTCGGGGAGGACCGACTGTCCGGCGGAGTGCAGCGTGAGCGCCTCGGCCACCGCCGCCACGATGTCCACGTCGCGGGCCGCCTCGATGACGTCCGCGCGGGTCAGGTATCGGAAGTGGCTGTCGGGGTATTGCTCGAAGTCCATGGCGGGCGGGGCTCCTTGGCAAGAGGGTCGGTGATGGTGCCGGACAGGTGCGGGGGTGGTTCAGTCACCGGTGCCGCGCGCTCCGCGCAGCATCGCGAAGGGGACGAGCGCGCCGAGCAGCAGGACACAGGCGAGTGCGGCCCAGCCGGCCGTGCCGAGGGCGAGGACGACGCCGGTCATCAGCACCGGGCCCGCGACCCGGTTGGCGACGGTGCGGCTGGTGTTGAACAGCACCAGGTAGGCGCTGCGGGCCCGCTCCGGTGCCAGGTCGAAGGAGAGGGTCCACGAGGCGCCGACCTGGAGCAGTTCGGCGAACGTCAGAAGGACGACGGCGGCGCCGAGCACCAGCAGTGCTTCCCGCGCTCCGAAGCCGGGTGCGAGGGCGAAGGCGAGGGCGCCCAGGCTGAGCAGCAGGGACGCGGTCGCGTACGAGTACCACGCCCGGCGCGTCGTGCTGTAGCAGCGGTTGAGGGGGTACTGGAGGGCGATGCACAGCACGGTGTTGACGGCGTACAGGATGCCCACGTAACGCTCCGGCACGTCCGTCTCGGTGACGAGCCACAGCGGGAAGGCCACATTGAGCACCGGCATCCAGAGCGACACCAGTGCGTTGTACGCGGTGAAGCCCAGCAGCCGGCGGTCCTTGAGCAGATCCGCGACGCCGGTGCTCTCGACAGCGGTCGTGGCCCCCTCTCCCCGCGCGGTGGCGTACACCACGGCCACCGCCACATAGGCGAGTGCGCCGCCGGTCAACAGGGGCCGGAAGGCTCCGGGCGCCCCTGAGCCCAGGGCGAACCCGGCGATCAGCCCGCCCAGGCTGATGCCGAGGTTCACGACGGTGCGCTGCACGGCCATCACCTTCGCGCGCAGGCTCTCGGGGGCTCGCGCCCCGACGTACGACTGCACGAGCGGGGGCGAGGACTGCTCGGTGACGGCGATGACGGCGACCACGAGGAGGAAGCTCCACCAGCCGTCCACCCAGAGGTAGCCGACGGTGGCCAGCGCGCGCAGCAGCATCACCCCGATCAGCACGGGCTTCGGGCCGAAGCGTCCGGCCAGCCGGGCGATGGGCACGGCGGCGGCGATGGCGACGGCTCCGCCGATCGTCAGGCCGGTGCCGACGGACGAGGTGCTGAGATGGGCGACCTTGACGAAGTAGATGGTCGAGACGGCGAGGAACAGTCCCGTGCCGGTCCACTCGATCAGCGTGGCGCCCTGGACCAGCGGCAGGAACTGCCGGTGGTCGGTTCCCGCCGGCCGCCGGTCGAGGGTGGTGCTCGTGCCCATGGTCAGTGCTCCTGGTGCTTTCGGTCGAAGAAGAGGCCCTCGCGGCGCAGTTGTTCCACGACGGCGGTGATCTCCTTGACGATGCCCTGCTCGGTCGCCCAGTCGTCGGAGTAGAGGGTGTCGCGGTATTTGCCGCCGCCGTCGGCGGCCAGGCAGACGGCCAGCCGGTCGTCCGTGCGGCCGTTGTCCCCGTCGGCCAGCAGCGCGCGCACGGCACAGCCGCTGGATCCCCCGAGTACGAGCCCCGCGTCCTCGGCGAGGATCCGGCAGACGGCCATCGCCTCGATGTCGTCGACGTGCACGGCACGGTCGTAGCTGTGCGGCCCATTCAGGAAGGCCGAGGGACGGCTGGCCCCGATGCCCGGGATCAGCCGGCGTCCGGCGCTGCCCGCGACGGCCAGCGAGCCGCGTACGTCCACGGCGACCGCGGCGACGTCGGGCCGGTGCTCGCGCAGATGCGCGCTGATGCCGGCGAGGGTGCCGCCGGTGGAGACCGGTACGTACACCGTGCCGAGATCCGGTCCCGCCTGCACGGTGATCTCGGGTCCGGTGGTGCGGCGGTGGATGTCGGGCGAGGCCCAGTTCTCGTACTGGTTGGGCCAGCGGTATCCGGGGTTCCGGTCGCACAGTTCACGCACCGTGCGCAGCCGGCTCAGCAGGTAGCCGCCCTGGCCGTCGGGTTCGTCGACGACGATCACCCGGGCGCCGAGGTCGGTGAGCATGGTGCGGGTGGCGTGCGGGGTCTTGAGATCGACCACCGCGAGGAAGACGCAGCCTATGGAGGGCAGCAGCCGGGCCAGGGCCAGGCCGAGATTGCCGGAGGTGGACTCGACCACCACGGTGCCCGGTATGAGCGGCCGTTCTTCGTGCAGTGCCCGCAGCAGTCCGACGGCGCTGCGGTCCTTCACCGAGCCGGTGGGGCCGTGCTCCTCGAGCTTCAGTCCCAGACGCCGCACCCGGCCCCGGTGGGCGACGTCCAGGTGAAGTAACGGAGTCGTACGGAGGGCCCGTGCCAAGACGGGTTTGACACGCGGCACTGCTTCTCCCTGAACGATGTGTCGTTGACCTTTTCCATGGTTCGACCGCTCTGCCCCGCTGTGCGCACTCAGACCTTAGGCATCTGCCCCCCGGCGCACCACGCCCTTGCTCCGGGCATCTGCAACCGGTTGGCCAGAACAGCGCTTGACGCTTCTCGGGCGCTTCCGGTGCCCTGCCGTCCGTCCCAGCACCGCCGCAGGTACGACTCGGTGGCCGACCGGGCGCGGGGCCCGGCCGGCAACACGAAATGGCTGGTTCGGTGCAGTGGGAGCCGTACAGCGGGGTATCGCCGCGCCCTGACCGGAGTGCGGGCGGAACGGTTCCTCCGGTATGTCGGCGGACCCTGCGTGGTGGCGGGGGGCTCCGTCCGGGGCGGCCCACGGCACGGAGGGCCGGATGGAGGCCGGCCGGGCCGTTGACGGCGGGGCGAGCGCCGGCCGGGCCGGTCGTGGCGCGGGAGCGGCGTGCCACACCGGACACAGCGGTTCGTGCCGCCGTGCCCCCGCGGCCGGGCCCCAGGAGCGCGGGCAACCCTGCACGGTCGGTGAACTCCCGTTCTGCGCGGGCGAATCCGGCATGCCCGCGGGGCGGGCATGCCGTGGGATCCGGCCCGGGGCGGCGGGCCGTCAGCAGATCCGCGGCAGCTGCTCCCCGACCGGCAGGTCGACCACCCGTGTACCGCCGAGCCCGGTGCGGGCCACCACCATGCCCGGGTGGGCGTCCACCACCTCACCGATCACGGCGGCGTCCCGGCCCAGCGGGTGTGCGCGCATCGCGTCCAGGACCGCGTCGGCGTGTTCACGCGGCACGAACGCGACCATCTTCCCCTCGTTGGCGACGTACATCGGGTCGAGGCCCAGGATGGCGCAGGCATTGGCCACCGGCTCGGGGACGGGGACGTCCCGCTCCCGGATGACGACGCCGGTGCCCGACGCCGCGGCGATCTCGTTGAGGGACGCGGCGAGCCCTCCGCGGGTGGGGTCGCGCAGTACGTGCAGATCCGGGGTGACCGCGAGCGCGGCCGCCACGAGTCCGCCCAGCGCCGCGCAGTCGCTCTCGATCCCGACCCCGAACTCCAGGCCCTCGCGCACACTCATGATCGCGACGCCATGGACACCGATCGCCCCACTGACGATCACGACGTCACCCGGGACGACGCGCTGCGGACGCAGGTCGACGCCGGCCGGGATGAGGCCGATACCGGCGGTGTTGATGAAGATGCCGTCCCCGTGACCTGCTTCGACCACCTTGGTGTCCCCGGTAGCCACCTCCACGCCGGCGTTGCGCGCGGCGGCGCCGAATGCCTGGGCGACGCGGGCGACGACGGAGAGTTCGACGCCCTCCTCCAGGATGAACCCGCAGGACAGATAGGCGGCACGCGCTCCGCTCATGGCCAGGTCGTTGACGGTGCCGTTCACGGCGAGGTCGCCGATACTGCCGCCGGGGAAGAACAGCGGCCGCACCACGAAGGAGTCCGTGGAGAAGGCCAGCCGGGCGCCGCCCAGCGACACGGACGCCGAATCCCCCAGCTGTGCGAGCACCTCGCCCCCGAAGGCGGGGGCGAAGATGTGCTCGACCAGTTCGGCGGAGAGCGCGCCGCCGCCGCCGTGGCCCATCACGACACGCGGATGGTCCCGCAGGGGAGCCGGGCACGTCCATGCCGTGGGATCGAGCGGCGGGGCGCCGGGGACGGACGCCGCCGAGGCGTTTCCGGGGCTCGTCGCTCCGTCGCCGCGCGTGGGGGTCTCGACGGTCTCAGCCAACGGGGCTCGCCTCCAGGGGTGAGGTGTTCTTCATGTCCAGCCGCCGGTAGAGGTAGTACGCGGCGCAGGCGCCCTCGCTGGAGACCATGGTCGCTCCGAGCGGGGTGCGAGGGGTGCAGGCCGTGCCGAACGCCTCGCATTCGTGAGGCTTGAGCAGGCCCTGCAGGACCTCTCCGCTGCGGCACTGCGCGGGTTCACGGGTATCGATGCCGGTCACCGGGAAGCGGTACTCCGCGTCGTAGTCCCGATAGCGCGGGGAGAGCCGCCAGCCGCTGCGGGGGATGACGCCGATGCCGCGCCAGGCCCGGTCGGTCACCTCGAAGACGTCCTCCAGCATGGCCAGGGCGGCAGGGTTTCCCTCGGGGCGCACCGCGCGCGGGTAGGCGTTCTCCACCGTGTGTTCACCGCGTTCCAGTTGGGCCACGGTCCGGCGCACGCCTTCCAGGATGTCCAGCGGCTCGAATCCGGTCACCACGATCGGGACGCCGAACCGTTCGGCCAGTCCGGGATACTCGCCCATCCCCATCACGCTGCACACATGCCCTGCGGCGAGGAACGCCTGCACCCGGCAGCCGGGCGACCGCATGATCGCCTCGATCGCCGGTGGCACCCGGACATGGGACACCAGCAGACTGAAGTTGCGGATGCCGAGCCTGCGGGCCTGACAGACCGTCATGGCGTTGGGAGGCGCGGTGGTTTCGAAGCCGATCCCGAAGAACACGACCTCCCGGTCCGGGTTCTGCTGGGCGATCTTCAGCGCGTCGAGGGGGGAGTACACGACCCGTACGTCACCGCCCTCGCTGCGGACCCGGAAGAGGTCCTTGCCGGTGCCGGGCACGCGGAGCATGTCACCGAACGAGCAGAAGATCACCTCGGGGCGGGAGGCGATCGCGAGCGCCTTGTCGATGACTTCCAGAGGAGTGACGCACACCGGGCAGCCCGGTCCGTGGATCAGTTCCACCTGGTCCGGCAGCAGTTGATCGATGCCGTGCCGGATGATGGTGTGGGTCTGCCCGCCGCAGACCTCCATCAGCGCCCACGGCCTGGTCACGGTGGAGTGGATCTCGTCGAGCAGCCGCCGGGCCAGTCCGGGGTCCTGGAATTCGTCGATGTACTTCACTGCCGCGCCTCCCGCGATGCGTCGTCGGCGCCGGGCAGCGGCAGTCCGCCCGCCTCTGCCGCCATTTCCCAAGGGTCGCCGAACTCCTCCTGAAGCATGCCGAGCTGGGCGAACAACTCCAGTGTCTGCCGGGCCGATTCCTCGTCCAGCTTCTGCAGGGCGAACCCCACGTGGACGATGGCGTACTCGCCGACCCGAAGGTCCGGCAGATACTCCAGGCATGCTTCCTTGACCACTCCGCCGAAGTCGACGGTGGCCATGCGGGTGCCGTCCCGTTCCTCGATTTCCAGTACTCTGCCGGGCACCGCCAGGCACATGGCTCCTCCTTGCTGTGGTTGATCGCCTGCCCGGCCCCTGCCGGGACACGCCGTCATTGGGTGGCTGTGCTCCCCCGCGCCGCGTCGGTGCCGCCCGTGCGTGTCCGGGCGGCCACCATCACCTGCCCCAGGGCCAGTCCTCCGTCGTTCGGGGGTACCCGGTGGTGCCGCAGGACGGTGAAGCCGCGACGCCGGAGCGTCCGGGCACAGGCCGAGGAGAGCCGCGTATTGGCGAACACCCCGCCGGTCAGGGCCACGGTGTTCAGGCCGTACTGCTCACGCGCCAGCACGCAGGTGTTGCGGACGAGAGCGGCGACCGCCTCGTGGAAGCGTGCCGCGACGACCCCCGGCGCGGTATGCGCGCGCACGTCGTCGACCACCGCCGACAGTACGGGCGCGGGGTCGGCGATCAGCGCGCCCCCGGTGTCCGGTGCGGGAGCGCGCAGCGCGAAGCCGTATCCGGCGCAGTCGTCCCCGGCCGTCCCCAGCGCGGCGTTCTCGAGTTCGACGGCGGCCTGGGCCTCGTATCCGGCCCGGTGGCAGATGCCGGTCAGGGAGGAGACGGCATCGAACAGCCGGCCCATGCTGGAGGTGGGGACGCAGTTGACATTCCGTTCCAACTGCCGTGCCAGTACGCCCTGTTCTCCCGGTTCACAGGCGGCCGTACACGGCAGGTCCCGCGCCCAGCCGATGCCGGCCGCGTGCAGATGTGCCAGGGCCATGCGGTACGGGCGGTGTACGGCGGCGTCGCCGCCCGGCAGAGGGACGTACGCGAGATGCCCGAACCGGTGGTACCCGTCGTAGTCCGCCAGCAGGAACTCTCCGCCCCACACGGCCCCGTCGTCGCCGTAGCCGGTGCCGTCGAACGCGACGCCGATCACCCGTCCGCTGCCGTCCAGGCCGTGCTCGGCCATGGCCGAGGCGATGTGCGCGTGGTGGTGCTGTACGCGTACGACGTGCCGTTCGCCGGCCAGACGGCGGGTCAGCTTCCCCGAGCGGTATCCGGGATGCCGGTCGACGGCCAGGATCTCGGCCCGCACTCCGGTGATGGTCGCCAGCTGCTGTCCGGCGTGCTCGAAGGCCCGTTGTGTGGCCAGGTCGTCCATGTCGCCGATGTGGGCGGACAGCCAGGCTCTGCGCCCTTCCGCCAGGCACAGGGTGTTCTTCAGATCGCCCCCCGCGGCAAGGACCGCCGGTACCGGGATGGGCAGTTCGACGGGCCGGGGGGCGTATCCGCGCGAACGGCGTACGGTGAGCCGCTCCCCGTCGCAGACGCGTACGACCGAGTCGTCGCACGGCACCTGGATCGGGCGGTCGTGGATCAGCCAGGCGTCGGCCAGCCGGGCGAGCCGGGTGAGCGCCTCGGCGTCGTCGGTGACGATGGGCTCCCCGGCCACGTTGCCGCTGGTCATGACGAGCAGACGCGGCCCGGCGGGATCGCCGGGCAGACCGAGGAGCAGGTGGTGCAGGGGGGTGTAGGCAAGCATGACGCCGAGGTCGGGACTGCCCGGGGCGACGTTGTCCGACGGTTCGGGAGCACCTGGCGGGCGGACGGCACGGCTGCGGCGTCTCAGCAGGACGATCGGCCGGACGGCGCCGGTGAGCAGGGCCCGCTCCTCGGCGCCGATACGGACGAGGTGTGCGATGTCGCCGATGTCGTGGGCCATCAGGGCGAACGGCTTGTCGCCGCGGGCCTTGCGGCGGCGGAGTCCGGCCACCGCCCGGGAGTCGGTCGCGTCGCACGCGAGGTGGTAGCCGCCGATCCCCTTGACGGCCAGGATCGCCCCGTCGGCCAGGAGCCTGCGGGCCTCGGCGACCGGGTCCGCAGCGGTCGCCCGTCGCGGGGCCCTGTCCGGGTCCGGGTGCGCCACCAGCAGATCGAGGCGGGGGCCGCAGCGGTGGCAGGCGACGGGCTGGGCGTGGAAGCGGCGGTCCGCGGGGTCGGCGTATTCGCGGGCGCAGTCGGGGCACATGGGGAAGCGGGCCATGGTGGTGTGCGCGCGGTCGTACGGCAGATCCGTGACGATGGTGAAGCGCGGCCCGCAGTTGGTGCAGGTGATGAACGGGTGCCGGTGGCGCCGGTCCGCGGGGTCGGCCAGCTCGGCCAGGCAGTCGGCGCAGGTGGCCGCGTCCGGGGGGACCAGGGTGCGTGAGGGGCCGCCGCTCCGGGAGGCGACGATGGTGAACCCGGCGCCGCCCGCGGCGGGAACCTCGCGGTGCTCGACAGAATCGAGAACGGCCAGGGGCGGTGCGTCCGCGGCGATCCCTTCGCAGAACACGGCCACGACGGCCGGTGGGCCCTCGACTTCCGCGACGACGCCCTCGGGGGTGTTGGTGACGTGCCCCGCCAGGCCCATCGCGAGGGCGCGTGTGTACAAGTAGGGCCGGAACCCGACGCCTTGGACCACACCCCGGACGACGACCCGGCGGCGCTGCGCCGGCTCACCCGTGGCCGGGCCGGACCGTTGCGCCGTCACGCGCGGTTCTGCGCCATGGCGCCGGGCGCCTGCGGCACATCGCCCGGTCCGCCCGGGTCGGCATGCGTGTGGGGCCCGCCGTGAGGCGCCCCGCCCTGCTCCGCGTGTGCGTGGGCGTGTGCGTGGGCGTACGCGGAGTGGTGCTGGCGGGCCATGACGGGCCGGTGGACGGGGGCTCCGTTCGCGGCGCCCAGCGCCCGGTCGAGGAGTGCCCCGACGCCGTCACCGCGCCGGGCCGAGGTGAGGAGCACCTCCACACCGGGGTTGACCTGCTCGACGTGGGCGCGGAAGGCGCCCTCGTCGAACTCCACGGCCTCGGCGATGTCCGTCTTGGTGACGAGCACCAGATGGGCCAGCCCGAAGGCGGTGGGGTACTTCAGCGGCTTGTCCTCGCCCTCGGTGACCGAGGCGAGGACGACCCTCAGCGTTTCGCCGAGGTCGTACGAGGCCGGGCACACGAGGTTGCCCACGTTCTCCACGAAGAGGAGCCGCGTGTCCTCGGGCAGCCACCCGTCGAGGTGCCCGCCCAGCATCCGGGCCTCCAGGTGGCAGAGTCCGTCGGTGAGCACCTGTTTGACCGGGGCGCCGGAACGGGCCAGTCGCACGGCGTCGTTCTCGGTGGCCAGGTCGGCGGTCAGCGCCGCGACGGGGACGCCCGTCTCACGGGCCAGGACCAGTTCGCGTTCGAGCAGTGCCGTCTTCCCGCTGCCCGGACTGGAAAGCAGGTTGACGACCGCGGTGCCGCGGGCGGCGAGTTCGGTGCGCAGGCGGTGCGCGGTCGTGTCGTTCTTCGCGAGTACTGCCTGCTGCAGATCGACCACACGGCACATGGTTCAGCGCTCCTCGTAGATCGGTTCACGGATATGTCTCTGCGCAGGCCCCTCGTCCCAGTGGACGTCGGCGATCTGCAGTTCGCGGCCCGAGAGCAGTTCCGCGGTGGCCTCGCCGCACAGCGGGCAGCAGAGCTGCGGTGGCATTCCGACCGCCCATTCGTCCGCGCAGGGCACGCAGCGTGCTCTCGCCCGTACGGAGTCCACCACGAGCTCCGCGCCCTCCAGCACGGTTCCGGCACAGGCCAGTTCGAAGCAGAAGGACAGGGCGTCGGGGACCACTCCGGCCAGCTCGCCGACCTGGAGCCGGACGGATGTGACGGCAACGGCGCCGCCTGTCCGGGCTGCTTCTTCCACCTGGCCGACGACGGCCATGGCGATGGACATCTCGTGCATGGGTCTCCGTCCTGCCCGCGTCATTACACCGGGGAGTCGCGGCCCCGGCCGGCCCGGCTCGCCGACGCCGCACGGTACGTACGTCGTTCGGGGCAGCCCGGGTTCCGGCGGATCCGGATGCCGTCACATGCACCGCATCCGCACGTAGCGCTTGATGTCGGGCAGTACCTGGGCCACGAGTGCGGCTACGGCGGCGGCGAGCGCGCCACCGATGATGATCTTCTTCATGACGATGTTCGTCTCCTCAGTTGATGGCCGGGCCGGCCGTCGGCTGTGCGGTGGGGGCGGTCCGTTCCTCGTCCCGCACAAGGCGCAGGACCATGTTCACGGCCTCCGGGACGGCAGCGGCCACGGGATCGCTGAGGCCGATGCCTTCTTCGACGCGGGCGGGTTCGCATCCGACGACCAGCGTGCGTCCCGGGGGGCTGCAGCCCGTCCCGGCACACAGGGTTTCCAGCAGGGTCAGTACCGCGTCGGGGGACATGCGGTGGCCGTCGAGCAGAGCTTCCTGCGGCTCGACGCGGCCGGGCCGGTCGGCCTCGATCAGGTACAGCGTTCCGGGATCGCCGCCGCGTTCGGTGGCGTCGATCAGGACCAGCGTGTCGTATCCGTCGAGGAGCCGGTACGCGAGATGGACTCCGCGCACCCCGATGTCCACCGCTTCGACATGGCCGGGCAGGGGGGCGGACGCCAGTCGCCGTACGGTCTCGACACCGAAGCCGTCGTCGCCGAGGAAGATGTTCCCCACGCCCGCGACCAGGGTCGTCGCTCTCCGCTCCGGGGGCGGCGTCATGCGTCCTCCAGAGGTGAGACCTCATCGGGCTGGAAATACAGGAACCGGCCCTGTTCGCGCCGGATGTCGGCCCCCGGGTCGCCCTCCACGGTGACCGCGAGGTGCACTCCCCCGTCCACGTCGTGCAGCACTGCCTCGACCAGTGCGCTGCGGCCCTGCAGAAAGAGGTCCTGGGCGTCGGTGCGGCGCAGGCCGGGCCGCAGCAGTACGCGGCTGCCCGCGCCCACCGACCGGCCGTCCACCAGGATCCGGTCGCGCGCCGGATCGGCGCCGGCGTCGGAGGCCGGATCCCACCACGGCCGGTCCGGCCGGATCAGGTCGTACCCGCCGGCCCCTTCCGGCACGTGCCGGAGCTCGTCGGGCGGTTCCGCCGCGGGCGCACCCGGTTCGGTGACTTCCCGCAGCGCCCGCACCGCACCGTGGAGCCGTTCCAGGACCTCGGGGGGCATCGAGTCGGCCAGGTCGATGACCGCGGCCGCCCGGTCGTCCGTCCCCCGGGCCTCGCGCTTCTCCTGGTCCGTGAGGGCGGCCGTCCGCAGGGCGAGGATCTCGTCGATCTCCGTGGAGTCGTACAGCGCCCCGGGGCTCTCCGGGGCGATGGCCGGGTGGTCCTCAAGGATGATCGGGGAGGAGAGCACCAGGTCCGCGCGGCCGGGCTCCCCGGCCAGTACGGGCCAGGTGTGCGTGTTCCGGCAGCCCGCGACCGCGCCCTTGGCCCATTCCGGAGGGTCCGTCATCGACAGGAACGAGCCCGCGCCGAGGCCCAGGAGCAGGTGCGCGGCCACCAGCGACCGGGGCAGAGCGGCGTCGCGGTCGGCGCCGCGGGTGTCCGGCGTCCAGGTGCTGGTGTTCTCCACGACGGCGGTGAGCCGCATCGCCCGGTAGGGGCCGTCGATTTCGGCGGCGGACAGCCGTACCGCGCCGCTGATCTCCTCGCAGCGGCGCACCAGGCGACCGACGGTCCGGCCGTCCTCGTCCCGGACGGTTTCGTGCTCCTCCCGTGCCGGGCGCGCGAAGGGGACGACGAGGCCGCCGCCGGTGAGCTCGGCCAGGGTGGCGAGCACTTCGACGCGTTCCTCCGCACCTTCGTCCCAGGGCACCAGGACCCGGTCGGTGAGGTGGAGTTCGGGGACGGTCTCGAAGGTGCCGTCCTCGCGGAGCCGCTGCACGGTGCGCCGCTGGGCGTGCAGGAACCGCACCTCGGCCGCCAGAACCGCGTCGGCCTTCGGTTCCATGAGGCACTCGGTGTGCTGGAAGTCGTGCTCTTCGGTGGCTGCCGCCCAGGCCGGTGGGACGAGCACGCCGAACTGCCAGCGGAGCCGGTTCTTGGCCGCCGACGCGCGGTACGGATACAGGACGTAGCCCTCGAAGAGGACGGCGTCGGCCACCCCGCGGGCGGCGGCGAAACGGGATTCCAGCGCGGGGGTGAAGGCGGTCGCGGTCATTGCGCCGTCCTCTCGGCGAGCCCGGCGAGCCCGGCGCCGGCACGTCCTCGGTCCGGCGGCCGGAGGGCCGTGGTTCCGGCCGCGTCGAGAAGCGTCCGGACGGTCGCCTCCCAGGAGGGCAGTGCGTGCCGGGAGCGGAATTCGAGCAGCGCGTTCATGGTGTCGCGGGGAAGGCGGAGCCAGCCGCATCCGGGGAAGTGCTGGTCGACCATCTCCTTCCACACCGCCACCGGCATCCGGAAGGGCGCCTCCCGGTCCCAGGGCACCGGCTCGACCAGGAAGCCGCCGGAACCGGTGAAGGCGGTGCCGGAGAAGAGCATGAGGAGCGGCACCTCACCGTCCGTCAGCGCGTCCGCATACCGTGTCGCGGCGATCTCCAGGTCATAGGTGCAGGGCACGACGACGTCCGTCTCGGTCTCCCCGGTGAACGCCGGGACCATGACCGGGACCTGGGCGAACTGCACGGGCTGGAGGGTGCTGCCCCAGCGTGAGCGCTCTCCGAAGAGATCCGTCAGGCCTTTGGCCTCGGCCGTTTCGTAGCCGCGCCGGGCGGGCTCGATGCGGATCTGGCAGCGCAGCGCGAGCGCGTGCACCCGCGCTTCCCCGGACGCGGTGATGCGCAGCCGGAAGACGAGGGTGGGGCCGGCGGCGTACGGGTCGGCGCGCACGCCGGTGCAGGTGAAGGCGAAGTCCGTCATGGCCGTCGCTCCCCCGCGGCTGCCCCGGCCCGGCGTTCGATGTGTTCGAAGAACGCCTGGAGGTCGGCACGGGCCTCCGCTCCGCCGTCGAAGCCCTGCCACAGCAGGCGCATGCGACCCACCAGCTCGTAGCAGATGTCGATGGGTACCAGATAGCACTCGGCCCGGCCTTCGGAGCGGCGCAACAGCAGTGCCTCCACGTCGGGTTCGAGCAGCCGGGAGAGACGGCTGCCGCCGAGGACGGTCTGCCAGGCCGATGGATCGAGTTCGCTCTCGGTGGCCCCGGCGGGGCTCGGGTAGAGCGCCACGAGCCGGTCCAGTGCGGCGTTGCGGAAGAAGAAGGCGACGCCGACCGGGATCTGCAGGAGCTCCCACGCGTTGTCGTCGAGACGGTGGTCGTGGTCGGCCAGGTAGCGGTCCGGGACGTTCCGGAACCGGCCGCGGGCGGCGCCGGGCCGGTCGAACAGCAGGGCGCACGGGGTGCAGGCGCACGCGAGTGAACGCTGCTCGGTGTCCACCACATGCCGGTGGTCGCCCTCGGCCACCGGGATCCCGCAGAGTTCGCAGCGCTCCTGGCGGGGTTCGCGCGGTGCCGCGAAGCGCCGCAGCCTGTGCACCCCCGAGGCGGGGGCGGGGCGTACGGCCCACGTCCCAGGCGCGCTCATGATGTCCTGGCCGGGGCCGGCCGGGCGGTTGCCACGGCCTGCGGCGGGCGGGTCTGGATCTGCAGGAGCGCAGGCTCCCGGCCGGCGGAGTCCGGTTCCCTCTCGACCGCGGTCACCTCCGGTGCGAAGCAGGCCAGGAGGTTCTCGACGGACTGCGGTGCCGCCGGTGCCCCGGTGCAGCCGCAGCCGCCCGCGGCGGCGGCGGCCCGCAGGCGCAGGATGCCCGTGCTCTCGTCGAAGGCCACCACCTCGACGGGGTCGCGGACGGCCGCGAGGGCCCGGCCGATGCGCGTGCCGGTGTCCTCGGGGTGCAGGTCGTGCAGGACCAGCAGGCTCGACACCAGGTCGTCGCCCAGGAGTTCGTCCAGGGTGTCGCCCGTCTCGCGGCCCGGTGCCGCCCGGAGCCGGTCGAGGATGCGGGCCAGACCGGCGCCGTAGAAGTCCATCAGGACCCGTACCAGTTCCTCGGCCGCCTCGGACGTGCTCCGGTCACCGGCTGCCGTCAGTTGCTCAAGCACCTCGTCGATGCGCTGCCCGGCCCGCTCCGCGTCACAGGCGCCCGTGGCCGCGCTCATCCGCCCAGTCCGCTCAGCCCGGTGGGCACATGCATCTTCTGCACGGTCTTCCCCCCGCCGACGTACATGTGGACGCCGCACGGGAGACAGGGGTCGAAGCTGCGCACGGCGCGCATGATGTCGATGCCCTTGAAGTTCTCCGGCGGGTTCTCCTCGAAGATGGGCGTGTTCTGCACGGCGTCCTCGTAGGGACCGGGAGTCCCGTAGGTGTCCCTGGTGCTGGCGTTCCACGGCGTCGGAGGATAGGGGTGGTAGTTGGCGATCTTGCCGTCCCTGATCACCATGTGGTGCGAGAGCACGCCGCGTACGGCCTCGGTGAAGCCGACACCGATGCTCTCGTCGGGGACGTCGAACTTCTCCCAGGTCTGCGTACGTCCGGCGCGGACCTCGGCCAGCCCCTTCTCGGCGCAGTGCAGCGCGATCGCGGCCGCGTACGCCTGGAAGTAGGTGCGGGCGCGGTTGCGCTCCAGCGCGTTGCTCCACTTCGGGATCTTCCACTCGAAGGTGGTCTCGGGCTTGGTCATCGTGCGCGGCAGGTTGATGACGACGCTGTGGCCGGTGGCCTTGACGTAGCCGACGTCGACGAGCCCGGAGAGCGCGGTGGACCAGAGCCGGGCGATGGGGCCGCCGCCGGTGTCCAGGGCCAGATGGTCCTTGCCGTCGAACCAGCGCGGCGACATCACCCAGCTGTACTTGTCGTCGAAGTCCCGCTTCTGCGGCGCGGGGATCGTGTGCTGGTTCCACGGGTGGCGGGGGTCGACCGGGTTGCCGAGCGGGTCGTGGGTGACGAACTGCTCCCTGCCCTGCCAGTCGTCGTAGTACGAACTGCCCAGCAGGATCCGGATGCCGAGGTTGATCTCGGTCAGGTCGTTGGTGACCAGCTTGCCGTCCACGATCACACCGGGGGTGACGAACATCTTCCGTCCCCAGTCGCTCATGTTGGCGTACGTGAAGTCGCAGTGCTCGGGGTCGTTGAGCGCTCCCCAGCAGCCGAGCAGCACGCGCCGTCGGCCGACCTCTTCGTACCCGGGCAGGGCCTCGTAGAAGAAGTCGAACAGGTCGTCGTGCAGAGGCACGACCCGCTTCATGAACTCCACGTAGCGCATGAGGCGGCTGAGGTAGTCCGTGAAGAGCTGGACGGAGGCGACCGTGCCCACACCGCCCGGGTAGAGCGTGGAGGGGTGCACATGGCGCCCCTCCATCAGGCAGAACATCTCCCGCGTGTAGCGGCTCACCTGGAGGGCCTCGCGGTAGAACTCGCCCTCGATGGGGTTGAGCGACCGCATGATGTCCGCGATCGTGCGGTATCCGTGCTCCCCAGCGTGCGGCGCCTCGGTGCGCTCGGCGAGTTCCAGGACGCCGGGATTCGTCTCGCGGACCATCTTCTCGCAGTAGTCGACCCCGACCAGGTTCTCCTGGAAGATGTTGTGGTCGAACATGTACTCCGCGGACTCGCCGAGGTTGATGATCCACTCACCGAGGTGCGGCGGTTTCACTCCGTACGCCATGTTCTGCGCGTACACCGAGCACGTGGCGTGGTTGTCGCCGCAGATCCCGCAGATGCGGCTGGTGATGAAGTGCGCGTCCCGCGGGTCCTTGCCCCGCATGAAGACGCTGTAGCCGCGGAACACCGACGAGGTGCTGTAGCACTCCGCGACCCGCTTCTGCTTGAAATCGATCTTCGTGTGGATTCCGAGACTGCCCACGATCCGGGTGATCGGATCCCAGGCCATCTCCACCAGGCCACTGCCGTCGCCGGCCGCCTTCGTCGTCGGTGCCATCGTGTCTGCCGTAGCCCTTCTGAGAAGCGTGAGGTGGGGTCGTCACCGGAGGGTGTGGAGTGCGATCGGTGTCCTGGGCGTGTTCACCACGGGGGCCGGTAGCCGGTGGTCAGCCGGCCCCTCTTGTGCCGCCACTTCGGTTCCTTGTCCACGGTCTTCGCCGTGATCGCCCGGAGCCTGCGGACGACCGTCCCGTACGCACCGCTGGCGGTGCTGGAGAGCTTGGCACCCGGCGGTTCGTCCATGAACGGCATGAATTTGTCGGGAAAGCCCGGCATGGTGCAGGCGATACAGATACCGCCGACGTTCGGACAGCCTCCGATGCCGTTCATCCAGCCGCGCTTGGGTACGTTGCACTTGACGACGGGGCCCCAGCAGCCGAGCTTGACCAGGCACTTGGGCGAGTCGTAGGTCAGGGCGAACTCACCCTGTTCGTAGTAGCCGGCCCGGTCGCACCCCTCGTGCACGGTGGCGCCGAACAGCCAGGTCGGACGGAGCTTGTCGTCCAGCGGAATCATCGGAGCGGATCCCGCCGCCTGGTACAGCAGATAGGTCAGGGTCTCCGAGAAGTTGTCCGGCTGGATCGGGCAGCCCGGCACGCACACGATCGGGATCCCGGCCTTCGACTTCCAGTCCCAGCCGAGATAGTCGGGCAGGCCCATCGCACCGGTCGGGTTCCCGGCCATCGCGTGGATGCCGCCGTACGTGGCGCAGGTCCCG
Source organism: Streptomyces sp. NPDC057963 (assembly GCF_042887155.1). Lineage (NCBI taxonomy): Bacteria > Bacillati > Actinomycetota > Actinomycetes > Kitasatosporales > Streptomycetaceae > Streptomyces > Streptomyces sp. NPDC057963. The sequence goes on from NZ_JBHVPX010000003.1 coordinate 221,469, forward strand.
ATGGCGACGACGGCCAGGGCCTTGGGCGCCAGCCGGTCGATCCATTCGCTGGTGGTGATCGGCTGGCCGGTCTCCGGATTGTCACCGAACCCGCACCAGTACCCCTCCGGCTTGATCGTCTCGTTCGGGACGGAACCCTCGACCACCAGGACGAAGGGATCGATCTCGCCGCGCTCGCCCTTGAAGAACCACTCGATGAACGTGTCCGCACCGCCCACGGGGCCGCTTTCGAAATCGATCAGCGGCCAGTGGACCTCGATCCTGGGCAGACCGGGCAGCGCACCGGTCACGATCTCTTCGATGCTCGGCTGCATCGCGGCGGTCAGAGCCACCGAGTCACCGTCACAGCTCAGCCCCGCGTTGATCCAGAGGATATGGATCGGGGACTCTTCTCCGGTGGCCGCAGCGGGTGCGTCCACGGCGTTCGACGTTGCTGCATCCATGAGGATGCCTCCCTGGGAAGAGACACACGAAGGCCGACACATCGACCTTCACTGTTCTTGGTAGCAAGCGTTCGGTGCGGAGACCTCGCGGTGCGCCGCCAGTGCGGTGACGCCGGGCCCCCGTGCGGGCCGGTTCCCCGGGGAACCGCCGGCCGGGACCGGGAGGGCGTGCGCCGGGCGGCCCGGCGCAGGTTCCTTGCGCACGAACGCGCGTCGCAGCGCGTGGTAGGACGACCGCGGATCGAAGAAGATCCGCCGCATCGCGGCCAGCTCCTGCTCCCGGTGGTCGGCCAGGGGCCGGTGGGCCTCGTCCCGGTCCCGCACCGCCTTCTTCGCGGCGATCCGCGACAGCGCCGCGGGCGACGCGGCGAGCCGGGCCGCCAGCCGGGTGACCTCGCCCGCGAACGACGGCGCGTCACAGGCGATCGTCCGGTCGGCCAGGCCGAGCCGCACAGCGGCCTCGGCGCTCACCGGCAGCGCCGTGTCGGTGAGGCGTTCCGCCGCGGCGGCCCCCACCCTGCGCGGCAGCGTGTAGGTCCAGTACTCGGAGCCGTACAGCCCCATCAGGCGGTAGTGCGGGTTCAGCACCGCGCCCGATCTGCACCAGACCTCGTCCGCGGCCAGGGCGAGCATCACCCCGCCCGCGGCCGCGTTGCCGCCCAAGGCCGAGACCACCAGGCGGTCGGTGGTGGTCAGCACGGCCTCCACGAGATCGTCCATGGCGTTGATGTTGGCCCAGGACTCCTCGCCGGGATCGGCGGCGGCCTCGATGACATTGAGGTGGATGCCGTTGGAGAAGAAGTCCCGGCGCCCTCCCAGGACCAGCACCGAGGTGGGCCGCCGGCAGACCAGCCGGTAGGCGTCGAGCAGGCGTCGGCACTGCACCGTGCTCATCGCACCGCCGGGGAAGGAGAACGAGAGGAACCCGGCCTGCCCCTCCTCCCGGTAGCTGATGTCGCTCCAGCCGGGCCCGCACCCTTCCTCGAACAGCGGCGCGGGGCACTCGGGCAGCGCGGGCAGGCGCCCGGCGAGCGCCGTCACGGCGGGCAGCTTGAACGTGGCGGGCCCGCCCGGCCTGCGACGGGGGCGGAGCTCGGGAATCCACACCGCGCCGTCGGTCGTCGCCCGGCAGACGGCCCCGGCCCGCACAGCCACCAGCTCGCCCGGTCCGCCCCGCAGTTCGTACTCCGGGTGCCCCCCGTGCAGAAACCATTCACCGCCGAGCAGTTCGTCACGTACGCCCGGGTACGAGTCGGCGGCTCGCAGCTTGCGCAGGACCGCTTCCGTGGAGTCCGACCCCCAGTCGATGCGGCGGTGCTCCTGCCGGAGGTAGGGCCGCGTACGGATGTGCAGCTCCTCGTCCCCGCCGGTCTGCGCGCGAGGAACGTACGTGCCGGACGAGAAGCGCTCGACCGCGAGGTGCACCGCCCGCAGCGCGGCGTCGGAGATCTCGTTGCGGTAGAGGTCGCTCTTGCCCACCGGTGGCACCGGAAAGGTGGCCGATGCCCAGATGGCCCCGGCATCCATTTCCTCGTCGGCCTGCAGGACGGTCACGCCCCAGGTGTCCGCGCCCTCGTCGATCGCCCAGTCGAGGGCGGAGGGACCTCGGTCGCCCGGCGGGCCCGGATGGACGACGAGGCAGGTGTGCGCCGCCCACACCTCCCGGGGGATGGCGGTCTTCAGCAACGGGGCCACCACCAGGTCGGGCGCGAACTCGCGCACGGCCCGCCGCAGCGACGCGTCGCGTGCGGACTCCTCCGGCAGAGCGAGTTCCACCGCCACGACGTGGCCACGGTCCCCCAGTTCGGCATGAACACGCTGAGTGAGGCTGTTGAACGCGCTCGCCACGAGCAGGATGTGCACGGCAGTCTCCCAACGCCGGGCGGATTCGGCTGCTTGCGATGGTGGGGCGCCGCGGGCACCGCTCCACCGGCAACAGGCCGTCAAGTCACCCGAAAGCGAACGCATCTGCGACCACTCAGTGGAACCCGGGCACCGCGCGCTCGGCCAGCGCCCGCGGACCGGCCGGCGGCAGGGTCGGAGCCGAGCCGGCATTCCGGGCCCAACTACGGCCCTCCGGCGCCCGATCGGGGCCGGGCGGCACGCACTCCCCGGCGGCCTGTTATCTTTGCGTGACTTCGCGACGCAACTCTCGGTCATGCTTTGGCCTTTGCTGCGACGGAGTCGGCGAGGGGGAGTGTGTGGTCACCCTCTGGGCGCTTCCGTCCGATCAGCGGCCCAGGTCCTGAACCGGACCCGGGATGCGTATGCCTTGCACCGGCCGAGCCGAAGGCGTGGCAGCGGACGAGCAATGACCACTACATGTGTACGGGCACGGTCGTAGTCCGCGGCCGGCCCGGCCTGTCACGGCTGGACGGAATGACACAGCACAACGCATTCAGCAGAACGGCGCGCTCCGCCCGGACCGCGCGGGCCCGGGGCGCGGGGCGCCGAAAACATTCGAAGCGGCCACGCCCACGCCTGCTGCGCGGCCCGGACTACCCACGCGCGGGCCGGCGCGGCTGGCGGAGATGGGTGCCCTCGTGGCGGTTGGCCCTCGGTTCGTTCCTGGTGGTCACCGCAACGCTCGCGACCGTGGTGGGCATCGCCTACGCGCGTACGGACATCCCCAAGGACCTCAACGCGTTCGCCACGCAGCAGGACACCGTCTACTACTGGGCCGACGGCACGCCCATGGCCCGTACCGGCTGGGTGAGCCGCCAGGAGATGCCCCTGTCGAAGATTCCCGACGACGTCCGATGGGCCGTACTGGCGGCCGAGAACTCCGACTTCTACTCGGACCACGGCATATCGACGCAGGGCATCACCCGCGCGCTGTGGCGCACGGTCGGCGAGGGCGACACCCAGGGCGGCTCGACGATCACCCAGCAGTACGTCAAGAACGTCTACCTCTCGCAGGACCAGTCCTTCTCCCGCAAGTTCACCGAGATGCTGCTCGCGGTCAAACTCGACCGCCATGTGAGCAAGGACAAGATCCTTCAGGAGTACCTGAACACCAGCTGGTTCGGCCGTGGCACCTACGGTCTCCAGCGCGCGGCCCAGGCCTACTACGGCAAGGAGGTCACCCAACTCGACGCCAGCGAGGGAGCGTTCCTCGCGTCCTTGCTCAAGGGCGCCTCGCTCTACGACCCCGCCGTCAACCCGCACAACCGCAAGCGCGCCGTCGCCCGGTGGAAGTGGACGCTGGACCGCATGGTGGAGATCGGCAGGCTGAGCCCTGCCGAGCGGGCCCGGTACACGGTCTTTCCCGAGCCGAAGCCCCTGCACAAGCCGAACAGCACGGCCGGGCAGGACGGTTACCTCGTCCAGCTCGCCGAGTCGTACGCCAAGCGTGCCGGGCACATCTCCGACGCGCGCTTCGACCTCGGCGGCTACCAGATCTACACGACGTTCGAGAAGCCGCGGATGACCGCCCTCAGCGGGGCCGTGAAGGACGCGCGCGACACGCTCGATCCCAAGCAGCGCAAGAACGACCGCCACGTCCGGTTCGGTGCCGCGTCCGTTGCCCCGGACGGCCGGATCCTCGCCGTGTACGGCGGCCCTGACTTCGAACGGCAGGCCTTCAACGAGTCCAACGCCGGTACGGTCCCCGCCGGTTCGGCCTTCACCCCGTTCGTCTACGCCGCCGGCCTGGAGCACGGCATCGCACCCCGGCGCAACGGCCCCCGGACCACCGTCACACCCTCGACCGTGTACGACGGTGACGACGGCATCCCGGTCATGACACCCGAGGGCCCCTACTGGGACCGCAGCGGCAAGATGGTCAAGGGCCGCAACGACGGCGACCACTCCTACGGCCGCATCAGCCTGCACGACGCCATGGCGAAGGGCGTGAACTCCCCGTTCCTCCAACTCGGCATGGACGCGGGGCTGAAGCAGGTCCGCAGTACGGCCGAGGCATCCGGGCTGCTCCCGTCCAGCTTCGGGCCACCCGTTCCCGCGTTCTCGATGGGGAACTCCACGCCGAGCGCCATCCGCATGGCCGACGCGTACGGCATGTTCGCGGCCCACGGCATGCACACCGATCCGTACTCGGTACGGAAGGTCACCCGCAACGGCGAGCCGGTCCGGCTGAACCTGCCGCGGACGAAGCGCGCCGTGCGGTCCGCCGTCGCGGACGAGGTCACCGCGTCGCTCGCACGGCCCGACGGGAAGACCGGTGCCGGCTCGGCCCCGCCGGTCGCCGCCAAGACCGGAACCACCGAGGACGACACCGCGCGCTGGTACGTCGGATACGACCGGACCGCGTCCACGGCCGTCGTCGTGTACCGCATGGACCTGGCGAAGAGTCTGGCGCCGCTGCCGCTCAAGGGACTGGGCGGCAGCTCGGCGGCCGGCCGGAAGCTCCCGTCCCGGATCTGGAACACATACACGGAAGCCATGACGAAGTGACAAAGACCAGAAAAAAATCCGCTGTCGACCGGATTCGGGCCCGCGCGACGCCCCGTGTCGTGCTCGGGCTCGCGGCATGCCTTGTCGTGTCGGGTTCCGCGGCGCTGATCCCGCTGGCGTCCGACGATGCGTCGGACAGCCGGACCCCGCGGGGCACGAGCACCGTCGCCGCGCCGACGCCCACCGCCCGGGAGCGCAGTGAGGGCGGCGGGAAGAGGACGGAGGAGGAGACGTGGGACGGGAAGGTCAGGATTCTGGGAGACGGCTCCACGTCCTACACGGGACCCCAGCCGGGCCGGTCGAAGGCCGAGCGGCTCAAGCCGGGTGAGAAGCCGCCGCAGTTCGTGGTGTTCTCGTGGGACGGCGCACTCGAGGGCGACGATCGCATGTTCTCGCGGTTCCGCCGTGCGGCCGAGGAGAGCAACGCGCACATGACGTTCTTCCTCACCGGGATCTACCTGCTCCCGAAGGAGAAGAGGAACCTCTACGAGCCGCCGCAGCACAAGCCCGGAGCGGCCGCGATCTCGTACCCGACGCGTGAACACATCCGCATGACGCTGGAACAGCTCGGCGGCGCCTGGCGGGAAGGCAATGAGATCGGTTCCCATTTCAACGGTCACTTCTGCGACAAGAAGGGCGGTGGGGACTGGAGTACGAACGAGTGGATCAGCGAGATCAACCAGTTCTACTCCTTCGTGCAGAACTGGAAGACCAACACGGGCTTCACCGACCTCGATCCGCTGCCGTTCGACCCCACCCGCGAGGTCGTCGGCGGACGGGCCCCCTGTCTCGAAGGCCAGAAGACCCTCCTGCCGGCGACCAAGCCCTTCGGATGGCGCTACGACGCGAGCTCCCCGGGGGACTTCCAGATCTGGCCCTCCAAGAAGAACGGTGTCTGGGACTTCCCTTTGCAGATGCTGCCGTTCCCCGGCAAGGACTTCCAGGTGCTGTCCATGGACTTCAACTTCCTCTACAACCAGTCGGAGGGCAACACCGAGGGCGACCCCGCGGAATACGGAAAATGGCGCAAGGAGGCAAAGGACTCGTACGTCGCCGGGTTCAACCGGGTGTTCCACGGCAGCCGGGCGCCGCTGTTCATCGGGAATCACTTCGAGGACTGGAACGGCGGGATCTACATGGATGCCGCCGAGGAGACGATGCGGGAGGTCTGCCCGCGGAAGGAGGTGCGCTGTGTCTCCTTCCGTGAACTGACCGACTGGCTCGACGCGCAGGACCCCAAGGTCCTCGCCCAGTGGCGAACGCTCGACCCCGCCCAGCCTCCGAACTGGAAGCAGTAGGCGGGGCATCGAGCCGGACGGGTTCGGCGCGCGGGCGTCCTCGACGCCCGCGGTCAGCCCGCCTTCTTGACGAATTCCGTGGTGTACGTCTTGGCGAGGTCCACCTTCGCGTTCTTCAGGTTCGGGTTGAAGGCCTTCAGGACCCGCTCGACGGTGGCGGGGCCGTCCGCGGGCATGACGCCGTCCGTGGTGAACATGGGCAGGGTGCTCTTGATGGCCTTCGCGTAGAGAGCCTTTCCGCCGCCCTGGGCGTAGTCGGCGGGCATCTTCGCGGCGATCTCGTCGGCACTGTGCGTGGACATCCACTTCAGCGTCCTGACGAAGGCGTTGGCCAGTTTCTGGACGGTGTCCTTGTGGCTGTCGACCCAAGCGGTCTGCATGTAGAGGCTGGAGGACGGGTAGAGCCCGCCGAGCGCCTGCTTGGAGCCCTCCGGGGTCCGCATGTCGATGAGGATCTTGCCGAGCTTCTTGTCCAGGACGGTGGCGACCGTCGGATCGGTGGTCATACCGCCCTGGATGGAACCCTGCTGAAGGGCGGAGATGAACGTCTGCCCCGCGCCGACGGCCACGGGCGTGAATTCGCTCGTCTTCACCCCGTTGCTCACCGCGAGGTACTTCGTGAGGAAGTCGGTCGAGGAGCCGAGCCCCGTCACACCGAGCTTCTTGCCCTTGAAGTCCTTCGCGGACCTGACGTCTCCCGCCGCCCGGTCGGAGACGATCTCGACCTCGCCGGGGGCCTGGGAGAACTGGACGACCGACTCGACCTGCTTGCCCTTCACCTGGAGGTCGAGGGTGTGGTCGTAGAAGCCCACCGTGCCCTGGACGTCGCCGGAGACCAGCGCCGTCTCGGCCTGGACGCCCGCGGGCTCGGTGAGGAGCTGGACCGACACCCCCTCGTCCTTGAAATAGCCGAGCCGTTCGGTGAGCATCGCGGGCAGGTAGATGACCTTGTCCAGGCCCCCGACCATGATCTTGACCTTGTCGTTCTTGCCACCGGAGGCCGAGGTGGAGTCGCCGCCGCAGGCGGTCAGGCTGGTCAGGGCGAGTGCCCCGGCGACGGCGGCGGCCGAGATCCTGGTGGATGTGCGCATCTGATTCACGTCCTTGTGGAGAAGCATTCGGGGTGTGCGGATGGCGGCGGGGGTCAGCGGGCGGTGTCGGCCTCGGCCGGCTTCCAGCGGAAGAGCCGCTTCTCGAGGAAGGTCAGCAGGCCTTCGGCCAGCAGCGCGACGAGCGCGAGGATGACCATCGCGGCGTAGACACCGGCGGCGTTGAACGTGCCCTGGGAGGCGGCGACCAGCAGTCCGAGCCCCTTGGTGGCACCGATGTACTCACCGACGATGGCGCCGATGAGGGCGAAGCCGAAGCTCACATGCAGGCTGGTGAAGATCCACGACGTGGCCGAGGGGACGACCACCTGAAGGGTGACCTGCCGGTTGCTCGCGCCCAGGATGCGGGAGTTGGCGACGAGGTTGCGGTCGACCTCCCTGGCCCCCTGGAAGGCGTTGAAGAAGACGGGGAAGAAGACCAGGACGACCGCGGAGGCGACCTTCGAGGCCGGGCCGAGGCCGAACCAGATGAGGAAGATCGGGGCGAGCACGATGCGCGGCAGGGCGTTGAGCACCTTGATGTACGGGCCGAGGACGTCGGCGGCGAACCGGACACGGCCCAGCGCGATTCCCAGCAGCACACCGGCGATCACACCGATGACCCAGCCGAGCAGCGCTTCGTGGAGCGTGTACCAGATCTGCTCCCACAGGGGCCCCTGGGCGGTGCCGTCGACGACCCAGGTGTGGATCTGGTCCCAGATCTTCGACGGCATGGAGAAGTTGAACGGGTCGATGACCGCGGTACGGGCCAGCCACTCCCACAGCCCGATGACCGCGAGGAGCACCGCGACCCGGCTCCCGAGCACCAGGTACGTGCGGTTCCGGGCGGCCCGCGCCCTGGCCCGGGTGCGCTCGGTCTTGGTGACGGCGGCGTTCGCCGTGAGGGTTTCAGGCGGCATCGAGGGCACCCCTCTCGCGGGTGATGCGGACCTCTTCGCCGAGCGAGGACCAGATCTCCCGGTAGATCTCGACGAACCGGGGCTCCAGACGCACCTGCTCGACCTTGCGGGGACGGGGCAGGTCGATCTCGAAGACCTCCTTGACCGTGGCCGGGCCCGCGGTCATGACCACGACCTTGTCGGCCAGCGCGATGGACTCTTCCAGGTCATGGGTGACGAAGACGACGGAGGAGCCGGTGCCGGCCCACAGCTCCAGCAGTTCGTCCGACATCAGGGCCCTGGTCTGCACATCGAGTGCGGAGAAGGGTTCGTCCATGAGCAGGATCTCGGGGTCGTTGACGAAGGTGGCCGCGAGCGCGACCCGCTTGCGCTGACCGCCGGACAGCTGGTGGGGATACCGGTCCTCGAAGGCGGACAGCCCGACCCGGGCGAGCCACTCCCGGGCCCGTTCCTTCGCCTCGGATTTCGGCACGCCCCGGAAGCGAGGACCCGCCATCACATTGGAGAGCACGGTCCGCCAGGGGAAGACCGCGTCCTGCTGGAAGACGAAGCCGACCTTGTCGCCGATGCCGCGCACCGGCTCGCCGCCCACCAGCACCTCCCCCTCGGTGGGCTCCTCCAGACCGCTCACCAGGGTCAGAGTGGTCGACTTGCCGCATCCGGTGGGACCGACGACGGCGACGAACTCACCGCGCCCGATGGTGAGGTCCAGATCCCTTACGGCGGTGTGGAGTGCCCCCGACGGAGTCCGGAACGCTTTGCTCGCCCCCCGCAGCTCGATGGCGGGGCTCGTATCGCTGTTCATGGAGCGGGACGCTAGGTGCGGAGCTCGGACGTGGGCACCCTTGCGCTCACAACTCCTGCTTCTGCTCATAACCCGCGGTTCTGCCCGTTCTGCTCACGCTGCGGCAACGAATGGGCCACGAGGGCTGTTCATCGACGACGGCGGCGTTTACGTTGCGTTCACACAAGGACGAAACGGAGCATCAGGTTCCTGGCCGGCGGAAGGCAGAGGTCGAAGCACATGCGGATTCACTGGCCCCGCCGTGTCTTCGCCCAGGTCCTGCTCACCCAGGTGGCCATCACCACCGGCGTGATCATGCTCGTCACCGGGCTCTTCCTCGCGCCGCTGAGCCACCAGCTCGACGACCAGGCGATGCGCCAGGCGTTGTCCATCGCCCAGACCACCGCCGCCGAACCCGGCCTGGTACGCAACTTGGCCGGCACCGACCCCAGCCCCACCGGACCGGTACAGGCCGAGGCGGAGCGGATCCGGCGGGCCACCGGGGCGCTCTACGTCGTGGTCATGGACACCCGCGGGGTTCGCTGGTCGCACACCGACACGGCACAGATCAGCAGACACGTCTCGACCGATCCCAGCACGGCTCTGCGCGGCAGGGAGGTCATGCAGATCGACGACGGGACCCTGGGCCGCTCGGCACGCGCGAAGGTCCCCCTGCGCGACGGGGACGGGACCATCGTGGGTGCCGTCTCGGTCGGCATCGCCTACGACAGCGTCCATGAACGGCTGCTCGGGGCCATTCCCGGTCTGCTGCTCTACTCCGGGGCGGCGCTCGCCGTGGGCGTGCTGGCCGCCCTGGCCGTGTCGCGGCGGCTGCAGCGCGGCACCCACGGGCTGGCGTTCGCCGACATCTCCGCGCTGCTGGACGAGCGGGAGGCCATGCTGCACAGCATTCGCGAGGCCGTTCTCGCCCTCGACGCCCGGGGCCGGATCCGGTTGCTCAACGACGAGGCGCGGCGCCTGCTGGAGCTGGGCCAGGACGCCGTCGGGCGGCCGCTGGGCGAGGTGCTGCCGCCGGGCCGTACGACGGAGGTGCTGGCGGGACGGGTCGGGGGCGCCGACCTGATCACCGTCTGCAAGGGGCGCGTGCTGATCGCCAACCGCATGCCCACCGGTGACGGCGGAGCCGTCGTCACCCTGCGCGACCGCACCGAGCTGGAGCTGCTCGGCCGTGAGCTGGACTCCACGCACGGCCTGCTGGACGCGTTGCGCGCCCAGGACCACGAGCACGCGAACCGGCTGCACACCGTGCTCGGGCTGCTGGAACTCGGGAGGCACGAAGCCGCGGTGGAGTTCGTCGCGGAGGTGACCGAGGGTCACCGGGCATCGGCGGAGCAGGTCGCCGAGCGTGTCAACGACCCGCTGCTGTCGGCGCTGCTGGTGGGCAAGTCGGCCATCGCGGCGGAGCGTGGCGCGTCCCTGCGCGTCTCGCCGAACACCCGGCTCCCGGACGTGGTGGTGGACCCGCGCGATCTGGTGACGGTCCTCGGCAACCTCATCGACAACGCGCTGGACGTCGCTTCGCTCGTCGAGGTCGAACTGCTCGCCGAGGGGACCACCGCGGTCCTGCGGGTCAGCGACAACGGTCCCGGGATACCTCCGGGCCTGCGCGAGCACATCTTCACCGAGGGCTGGTCGACCAAGGAGTCCCCCGCGCATCGTGGCCGCGGTCTGGGTCTGGCGCTGGTGCGCCGGCTGGCCGAGCGCTACGGTGGCGCGGCTCGCGTCACCGCCAGGGCCGGCGGCGGCGCGGTCTTCACCGTCGTTCTGCCCGAGGCACTCGGCGTCCGGACGCCGACCGGAGTGGGAGAGTTGCGATGATCGATGTCCTGGTGGTGGACGACGACTTCCGTGTTGCCGAGATCAACGCCGAGTACGTGGCCAGGGTCCCCGGCTTCCGCGTGGTCTCACGTGCGCACACCGCCGCGCAGGCGCTGGCCTTCCTGGAGCGCCACCACGTCGATCTCGTCCTTCTCGATCACTACCTTCCGGACGAGACGGGGCTGACCCTGGTGCGACGCATGCGCCAGCTCGGCCACCCGGCCGATGTGATCATGGTGACCGCGGCCCGTGATGTGTCGACCGTCCGGACGGCCATGCGGTACGGCGCCCTGCAGTACCTGGTCAAGCCGTTCAGCTTCACGGGTCTGCGGTCCAAGCTGGAGGGTTACACAGCCCTGCGCCGGGCCCTCGACGGCGTGGGCGGCGGCCGGGGCGAGGCGGGACAGGAGCAGGTCGACCGGATATTCGGTGCCCTTCGCACCGCGGAGCCGGGCCCTGCGGCGGCTCTGCCCAAGGGCCACTCGGCGCCCACGGCCGACGTGATCCGCCATGTCCTGACGGCCGCCGACGAGCCGTTGTCCGCCCACGAGGTGGCCACCCGGGCCGGGTTGAGCCGCTCCACCGCCCAGCGGTATCTCAAGTACCTGGAGGGCGCGGGCCGTATCAGCCTCAGCCTCAAGTACGGCGACACCGGCCGGCCGGAACACCGTTACGCATGGGCGAAGGAGGCAGAGGGGCGTACGGTGCCGTGGACGCCCGGCCGCGGCGCCGGCACACCGTCTCCCGCCCAGGTCGAAGGGACTGATGCATGAACCGATTCGGTACGAGGCCCCCGGCGCCGGTCCGCCGCGCTGCGGGTAACTCCGGCTCCGGGCCGCGGCGATGAGCCCGTCCGGCGCGGCGGCCGTCGAGCTCACCGCCGCGGCCGCCGACCTGGTGCGCCGACTGCGTGCGGTCCACGGCCCGTTGATGTTCCACCAGTCGGGCGGCTGCTGCGACGGCAGCGCGCCCATGTGCTACCCGGCCGGTGAGTTCCGTACCGGCGGCTCGGACGTGCTGCTGGCCTCGCTGGACGTCGACGGGGTGGCGGAGGGGGTCCCGTTCTGGATGTCGAGGAGCCAGTACGAGGTGTGGGCGCACACCCGGCTGATCGTCGACGTGGTGGAGGGGCGGGGCAGCGGATTCTCTCTGGAGGCTCCGGAGGGGGTGCGTTTCCTGATCCGGTCCCGGCTCGTCGGCTCATGAGACGGCTCCGGCACAGCGGCGTTGTGCCGGCGTCGCAGGAACGATGCTCCGGGGCGAGGGCAGCCTCTTCTTCGTCCCGCCGAGCGGCACGGCACCGCGACCGGTTCGCCTCCGGCGCCCGCCTCTCTCGGCCGAGGCCGAAGGTGGTGGTGGCACACTCCTCCGCCCAGGCCGTGGCAGGCCGTGTCAGGAGCGCGGTGCCGCAGGGGGCGAGCGCAGGGCCGGTGCGCGGGCACGCGCTCTGCGGGACGACGGAAACGTCGGGCTCCTCGGTCGGGTACGGGGTCGCGCCGCCGCCCGACGCCGGAGCGACCACCCGAGGTGTCCGTGCGACTGCATCGGGTTTCACGCCTGCTTCACACCGGCGCAACACGGCGCGTCACGTGCGGCTGTCCCGGAATGGGGCATCGCGAGGCAGGCGGGCGGGCGGCCGGGGTCAGCCGGGCAACGGACCGGACCGCGGGCCGGGGCCTCGCGTACGGTCGTGGCGGTCGAGCATCGCACGCCGGATCCCGGCGGCCGCGGCCCGTGCGCGGTCCGGTGCGGCGGCCCGGCCGGCGACCGAGGGAACGAAGCGATGCCCGAGCCGCCGGCAGTGCGTGCACGCGGTGCGGTCCGGTCGTCCCCGGATGATGGTTTCGTGCCGCCGACTGTTCAGAGCGATCACTTTCTGCTCCTGAGACCGGTCCGTATCAGCCCTGTTCCGGAGCGCTGGCGATCGTGTGCGATCGATACCCACGGGCGCGGAGTCCCGCGCATGCGCCGACGAGGGCCGGCGTCAGGGCTTGAGGCTGCTGACGACGTCGGCCGTGGCCGTCAGGCCGTTCTGGATGGTCGGCGCCATGCTCGTGCCCGCGAGGAAGAACCCGAGCATGGCGCAGACCAGCGCGTGCGAAAGCTTCAGCCCCCCGTTGCGGAAGAAAACCACCGCGAGGATCAGCAGAAGCAGCACCAGTGAGATCGAAATGGCCATGGCCAACCTCCTCCGCCGCGCCGGAATGCGGCATTCGGCCGCCAGTGTGGCGTAGCGCGGAGGCCATCCGGCGGACTGGCATGTCCGCCATCCGGGTGTTGACTGGCTGTCACGCTCCGGAGGGTGCGCCTGCTGCCGGCCGGCCGCCGAGCGGAGCCGTCTCGGCCCCGGCGCCCCTGTCATGGGTACGCAGGAAGTGTTCGAGCCCGGCCAGATCATCGGTGTTGAGGTGATCGACCCCGGCGGCCAGCAGCTCCGTCCATACGGCTTCCCGCTCCGGTCCCGCGACGTCCGGGGTGGCCCAGAAACGGACGCGTTGGCCGCTCCGATGGGCCGTCGCGACGAGCGAGCGCAGTTCCTTCCGCTCGGCCACCGGGAAGGGTCCCGCGCCCAGCCAGCTGAAGTTGTCGCTCCAGCTGTCGCTGATGAGCGGGATGAACGCGGCGGTGGCCGCGGTCCCGAGGTCGTCCGGCCGGCCGTCGTAGAAGGCGTATCGCGTGCGTTGCGCCTCCATCGGGGCGCGGGCGGCGCGGTCGCCGGAGATGACGGGTGTGACCGCGCCGGGCCGCACCCGGCCGTGGTGGTACGCCGTCAGCATCTGCCGGTACCGCTGGAGCTGCCGGTCCAGTTCGAGGTAGGCGGCCGCTCCGTCGGTCTTGATGTCTATCAGTAGCTGGACGGGTTCGCGGTAGCCGGGGTGGACCGCACCGCGGTTGGCCCGGACCCTGGCCAGCAGCGGGTCCAGGTAGAGCGAGGCGAGGGTTCGGGCGGGGTCGAGGTCGGTGGCCTCATGGGCGACCAGCAGTTCCCCGTCCACGAGGAAGATGTCCGCCTCGACGCTGGTGAAGCCGTGGGCGAGCGCGTCGTGGAGGGGGCGCGGGTGCAGGTAGTCGTTGTGCGCGTGGGCCCGGCGCAGCGGGCGCGGACGGTGGCGGCCCGCGGCGGGGGGTGCGGCGGGGGCCTCGGACGCGACGGCCGTCTGCGGGGACAGGACCGCGCCTGCGGCGACGGTGGCGAGCGCGGTGGTGACGACGCTTCGGCGGGTCGGGGACGCCATGTTTTCTCCTGGGAGCGAGGCGGATCGGATGGGCGGACGCGACCGAGTATGCGACGGCAGCACCCGCAACGGGCAGGCACATCACAAGAGTTGACCGGGTCGTCGTCCGCCCGTCGACTGCCGTTCCCCCGGCCGGGCCCGGGACCGTCGGGCGGTGGTGGACGCCGGACGGAGTCGTCCCTGCCGAGCGGGAGCCGTCGGCGCTGCGGCCCGCGGGCGGTACGCGCCAGTCACCGGTGGCCGGCCGACGGGCGATGGGCGTTGCGGAGGAAGGGCGGCACGTGCCTGCGCCCGGCTCTGCCGCCTCCTCCGGGCGCTTCCGTGCCCACGTCCCGCCCCGCCGGGAGCCGGCGGCACCGACCCGACCCACGCGACCGACGACCCGTCCGTCCGCTCACCACTCTCCTCGGATACCTTAAACTTCCCTCACCTTCCCTTTCTCATGTACGTTAAAGGAAATGGAATGCCTGCGGGGCGGGCGGAAGCGCAGGTGAGGGTGACATGGTGCGGCAGCTCTACTACTCGGTGGACCAAGTGGCCGGCCTGCTGGGACTCCATGTCAGGACCGTGCGGGGCTATGTGCGGGACGGGCGGCTGAAAGCGACCCGGGTCGGCAGGCAGTACCGCGTCACCCGCGAGGATCTGGAGGCGTTCACCGGCATCCCCGCGCCGCCTCCCGCTCGCCGTACGCGCCATGCCGAGGTGTCCGGCATCGTGCAGATCGACGCGATCAGCCCCGAGGCGACCATCCGTCTGACCAACCTGGTCATGGCCGCCGCGCAGGGCCGGCACCACGAGCCGGGCCATGACCGACTGCGTGTGGAGGCCGTCTACGACGAGGAACGAGCCACCCTCAAGATCATCGTCCTGGGCGGCCTGGGCACCACAGCGGACCTGCTGAAGATCATCGACACTCTGATCGAGGAGCCGGAATGAGCAGCCCCTACACCTCCGAGGAACACAGCCCCGTGCCTGACACGCTCCAGCACCTCGCAGGCACACCCGTCCTCGTCTGCGCGCGGGACGGCGCTCCGCTGCGCAACGAGCAGGACGCCCTCGACCTGATCGGCGAGGGGCTTGGGCACGACGCCGCCTGGGTCGCCGTTCCGGTCGGCCGGCTGACGGACGACTTCTTCCGGTTGCGGACCCGCGTCGCGGGCGACATCGTGCAGAAGTTCGCCAACTACCGCCTGAAACTGGCCGTCGTCGGGGACATCTCCCGGCACACCGAGGCCGGTGGCGCCCTGCCGGACTTCGTCCGCGAGAGCAACCGGGGCACCCAGCTCTGGTTCCTGCCCGACATCGATGCCCTGCGCACACGGTTGGCAGAGGTCTGACGGGGGCGCAGAAGCCTCCCGGGTCAGCGATCGGAGCCGTCGGCGTCGATGAAGCCCATCGTCCGGTTCATCGCGATGGCGCTGGCGTTCGCCGGATGGTGGAAGGTGCGGACCTTGCGCGCTCCATGTGTTCGGGCGAAGGCCATGCCGTACGCCTTCATGGCGACGGAGACGCCGCGCCCCCGGTACGCGGCCCTCACCCCGGTCATCTCGCCGACGACGAGATCCCCGTGGACGGAGGTCGCCGCCAGGCCGGTCCAGGCTTCGCCGTCCAGGGCGGTTACGGCACCTGGTCACGTACCCCTCGAACCGCTCCGCGTCGAACGCGCCGACATCGAGTCCAAGCTCCACCGACCGGCCATGCTGCCCCTCCCCTTGAATCCGCTGAATCCGCCGGACGCGGGATCGCTCCGGTGCCTCCGTGGTCGGCTGCGGGGAGGGCATGCCCTCATCCGGCCGGGCTCAGTGCCTCTTCCGGTGTGCCGTGCCCGGAGACTTCCTGCCAGCCGACGGTACGGTCGCACCAGCGTTCCAGCAGCACCCGGTCGTGGCCGACTGCGAGCAGTCCTGCCCCGGACTCGCGTCGGTAGGACTCGACGACCGCGACCAGCGCGGCTGTCGTCGACGCGTCGAGCATGGCCGTCATCTCGTCGCAGATCAGCCAACGCGGCCGCAGGACCAACGCCCTGGCCAGGCAGGCGCGCTGGAGCTGGCCGTCGCTCACCTCGTGCGGACGCCGGTGCAGCAGTTCGGCGGTGAGGCCGACGTCCGGAGCCAGCTCGGCGACCCGGTCCGTCACCTCCGAGCGCCGGCCGGTCGCACGCAGCGGCTGGGCGATGAGTTCACGCAGGCTGAGCCGGGGATCGGCCGAGAGCCGGGGCTGCTGGAAGACGACACCGACGGCGGTGCGCTGGGCCCGCGGGGCGCGGTGCCGCCAGCCCCGTACCGGTCGGCCGTCGAGAGTGACCGTTCCCGCGTCCGGGCGGTGCAGCAGGGCCGCAACCCTGGCCAGGGTCGATTTGCCGCAACCGCTCGGGCCCAGCAGTCCGACGGCTTCCCCCGGTCCGATCGTCAGTGAGGCGTCGCGGACCACGGGATCGCGGGAGTCGTATCCGGCCGTGACACGGGTGAGTTCAAGCATGGGCGGACTCCTCCGCGGCTGTCCGCACACCGTGGTGGCAGGCGAGACGGCCGTCGAACGGGGGTGGGACGGAGCACTGTTCGTCGGCGCGGCCGCAACGGGCCGCGAAAGCACAGCCGTCGGGGAGCGCTCCGAGTTCCGGCGGCATTCCGGGGACGGGTGCGAAGGCACGCTCCGGCAGGGCGTCGAGGAGTCCGCGGGCGTACGGGTGGCGCGGTCCCGGCTCTCCGAAGAACGGTCCGCCGTCGGCGAGTTCGACGATGCGGCCCGCGTACATCACGGCGACCCGGTCGGCGATCCGCTCGGCGGCCGCCAGGTCGTGGGTGATGATCAGCAGCGCCCTGCCACCGTCGGTGTGCCGGCGCAGTTCGTCGACGGTCCGCTCGACCAGGTCGCGGTCGAGTCCGGTGGTCGGTTCGTCGGCCAGGAGCAGGGGCGCGTCGCCGATCAGGGCGAGCGCGGTCGCGGCACGCTGGGCGAGGCCGCCGGAGAGTTCGTGCGGGTACCGGTCCAGGTGGCCGGCCGGGAACGCGGCACGCGCGGCGGCCTGCTCGGCCGCGGCGCGCAGGGCGGGCTTGCGGCTGCCGGTCAGCTCACGGAGGGTCTCCTCCAGTTGGGACCGTACGGTGCGGACCGGGGTGAGGTGGGCCGCGGGGCTCTGCGGTACGAGTCCGACGCGGCGTCCCCGTACCGTGCGGGCGAGGGTCCGTTCATCGGCGGTGAGGAGATCGGTACCGTCACCGAGCACCGCCGACCCCGCGGTCCGCGCGTTGCCGGGGAGCAGGCCCAGCAGCGCGGAGGCGAGTACGGACTTGCCGCAGCCGCTCTCGCCGACCAGGGCCAGGCACTCCCCCGCCGCGAGCTCGAAGTGTGCGTCGCTGACGGCCGCGACATGGCGCCCGCCGCGCATCCGGAAGCGTACGGAGAGCCCGCGGACGGAAAGGACCGGAGGCTGTGATTCCGATGTCTGCGGGTCCGGGGTCCGAGTGCTCGGGGTCCGAGTACTCGGCGTCTGCGGGTCCGGGACCTGCGGGTTCGGGGTGCTCTTCACAGCATCAGCTCCGATCGGCGGCGCGGGTTGATCCTCTCCCGCCAGGCACCGGCGAGACCTGCCAGGGCGAGGGTCGGAATGATCAGGAACAGACCGGGGAAGAGCGTCGGCCACCAGTCCCCGGCGAGCAGCGAACCGCGCGCGGTCTGCACGAGGTTGCCGAGGCTCGCCTGGTGGGTGGGCAGCCCGAGCCCCAGGAAGGAGAGCGCGGACTCGTGCCACATGGCGTGCGGCACCATGAGTACCGCGGCAAGGCCCGCCTGCGGGAGGACCGCGGGCAGCAGATGCCGGACGACGACCCGGGCGCGCGAGGCGCCGCCGGAGATCGCCGCGTCGATGTACGGGCGCGAGCGCAGCGACAGGACCTCGGAGCGGACGATGCGGGCCGTCGAGAGCCAGTGGGTGAGGGCGACGGAGACGATCACCGGGCCGACGCCGGGCCGGAACATCGCGACGATGAAGATGCCGAGCAGCAGATGCGGGACGGAGGAGAAGGTGTCCACGAGCCGCATGACGATCCGGTCGGTCCAGCCCCCGAACGCGGCGGCGAGCGCACCGACGGCGGTCCCGATGACGGTGGCGGTGAGTCCGGCGACGATACCGACGAGCAGCGAGACGCGGAGCCCGTAGACGCAGCGCAGGAGCAGATCGCGGCCGACGTCGTCGGTGCCGAACGGGTGCTGCCAGGAGGGTGGCCGGAGTTTGGCCGCGAGATCGACGGCCTGCTGGTCGAGCTGGACCAGGGGCGGTACGAGCAGGATCGCGAGCAGCACCGCGGCGACGATCCCGGCGGAGCTGACCACCCGGATGCGGCGGGTGGTACGGCGGGCGGATCCGAGGACGAGTTCAGCCATCGAAGCCCACTCTCGGGTCGGCGATCGCGTACAGCAGATCGGAGAGGAGGTTGCCGAGGACGACCGCCGCGGTGGCGAGCACGGTGAGCGCCGCCAGCAGTGGGAAGTCGACGGAGGTGGCGGCCTGCACGGTGGCGGCGGCGATGCCCGGCCAGCTGAAGACCGTCTCGACGAGCAGGGCGCCGGTGATGAGCTCGGGAACGCGGGAGCCGATGAGGGTGAGCATGGGCAGCATCCCGGAGCGCAGGGCGTGGCCGAGCAGCACGGTGCGTTCACGCAGTCCGCGGGCGCGGGCGCCGCGTACCGGGTCCTCGCCCAGCGCGTCGGCGACGCCCTGGCGTACGTAGAGGAAGAACCAGGGAAGTTGGGAGATCCCGAGCACGGCCGCGGGGAGCACCAGATGGGAGGCCACCTGCCCGAAGGTGACGGTGTCGCTGGCCGCGTCGGTGAGTCCGCCGGCCGGGAGCACATCGAGTTCGAGGGCGAAGAACCAGATGGCGAGCAGTCCGAGCCAGAAGGCCGGGGCGGCTTCGAGGGTGTACGCGGCGGAGCTGACGCACCGGTCGAGCAGGCCGCCGGGCCTGCGTGCGGCCAGGACACCGAGGCCCGTGCCCAGGACGACGGCGAGGAGGAAGGCGGTCGCGGCCAGCAGCACGGACCAGCCCAGGCGTTCGCCGATGACGTCGGCGACCGGCTGGCGCATCACGCTGGAGTCGCCGAGGTCGCCGCTCAACGCGGAGGTCAGCCAGTTCCACCAGCGGGTCACGAGGGGCTGGTCGACACCGAGATTGGCTCGCAGCTGATCGAGGTTCTCCTGCGAGGCGGTGAGACCTGCGGTGCCCGCGTACGCCTTGACCGGGTCGAAGGGGGAGGCGGCGGCGACGGCGAACACGCCGAACGTCACGGCGGCCAGGACGGGGACGGCGAGCAGCACCCGCCGGCCCGCCATCCTGCCCATCGGCCCCCAGGGGAGGCGGTGGTTCACTTCTTCGGCGTCCAGTCCTCGACGTTCCACCACGGACCGGATGCCAGGCCGTGGTCGTGCGGTTCGACCTGGGTGGTGAGGGCGCCGAAACGGTCCTTCACGACGTAGAGGTGGTCGATGTGGGTGAGGAAGGTGTAGCCGGGGTTCTTCACCAGTTCGCGCTGGACGGTGTCGTAGGCGGCCTTGCGCGCGGCCTTGTCGCCGCTCCTGCGTCCCGCTTCGAGGGCCTGGTCGACGGCCTTGTTGTCGTACCAGGCCATGTTGTTGAAGCCGTCGCCCGCGAGCGAGGACTTCAGCAGGGTGTACTGGTCGAAGTCGGGGTCGGCGGGCGAACCGCCGCCCGCGAGGACCGCGTCCTGCTTCATCCGGGGCTCGATGACCTCCCAGGTCCCGGCCTCGGTGGTGATGTCGATGCCGGCCTTCTTGGCGTCGGAGGCGTAGGCGAGTGCGTGGTCCTGGCGGAGCTTGTCCCCGGTGAGGTACCAGAGCGGAAACGCGGCGCGCACGCCGTCCTTGCTGCGGATGCCGTCCTTGCCCGGCTTCCACCCGGCGTCGTCGAGGATCTTCTGCGCGGCGGTCAGGTCGTGGGCGCGTTCGGTGCCCTTCGCGAACCACTCGCTGTCGGTGGGTACGGGGCCGTAGGCGGGCCTGCCCTCACCGTTGAGGATGGAGGCGACCATGGCCTCGCGGTCGACGGCGACATCGAGGGCGCGCCGGATCGCGGTGTCCCCCGCGACCTTGTTGTGGGTGGGAAGGGTCACGGTGCGGTAGTCGTACGTCGTGGCGGCGTAGGTCCGGGTGCCGCTGCCGCGGGCGAAGCCCTTGGCCAGGTTCGGCGGCAGGATCGCGCCGTCGAGTTCGCCGGAGCGCAGCCGGGTGGCGCGTACGTCGTCGTCCTTGATGATCGCCATGGTGAACTTCTTCACCTTCGGCGCGCCGCCCCAGTAGTCGGGGTTGGCCCGGAAGCTGAGCTTCTCGCCCTTGGACCACTTGGTGAGGAGGTACGGTCCGGTGCCGATGGGACGGGTGGTGAAGGCGCCGGTGTTGACGTCCTGCCGGCCCGCGACATGTTCGGGGGCGATGGGCAGAACGGTGCGCTGGGCGAAGGGTGCGTAGGGGTACTTGAGCGTGAAGACAACCGTGTCGTCGCCGGACGCCTCGACACTCCGCACCGCGTCGAGTTCGGTGCGGGAGGCGTTGTTGGTCTTCTCGTCCAGGATGGTGCGGTAGGTGAAGACGACGTCCTTGGCGCCGAACGGCTTCCCGTCGCTGAACTTCACGCCCCGGCGGAGCTTGTACGTGTACGTCAGTCCGTCGGCGCTCACCGCGGGCAGCGCGGTGGCGAGCGCGGGCCGCAGTCCCATGTGCGCGTCGAGGGCGAGCAGCCCGTCGAAGATCTTGGAGTTGCCGTCCTTGCCGTAGCCCAGCAGCGGGCTGAGGCTGTCGGGCTCGTAGGCGATTCCGACCACCGCCGAGTCCCCCGCACCCGAACCGGAGTCGCCGCCCGAGCCACCCGGCTGTGAGCAGGCTGCCGCGGTCAACGACAGCACGGTCGCCAGTGCCACGGCGACCGCTCCCCGTATCGATCGGCCCGTCATACTCTGCACATCCCTTATTGAAGATCGACTGTTATTGCGAACTGATCGCAATTAAACAACAGGTAAAGGGATGCCCGGTACCACGCCGGACGACCGGAACAAGGGAGCGGAGGTGCGTGGACACGCACCTCCGCTCCCAAGTCCCCCAGCGCCGCGGGCCGTTCGTTCTCCTCTCCTACGGCGCGGGCAGTTCGGCCAGCTCGGCGATCACTTCGCGATGGTGCCCGGCCGTCCCGTACGCGATCGAGTCGGCCTTGGCTCGCTTGAGATACAGGTGCGCCGGATGCTCCCAGGTCATGCCGATGCCGCCGTGCAGCTGAATGCACTCCTCCGCCGCGCGCACCGCGGCCTTCGAGCAGTACGCCTGGGCCACGGCCACCGCCACCGGAGTGTCGGGGCTGCCGGTCGCGAGGGCGTCCGCGGCGTTGCGCGCCGCGGCGCGGGCCGACACCACGTCCAGCCAGATGTGCGCCATGCGGTGTTTGAGAGCCTGGAACGAGCCGACCGGCCGGTTGAACTGGTGCCGTTCCCGGGTGTACCGGACCGTCTCGCTCAGGCACCACTCGGCGATTCCGAGCTGCTCGGAGGCGAGCAGTCCGGCGCCTGTCAGCAGCCCCCGGCGTACGGCGGAGACGGCGGCCGCGCCGTCGGCCAGGCGGGTTCCGGCGGCCCCGGCGAGGGTGGCGGTGGCGAGCGGACGGGTCAGGTCGAGCGGGACGAGGGGGGCGACGGTGACCCCTGCGGCGGCGGTCTCCACCGCGTACAGGCCATCGGTCGTGGGCACCAGCAGCACATCGGCCGCGGACGCGTCGGCGACCCCGGTCACGGTCCCCTCCAGCACGCCGGCCACGACGCCGGCCGGTTGCGCCGCGCCGGGCTCCGGGGCGGAGAACGGCACGGCGAGGACCGCGACCTTCCGTCCGGCGGCGAGGTCGCCGAGGAGTTCGGCGACCGGTCCGTCCTGTGCTCCCAGTCCCAGAAGTGTCTCGGTGGCGACGACCGCGCTGGTCAGGTAGGGCGCGGGGGCGACGCTGCGACCCAGTTCCTCCAGCACCACGGCGGCCTCGCGGTGGCTTGCGCCCTGCCCGCCCAGTTCCTCCGGCACCAGCAGTCCGGCGGCGCCGATGCCGGCGGCGAGGGCCTTCCAGAGCTGCGGATCGTACGGCGTGCCGGACTCGACGCGGGCGAGCACCGCCGTCGCGTCGCACCGGTCGGCGAGCAGCGAACGCACGGCTGCCCGCAGATCCTCCTCGGCCTCCGAGTACAGCAGGTCGGGCGCCTGGGATTCTTCGGTCGGTACGGTCATCGGGCCAGGTCCTTCCAGGGGACGTCCTTGTCGTCGCGCGGCTCGGCGGGCAGGCCGAGGACGCGCTCGGCGACGATGTTGAGCAGCACCTCGCTGGTGCCGCCCTCGATGGAGTTCCCCTTGGAGCGGAGATAGCGGTAACCGGCGTCACGTCCGGTGAAGTCGACGAGCTCCGGTCGGCGCATGGTCCAGTCGCCGTACAGCAGACCTTCCTCGCCGAGGAGTTCGACTTCCAGGCCGCTGATCTCCTGGTTGAGGCGGGCGAAGGCGAGCTTCATGCCGGAGCCCTCGGGGCCGGGCTGTCCGGCGACGAGTTGCTGGCGCAACCGGATGCCGGCGAGCCTGGCGACCTCGGCCTCGACCCAGAGGGTCAACAGGCGCTGGTGGAGGTCGTGGGTACGCAGTTCGGGGCGTTCGCGCCAGGTGCGGGCGACCGGTCCGATCATGCCGCCCTCGCGCGGGACGCGTGCCCCGCCGATGGAGACCCGCTCGTTCATCAGGGTGGTCCGGGCCACCTTCCAGCCTTCGCCCACCGGGCCGAGACGCCTGCTGTCCGGGATGCGTACGCCGGTCAGGAAGACCTCGTTGAACTCGGCCTCGCCGGTGATCTGGCGCAGCGGCCTGACCTCGACGCCGGGGTCGGTCATATCGCAGATGAAGTAGCTGATGCCGCGGTGCTTGGGCCGGTCCGGGTCGGTGCGGGCGATGAGGATCGCCCAGCGGGCCAGATGGGCGCTGGACGTCCAGACCTTCTGTCCGTCGACCACCCATTCCTCGCCGTCGCGGACGGCCCGGGTGCCGAGGGCCGCGAGGTCGGAGCCGGCGCCCGGTTCACTGAAGAGCTGGCACCAGACCTCCTCGCCGACCCACAACGGCCGCAGGAAGCGCTGCTTCTGTTCGTCGGTGCCGTAGCCGAGGATGGTGGGCGCGGCCATGCCGAGGCCGATGCCGATCCGGCGCGGGTCGTTGTCGGGAGCACCCGCGGCGGCGAGTTCGGCGTCGACGGCGGATTGCAGGGTGCGCGGCGCGTCGAGGCCACCGAGGCCGAGCGGATAGTGCACCCAGGCGAGTCCGGCGTCGAAGCGGGCCCTGAGGAAGTCGGTGCGGTCGGTGGTGGCCGGGGGGTGTGCGGCCAGCAGGCCCTGGGTGCGGCGGCGGAGTTCGGCCGCGTCGGGGGTGGTCATCGGGCGGCTCCTGCCGGGAGGACGACGATCCGGCCGGTGCTGGTGCCGTCGGCGACCCGCTGGACGGCGGCCGCGGCCCCGGCCAGTGGGACCCGCTCGCTGATCAGCGGCTTGATGACACCCTGCGCCGAGAGGCGGGTGAGTTCGTCGTGGCAGGCGCGGACGGCTGCCGGGTCCTGGGCGTTGTACAGGCCCCAGTGGAGCCCGGCGATCGAGTAGTTCTTGACAAGGGCGTGGTTCAGCGCCGGGGAAGGGATGACGCCGCTCGCGAATCCGACGACGATCACCCGGCCCTCGAAGGCGATGCACTTGACCGAAGCGGCGTACGCGTCGCCGCCGACCGGGTCGTACACGACGTCGGCGCCGCGTCCGCCGGTGGCTTCCTTGACGGCGGCGACGATGTTCTCGCTGCGGCGGTCGACGACCAGGTCGCAGCCGAGCTCGCTGGCGGCCTCGGCCTTCTCCGGGCCTCCCACGACGCCGATGACGGTGGCTCCGGCGGCCTTGCCGAGCTGGACGGCCGCGCTGCCGACACCACCGGCCGCCGCATGGACCAGGAGCGTCTCGCCCGCCCGGAGGTGCGCCCGGCGGTGCAGGCCGAACCAGCCGGTCTGGTAGCCGATGTGCAGGGCGGCCGCCTCGGCGTCGTCGAGGGCCTCCGGGGCGGGCAGCAGGGCCGCCTCGTCCGCGACGACGTATTCGGCGAGTCCCCCGTCCGGCAGGGCGGGGGTGGCCAGGACCCGCCGCCCGTCCGGTGTCCGGCCGCAGATCTCCACGCCGGGGGTGAACGGCAGCGGTGGCCGCACCTGGTACTGGCCGCGGCAGAGCAGCGCGTCGGGGAAGTTGACGTTCGCCGCGAGCACCTCGATGAGCACCTGCCCGTCGCCGGGCGTGGGCCGGTCGGTCTCTTCGAGCCGCATCACCTCGCTCGGCTCGCCGTTCCGGTGCACTCGCCATGCCTGCATGAGGGGCCTCCACAACACTGTCGGCATTACCACTGCTCCGGCGCATACTAAGCGGTCGCTTGCCCCTCTGGGAACAACCTGCCGTACCGGTTTCGGCCGGGGGCGCACAGGGAGGCGCCCGGTCCGGCCCGAAGCGGTTCGGGCCGGACCGGGCGTGCGGCCGGTGGAGTCGGCGGGCGGCACCCGGCCGTGATTCGCCGGGCGGCCCTCAGCCCTGCCCGGCCACCACTTCGGCGATCTGCGGAGCCGCCGACCCCGCGTTCCAGACGAGGCGGACGGCGTCGGCCGCACTGTCCCCGCCGGACACCACGGTGTACGGGCCGTCGAGCGCACCGATGGTCCGCCACTCCCCATCGGCACCCCGCAGCTGGATGTCGGCGCGGCCCGCGGCCCCGGCCGGCTGGAGGACGGTGACGGAGCGCACGGGACGCCCGGCGGCGAGCCCCACCTCCAGCGACTCCCCGGCCTCCGGGGCACGGGCCGCCCGGTAGACGGTGCCGGGGTCTCCGTCGGAGGCCGCCCGCAGCGAGGATCCGGTCGCGGCGGGCGGCCCGCCCGTCACCGCACCGTCCTCGGTGGCGACGCCGAACTCCCGTACGACGAGCCAGTTGTCCTGGCCCGCGGTCGCCCGCGCCCGCACATAGCGGGCCTTCGTTCCGGCGGGCGCGGTCGTGGTGACGTACGGCTTCCCGGAGAAGGCGGTGAGCTGCTGCCAGCTCTGCCCGTCGGCCGAGTACTCGAGCACCCCTTCGTGGAGGTAGTCCTCGGTGCTGCCGGGCTTGGTCATGGCGAGGGTGATGTCGCCGATGTCCCGCGCCCGGCCCAGGTCCACGGTGATCCCGTCACCGGCGGCGGGCGCCCCGTCGCTCCAGAAGTAGGTGGAGTCGTCGCCGTCCAGCATCCGCGCGAGCGTGTTGCTCTGGTACGTGCCCAGGCTGGTCGACGCCGAGGGCCGCCCGTTCACCCCGAGGATCCGGTCGTGCTCGGCCATCGCCGCGTCGATGAACCGGTCCAGCACCCCGTCCCCGACGACGACCGGCACCTTGCGGCCGTCGAGGCCGGTGTACATGAAGGACTTCGCCGCGGCGACCTGCGCGGGCAGCCGCTGCCGGAGTTCCCAGGCCCGCGCTCCCTCTCCGGCGCGGGCCGCCTCGACCATGCGCAGGGCGGTACGGGCGGCAGCAGCCCAGGACTCGGTGGCGTCCAGCCAGGGGCCGGAGTCGGCGATGAAGCCGCGGTCCGGGAGGTGGCCGCGCAACCGGTCGGGGGCGGAGCCGAGCGCACCGAGCACCGAGCTGAGCCGCGCGGCGTCACCGGATGTCCAGTAGTCGGCGAACTCCGCCGCCAGTTCGGGGGCCTGGTCCTTGTTGAGGGCCGAGCTGTAGTTGACGTCGGCGAAGGCCCGCAGCGCCTTCTCGGTACGGGGGTCTCCGCCCGCGTACTCCTTCAGTCCCGCGCCCCACGAGGTGCGGGGGTCGTACGCGGCGTCGTTCCAGGCGTAGTCGGAAACGGTGTGGAGCGCGATCTTCGAGGCATACGGCTGGATCATCGGGTTGGCGGTGATCCCCGCCAGCTTGCCGGGCAGCCCCTTCTCCCGCCCGTTGAACGGCCCGAGCAGCAAGCGGTCGGTCGCGTAGTCGTTGACCGGGTAGTTGTCCCAGGTCAGGATCGGGTGGTCGAAGACCGTACGGGCCGCCTGGGCCTGCGCGACGGTCATCGTCGGCGCGACGACACCGACCCCGGTCCATTCGACGAGGACATCGGGGTCGAGCTGCTCGGCCAGCGCCTTCTTGTACGGCGACACGGCAACGTCGTAGTACTCGGTGGGGACCATCTGGAGCGGCTGGGCGCCCGGGTGGGTGGAGATGAACTCCTTGTTCACCCGGTTGAGCAGATGGGCCTGCGCCGCACCCGCCGCACTACCGCCGGTCCCCCACTTCGCCTTGTCCTCGGCGCAGTTCCAGTCGGTGTAGCTGATGTCGTCCAGCGGTACGGCGAAGGTCCGTACGCCGATGTCCCAGATCGTCTGGAACTTGTCCACCAGCGCCTTGGCGTCGGCGTCCGAGCTGTAGCAGACGGAGAGGCCGGGCGAGAGCGCGTAGGTGAACTCCACGTGCCGCTGGACGGCGCGGTCGGTGAGCTCCTTGATCTGGGCCAACCGGTCGGCGGGGTAGGCGTCGCGCCACTTCGCGCGCAGATACGGGTCGTCCTTCGGCGAGTACACGTAGATGTTCATCTTGTGCTCGCCGTAGTAGTCGAGCTGATCGAGCCGGGCCTCGTGCGACCACGGGGTGCCGTAGAAGCCTTCGATGACGCCGCGCAGGGCGGTGCCGGGCCAGTCCCGTACGGCGAGTCCGGCGACCCGGGTGCCCGGATGCTTCGCGCGCGGCAGGACTTGACGCAGCGTCTGCGCGGCGTAGTACGTGCCGGTGGTGTCCTTGCCGGCGAGGACGATGCGCCCGGCGCCGACACCGAGGACATAGCCGTCGGCGGGCAGCGCGGACGGGCCGTCGAGGTGCTGGGCGGCGAGCGCGGCGGAGTCGCCGACATGGACGGTGAGCCCGCCCCTGCCGGGTCTGTCGCTGCGCACGACGCGCTGCGCGCCGGCCCGGCGCAGCGCGGTCTCCACCACCTTCAGGGACGGCTCGTCGGAGACCGGGCCCGCCACCAGGGTGACGGTGGGGCTGATGGTGATCCGGTCGGGCCGGCTCTTCACCGACTGCGGGGTCGGTGTGATGGCGGGCGTTCTCCGCCCCTCGGCGGCCTTCGCCGGGCCGGCGGTCCGGGTGGTGTCGGCTGCCTGGGCGGGCGGCGCGGCGGTCAGCAGACCGGCTGCGAGCAGGGTCGCCGCCCTACCGAACGCGGTGAGACGGGGTGGGCGAGGCGTCACAGGTCCTCCATTGATCACTCAGGTCACCGGAGTCGCACAACACAACAACACTGAATTCAACATCGTGTCGCTTACATGTCAATGGTCTGGACAACATCAACACGTGGACCTGCTGTTTTGCCTTCAGAAGCGATACCCATGCATGCGTGACGGAGAACATCCAGACACTTCACTCGGGCGATAAATACCCCCTGGGGTATGAGTGTTAATCTGAAGAACAGATACCCCCCGGGGTAACCCGAATCGGAAGGAGCCGTGTCATGTTCTTCGTCGACACCATGGAGACGGCGGGCCTCGGCAATCGCAGCTATCTGGCGGGCGGCCGGCGGACCGCCGTGGTCGTGGATCCGCCGCGCGACATCGACCGGGTCATATCGGCGGCCGCCCTGCGCGGGGTGCGGATCGCCGTGGTGGTGGAGACGCATCTGCACAACGACTACGTGTCCGGCGGTCTGGAGCTGGCGCGCGTCACCGGGGCCCGGTACCTGGTGCCGGCCGCGGCGGAGGTCTCCTTCACCCGGGTTCCGGTGGCCGACGGCGACACCGCACCGGTCGACGACGGCCTCGTCCTGCGTGCGCTCGCCACTCCCGGGCACACCCCGCACCACACGTCGTACGTGCTGGAGGAGCACGGTCGCGCCGTCGCCGCCTTCACCGGAGGCTCACTGCTGATCGGCGGTGTGGGGCGGCCGGACCTGGTGGAGCCGCGGCTCACCGCCGCACTGGCCCGCGCCCAGCACGCCTCCGCGCACCGGCTCGCCGACGAGCTCGAAGACGCCGTTCCCGTGCTGCCGACGCACGGCTTCGGCAGCTTCTGCTCCTCCTCGCAGACCGGGGGAACGGCGACGACCATCGGCGAGGCGCGCAAGCACAACGACGCACTGGTCAAGGACGTGGACACCTTCGTCGCCGAGCTGCTCGCCGGTCTCGACGACGTACCCGCCTACTACGCGCACATGGGACCGGCCAACGCGGCAGGCCCCGCGTCGCTCGATCTGACCCCGCCCGGCACGGCCGACGCCGAGGAGATCTCCCGGCGGCTGGCCGCGGGCGAGTGGGTGGTGGACCTGCGCAGCCGGGTGGCGTTCGCCGAGGGCCATGTCGCCGGATCGTTCAATTTCGAGGGCGAGGGACAGCTCGCGACCTACCTGGCCTGGCTGATCCCGTGGGGGAAGCCGGTCACCCTGCTGTCGAGCACGGCCGACGAAGTCGCGCGGGCACAGCGGGAGTTGTCGCGCGTCGGCATGGGCCGGCCGGTGGCCGCGGCCACCGGCGGCCCCGAGGACTGGGTACCCGAGCCGACGGATCTGCGGTCCTTCCGCAGGTCCGACTTCGCGGGCCTGGCGGCCGCTCGGGCGCTCGGCGAGGACCTCGTGGTCCTCGATGTGCGCAGGGACGCCGAACACGGCGTCGGCGCCATCACAGGGGCGGTGCACATCCCGGTCCACGAGTTGCCCCGACGGCTGGCCGAGGTGCCGCCGGGCGTCGTGTGGGTGCACTGCGCGGGCGGGATGCGGGCGGCGATCGCGGCGTCGGTGCTGGATGCGGCGGGACGCGAGGTGGTGGCCGTCGACGACGGCTTCGGTGCGGCGGCAGCGGCGGGCCTGAGCCTGACCGTCCCCGCTCCCGCACCCTCCCCCGCGTCCGTGGCCTGACCGCACGGCATCGGCGCCCGCACCCGCGTCCTCACCCTCACCCTCACCCTCACCCTCACCCTCACCCTCACCCTCACCCTCACCCTCACCCTCACCGGAGGATCGTTCTCCATGCCCTTCCTGATGTCCTTCTTCCGACGCGGCCCCGGCCGCGTGACTCCGGCCGAGGCCGCCCGGCGGGTCGCCGACGGCACGGCGGTTCTGCTCGACGTCCGTGAATCGTCCGAGTGGGACGCCGGGCACGCCCCGGATGCGATCCACCTGCCACTGTCCCGGCTCGCCGGGGGTGCGTCGCTGCCGGACTCGGCGGCGGGCCGTCAGGTGGTGGTGATCTGCCGCTCCGGCAACCGGTCCCGGCAGGCGGCCCGGATGGTCGCCGACCGCGGCTCGCGGACCGTCGACGTCGTGGGCGGCATGACCGCGTGGGCCGCCGAGGGGCTGCCCGTGCGCGACCGGCGCGGGGCGGCGGGAACCGTCGCATGAGCACGCTGATCCTGGCGCTGACCGCCGGGGCGGTGGTGGGGCTGGCGCTCGGCGGGCTGGGGGGCGGCGGAAGCGTACTCGCCGTTCCCGCCCTGATCTACCTGCTCGGCTTCACCCCGGCCGCCGCCACCACGGCCGGCCTGCTCATCGTCATCGCCACATCCCTCACCGGACTGGTCGCCCATGCCGGCGAGGGCAGGGTCCGCTGGCGAACCGGCGGGCTCTTCGCCGCGGCCGGAATCGTTCCGGCCGCGGTCGCCGGGGCCCTGTCCGCGCGGATTCCGTCCGGAGTGCTCACGGCGGCGTTCGCCGGGCTCGCGGTGGTCGCCGCGGTACGGATGCTCCGCCCGCGGACCGGGCCGGCGCCGCAGGACGCCGTGTCCGCCGGGCGGGCCGCGCGGGCGGGCGCCGGGCTCGGCGCCGTGACCGGGTTTCTCGGCGTGGGCGGCGGGTTTCTCGCGGTGCCCACGCTGGTCACCGTGGTGGCCGTCCCGATGAGCGAGGCGGTCGGTACCAGTCTGCTGGTCATCACGGTGAACTCCACGGCCGCTCTGGTCACCCGCCTCGCCACACCGACCGCGCTGGACTGGGCGGTGATCGCCCCGTTCACGGCGACGGCGGTGCTCGGTGCCTGGGACGGGCGGCGCCTGGCCGCGAAGGTGTCCACCGCGGCGCTGCAGCGGATCTTCGGCGCGGCGCTGCTGGCCGTGGCCGTGTTCATGCTCGTCGACGCCGTCGTGTGAGCCGCGGCATCGCCCCCGGCCCCGCACTGCCCCTGCCCCTGCCCGGCTCCTGGCTCAGGCCAGCGAGAGAAAGAGCTTCTCCAGTCGCGCCCGCATCTGGTCGCGGTCCGCCGGCTCGGCGCCGCCGTCGGCCATGCAGTGCTGCAGGCCCGTCGCGATGATCGCGAAACCGGCCCGGTCGAGCGCCCGGGACACGGCCGCCATCTGCGTGATGACGTCCTCGCAGTCCCGGCCCTCCTCGATCATCTTGATGATCCCGGCGAGCTGGCCCTGAGCGCGGCGAAGGCGGTTGAGAACCGATTTCAGTTCGTCGGCCGCCATGTCGAGTTCCACAACATCCTCCTCCTGATACCCCGAGGGGTATTCTAACCTGAATGGGGAAGGAGAGGCCGAGTCCCTCCTCATCCCCGGTGAACGAAAGGAAACACTTCTCGTGACCAGCCCCGTCTCCCTCTCCCCCGCCCAGGCCGCGGCCCGTCTCGCGGAGTTCACCGTCATCGATGTGCGAGCCCCCGGCGAATACGCCTCCGGACACGTTCCCGGTGCCCTGAACATCCCGCTGGACCGCCTCCACGAGGCCGTGCCCGCCCTGAAGTCCGTGGCGGCCCGCGGTTCACTCCTCGTGGTGTGCGCCTCCGGTGTCCGCTCCACCCGGGCATGCGACATCCTCGCGGCGGCCGACATCGACGCCGTGACCCTGTCCGGTGGTACCTCCGCCTGGGAGGGCGAGGGCCGCGATCTCGACCGCCCGGCCGGCGGCCGGGCAACCTGGCCGATGGATCGCCAGGTCCGGCTCGCCGCGGGTTCGCTGGTGGTCGCCGGCCTGCTGGCCGGGGTGCGCTTCCCGGCCGCGCGCTGGCTCGCCGCGGGCATCGGATCCGGGCTCGTCGTCTCCGCCGTGACCAACACGTGCGGGATGGCGGCGGCCCTGTCGAAGCTTCCGTACAACCGCGCCCCGCACTCCGCCGCGAACCTGGACGCGACGCTGGACGCCCTCCAGAGCTGACGCGCGCCGCAACGGGAGGAGCCGGTCACGCACCCCGCGCGACCGGCTCCTCCCGTTGCGGGAACGGCTCAGACCTCGTCCCGGACCAGAGCGAGCAGCCGGTCCAGTACCCGCGGTCCCCCGGCACGCAGCCCGTCGTGTTCGTACTCGTCGGTCACCCAGGTCCGCAGCCCGCGGATCGCCGCCGCCGTGCGCAGCGCGTGACCGGTGTCGACGTACATGTCGTCGTGGTAGACAGCGGCGGCGACCGGCACCTCGTTGGCCGCCAGGCGGTCGAGGTCGTACAGGGGCGCCCAGTCGGTGCGGGAGGCCAGCAGCTCGGCGGTCTCGCGCAGCGGGCGCAGCGCCGGGTCGACCTCGAAGTGCCAGGGGTGGATGCTCTCACCGGTGAAGAGCACCGGTCCGTCGCCCTTGAGCGCGGCGGCCGCGTCGAACTGCGGGAATTCGGCACGGACCCGCTCGGCGGCCCATCCGGTGGGCCGCCCGCCCTGGCCGTAGATCGCCTCGTGCATCAGCGCGTACAGCGGATGTCCGGCGAACGAGCTCGCCGTGCGCATGGCCTCCTGGAACGTGTCGGAGAGTTCGGTGCCGAGCGGCGTACGGACGAAGGCGTTCTCCAGCAGGTAGTGCAGTTGGTGGCTGCCGGTGCCGCTGCCCAGCAGGATGCCGAGGGACTGGAAGCCCTCGGGCGTCAGCCGGTGGCCCGCGCTTTCCGGGCGGTGCTCCGCGAGGTGAGCGGTGATCTCGCGGGCACGCTCGACGTCCTGCGGGTAGCGGGCGTAGTGGGCGGCGACCTTGCGCTCGATCCGCGGGTAGGCGGCCCGGTAGACGTCGTCCGCGTGCGCGTCGAGCGCGGGCAGCCCACCGGTGACGAGGACGGCCCCGAGCCCTTCGGGGGCGGCCGACAGATAGCGGACGGCGCAGAAGCCGCCGAAGGACTGGCCGAGGACCGTCCACGGTTCGCCCCCGGTCAGCCGCGGACGGATCAGCTCGCAGTCGCGCACGATGGCGTCGGACCGGAAGTGGGCCAGGTAGTCGGCCTGCTCGCGCGGACCGCCGCGCAGCGGCAGGGTCTGGCGGTTGGCCGGGGTGGACAGGCCGGTGCCGCGCTGGTCGAGAAGCAGTACCCGGAACTCCTGCACGGCCCGTCCCAGCCATGCCTCGGTGCCGATGAAGCGCCGGGCGCCGAAGCCGGGGCCGCCCTCCAGATAGACGAGCCAGGGCAGCTCCTCGCCGGCCCTGCCGCTCGCCACGGCCTCCCTGCCGAAGACCTCGATCTGCTCACCGCCCGGATCGGTGTGATCGAGCGGGACCGTGAAATAGCGGTCGGTGAAGACGATGCCGGGTTGCCGGTAGCTGCTCACAAGGTGCTCCTGAATCAGATGTGCCGCGGACAGTTCAGCACACGGCCGTGACACGGACAGTCGCGGCCCGTGTGCGGCACGCCCTGAGGCCTCCTACCGTGCAGGCATGATCCGGTTCGAGCAGGTCGGCAAGGTCTATCCGGACGGAACGAGCGCGGTCGACGGACTCTCCTTCGACGTGGCCGAGGGGGAACTGGTGACCCTCGTCGGACCGTCCGGCTGCGGCAAGACCACCACGATGATGATGGTGAACCGGCTGATCGAGCCGTCGTCGGGCCGGATCCTGGTCGACGGCCGGGACATCTCCGGCGTCGACCCGGTGCGGCTGCGCCGCCGGATCGGGTACGTCATCCAGCAGGTGGGCCTCTTCCCCCACCGTACGGTCCTGGACAACACCGCGACCGTTCCCGCGCTGATCGGCTGGAGGCGGGCCAGGGCCCGGGGGCGGGCGGCCGAGCTGCTGGATCTGGTGGGCCTCGACCCGAAGACGTACGGCTCCCGCTATCCCGCGCAGCTCTCCGGAGGCCAGCGCCAACGGGTGGGCGTGGCGAGGGCGTTGGCCGCCGATCCGCCGGTGCTGCTGATGGACGAGCCGTTCGGTGCGGTCGACCCGGTGGTACGGGAGCGGCTGCAGAACGAATTCCTGAGCCTCCAGCGGACGGTCAGGAAGACGGTCCTGATGGTCACCCATGACATCGAGGAGGCGGTCCGGATGGGCGACCGCATCGCGGTGTACGGGGCCGGGCGCATCGAGCAGTTCGACAGTCCGGGGGCCGTGCTCGGGTCTCCCGCCACCCCGTACGTGGCACGGTTCGTCGGTGCCGACCGGGGCCTGAAGCGCCTTTCGGTCACTGCGATCGAGCCCGACGATCTGGAGGAGCCGCCGGTCGCCCGGCTGGACGAACCGGTCCGGTCGGCGGCGGCGCGGCTGAGCGGAGCGGGTGCCCGCTGGGCGGTGGTGCTGAACGGTGAGGGCGATCTGCACGGCTGGGTGTCGGCGGACGCGCTGCGGATCGCCGGGGAGCACGGCACGGTCGGCGAACTGGCCCGCCGGATGGACGCCTGGGTGCCGGTCGGCGCCTCGCTGAAG
The DNA here is from genome assembly GCF_042887155.1 of Streptomyces sp. NPDC057963. Classification (NCBI taxonomy): domain Bacteria; kingdom Bacillati; phylum Actinomycetota; class Actinomycetes; order Kitasatosporales; family Streptomycetaceae; genus Streptomyces; species Streptomyces sp. NPDC057963. The sequence continues at coordinate 255,142 of NZ_JBHVPX010000003.1, forward strand.
CGGGCGTTCAGCGAGATGCTCCAGCACGACGCGGGGTGGGTCGCGGTGCTGGACGGCTCACGGTTCCTCGGCGTGCTGACCCCGGCCAAACTCCACGAGGCGCTGCGCCGCTCGGTGGACGCGGACGCACGGGGGGTGGGACGGGACGAGGTGCAGTTCGACTCGGTGTCCGACGCGTAGGACACGGTCGTGGGCGCGCCCCGGCCGATCGGGACACGCCGATGTACGGACGCCCCGGCCGGTCGGGACATGCCGTTGTGCGCACGCCCCGTCCGGTCGGGCCCGTTCTACCGGCCGCGCCGGTAGCTGCTGCCGTCCTTGGGCCGGACCAGCAGACCGGCGACGACCAGATGGCGGCGCAGTGCCGAGCAGTCCTCGTGCACCGTGAGCAGTGCCTCGTTGACCTCGCGCTCGGTGTAGGTCCGGTCCCGCTCGAAGAGCGTCTCGGCGAGGTGGACCAGCAGCTGCTCTCGGCGGGCCGTCCTGCGGGGGATCGCCGTCAGGCGGCCGTGCGAGAAGAGGGCGGCGACCGGGTGCTGCGGACCGCTGGGATCGTTGTGGGGCATGGGAGGGAGCGTCGCAGGCGCCGGGCCCGCGGGCAACGTGATTTCGCATCACCCGCGGGCCGGACGGCCCTCACACCGACCGGGCCACCGCGATGGCCCCCTGGGTCCGGGGCCGGTTCACGGGTGAACTCCGTCCCGGGAGGTGTCAGACGAGCGTGATGCCGGAGTCGAAGACGCCGGGGCGGTGCATGCCCCGGGTGAGGATGCGGCGGAAGCCCCACAGCTCCTTGCCGCCCGCGTCCGCGCTCTGGTCGGCGCCGACGGCGAGCGGGTCGATGTCCGGGTGGGGGACGAAGGTGCGCGGTACGGATTCCGGGGAGCGCGGGTCCGGCGCCTGGAAGCCGAGGAGCGGGCCGGACAGAAGCCGGGGCGGTAGGAGCGCCAGAAGTCGTGGTCGGCGGGGCGGTCGACGGTGTGGTTCTCGCCTTCGTGACGGGAGACCGCGAAGCAGACGGTGACGCCCTGCTGGTTGAGCGGCTGTGCCTGTTGCCGGTCGGACTCCCGTCAAGGGGTCGGGCACCACTTCTTCTCCACGCGAGAACACCCTCCTCGGCGCGCCGTCCGCCCCCGTACGGTGTGATCGGCCATTCCCCCGGTGCTCACCCACCCCGCGAAGAAGGCGGTCCCGCATGTCCCTGTTCGATCTTCCCCTCGACGAGCTGCGCGACTACCGCAGCCGGTCGGTGGAACCGGAGGACTTCGACGCGTTCTGGTCGAAGACCCTCGTCGAGGCCGGGTCCCACGACCTCGACGCCCGGTTCGAGCTGCGTACGGGCACGGGACTCGCGACCGTCGACGTGTACGACGTGACGTTCGCGGGCTTCGGCGGGCATCCGGTCAAGGGCTGGTTCGTGCTCCCCGCCGGCACCACGGAACCGCTGCCGGTGGTCGTGGAGTTCATCGGCTACGGCGGCGGGCGGGGCCTGGCCCACACCCATCTGCTCTGGGCGTCGGCCGGTTTCGCCCACTTCGTGATGGACACCCGGGGTCAGGGCAGCGGCTGGCTCGTCGGGGACACCGCCGACCCGGTGGGCAGCGCACCCTCGTACCCCGGTTTCATGACCCGCGGTATCGAGGACCCGCACACGTTCTACTACCGGCGGGTGTTCACCGACGCGGTGCGTGCGGTGGAGGCGGCGCGCTCGCACCCGCTGACCGACGCGGCGCGCACCGCCGCCGTCGGGGTGAGCCAGGGCGGCGGCATCACACTCGCCGTCGGCGGCCTGATACCCGATCTCGCGGCGATCGCACCGGACGTCCCGTTCCTGTGCGACTTTCCGCGCGCGCTCACCGTCACCGACCGGAACCCGTACCGCGAGGTGGGCAACTACCTCAAGACGCACCGGGGCCGGGCCGAGCGGGCGAGGGCCACGCTGTCCTACTTCGACGGGGTGCACTTCGCCGCACGCGGACGGGCGCCGGCACTGTTCTCGACGGCGCTGGAGGACATGACCTGCCCGCCCTCGACCGTCTTCGCCGCCTTCAACGCCTATGCCCACCGGGACAAGGCCATCGAGGTGTACGACTTCAATGATCACGAGGGCGGCGGGCCGTTCCAGCAGGCCGTGCAGCTGGGCTGGTTGCCCGGAAAGCTGCGGGGCTGATCCGCGGGGCAGCCCTCAGCGGCGCGGGACGAGGCCTTTGGACTCCAGATAGGTGCGTGCCACGTCCTCAGGCAGCCGTCGCCGGCTGTCGACCTGCTTGTCGAGCCGGGCCAGGTCGGCGGTGGTGAGCACGGTGTTGAGCCTGCCCAGCGCTCTGCGCACGCCCTCGCCGCCCGCCCGGGACCGGTTGACGACGGGGACGAGGTAGTCGGCGTTCTGCAGGTGCTTGTCGTCGGCGAGCAGGACGAGACCGAAGGAGTCGAGGGTGGCGTCGGTGGTGGTGGTCAGGACCATCTGGTCCTGACCGCTCTGCACGGCCTTCTTGGCCTGGGTGGTGCCGACCCCCTTGGGGTCCACGGCCGTGATGCGGATGCCGTACGTCTTCTTCAGTCCGGGCGCGCAGTAGGGACGCTGTACGCACTCGTCGCCGGCGGCCAGGCGTACGGGCAGCTTCGACCGGCCCAGGTCGCCGAGCGTCCGCAGGTGGTGCTCCGCCGCGTACCGGGCGGCGACCGCGAAGGCGTTCTGGTCGACGGCGCGCCCGGGGTCGAGGACGGTGAGGCCGCGGGGTGCGGCGAGGGAGCGCAGCGCCTTCATGGTGGTGGCGAGGTCGGGCGAGCCGACGGGGGCCGCGTCGCCACCGTTCTTCTTGGCGTTCAGCCAGTCGGCGAAGGTGGCGGCGTACTCCGGCACGACGTCGATCTGGCCGCTCTCCAGCGCCGGTTCGTAGATCTCGCGGTTGCCCACGGAGATGATCTCCGTGGAGTAGCCGGCCCGGCCCAGCAGAGCCGCGTACATCCGGGCGAGCAGATCGCTCTCGGTGAAACCCGCGGAGCCGATGGTGAGGTGCTTGCTGTCGCCCGGCGGCGCGGTGACCTCGCCCCGGCCCTCCAGGGAGGGCCCGGTGAAGCAGGCGGCCGCCAGCAGGAGCACCGCCAGCACGGGGAGTGCTCTGCGCGGACTCGTCATCCGGGTTCCTCGCCGCGGAACCGTTCGGGGGCGAGCCGTCGCCCCGCTTCGAAGAGCCCTTCGACGATCAGGGCGAAGGCGGCGACGAGGACCGCCCCGGCGACCACCTGCGCCGTGGAGGCGAGGTTGAAGCCCGCGGTGATGATGCGGCCCAGTCCCCCACCGCCCGCCAGCGCCGCGAGGGTGGCGGTCGCGACGAGCTGGACGGCGGCGATCCGTACGCCGGTGAGGATCAGCGGCAGGGCGAGCGGCACCTCGACGCCCAGCATCAGCTGCCGGCCCGTCATGCCCATCCCCCTGGCCGCCCGAACGACATCGCGGTCGACATCGCGCATGCCGACGTAGGCGTTGGTGAGCAGCGGCGGGACGGCGAAGAGCACGAGCGCGACGACGGTCGGCCACTCGCCGTGCCCGCCGAGCGGGGTGAGGAGCAGCAGCACCAGCACGGCGAAGGTGGGGACGGCCCGGCCGATGTTGGAGATGTTGACGGCCAGCGCGCCGCCCCTGCCGAGGTGGCCGAGGACCAGGGCGACGGGCAGCGCGATCAGGCAGCTGATCAGCAGGCAGACCGCGGTGAGGAACAGATGCTGGCCGAGGCGGTTCCAGATGCCGTCGTCGCCGGACCAGTGCGCCGCGGTCGTGAGCCAGGACCAGGCGTCGGCGAGGGTGTTCACGACTGCCTCCGGGTCCAGGGGGTCAGGACGCGTTGCACGAGAAGGAGCAGCAGGTCGGCGGCGACGGCGATGACGACGCACAGGACGGATGCGGTGAGCACCTGGGCCTTGAAGTACGTGTTCATCCCGGAGTAGATGAGATTGCCGAGCCCGCCGTGGCCGACGATCGCGCCGACCGTGACCAGGGAGACCGCGGAGACGGTCGCGATGCGCAGTCCGGCCATGGCCGCGGGCAGGGCGAGGGGAAGCTCCACGGCCAGGAGCAGCCGTACGGGGCCGTACCCCATACCGCGTGCGGCCTGCCTGGTCTCCTCGGGCACGGCGCGCAGTCCGGCGAGGATGTTCCGTACGAGGAGGGTGAGCGAGTACAGGACGAGGCCGGCGACGACGAGCGAGGCGGAGAGGCCGTACACCGGCAGCAGCAGCGAGAACATGGCGAGCGACGGCACGGTGTAGAGGATCGTCGTGACACCGAGGACGGGGCCCGCCGCCCAGCGGCGGTGGCGCGCCGCGAGGGCGAGCGGAACGGCGAGGACCAGCCCGATGAGTACGGAGACGGCGGTGAGCTGAAGGTGCTGGACCACGGCGTCCCAGAGAATCCCGCGCCGGCTGGTCAGATAGGCGCCGCAGAGCCACTCGTTGCGCGCGAGGCAGTCGTCGGGAGGCGCGGTCACCCGTCCATTGGAGCGCGGGGGCCGGGCGGACGCGCGTCCTGATCGGCCGTCCGGGGGCGGCAGGGGTTCGTATGCGTGTGGCGCGACCGGGGCGGCAGGGCTCCGGCACGAGCGGTCCGCCGTGCTATGCGAGCGCCGCCGAGGTGTCGGGGCGTTCGACCTTCCTCACCGTGATGTCGTCGGGCCCGAGCCGGCGTCCGTCGGCCGCGTAGACCTCCAGTGCCCGGGGCGTACGGCCGTGGCGCAGGTCGATCATCTCCGAGTGCGGTTCGCCGGGATCGAAGAAGTGGCCCTCGCCCCACTGCCGCAGTGCCACGATGACCGGGAAGAGGTCCCTGCCCTTGGCCGTCAGCACGTACTCCTGGTGGGCACCGCCGTCGGCCGCCGGAACCATGTCGAGGATCCCGCCCGCGACCAGCTCGCGCAGCCGCGCCGCGAGGATGTTCTTCGCCACGCCCAGGCTGCGCTGGAACTCCCCGAAACGGCGGCTGCCGTCGAACGCGTCACGGACGATCAGGAGCGACCACCAGTCGCCGATCGCGTCGACCGAGCGAGCCACGGGGCAGTCGCTGTCGTTGAGGCGTGTCCGCTTGACCATGCCGTTCCCCTTCGCACCTTTGGTTGCAACATGCTACCAGACGGCATTACGGTCTGCTCGGTAGCAACTTGCAACCATATCGATCGAGGGGCACCCGTGACCGGCAGCGAGAGAACGATCAGGACCGACGACACGAGCGGGGAAACGCCCGCGCGCACCCTGTCCGGACGCACCACGCTGCTCTTCGCGGTCGCGTCCGGAGTGGCGGTGGCCAATGTCTACTTCGCGCAACCCCTTCTGGTCACCCTGGGCCAGGACTTCCGGATCAGTGCGGCGACCGTCGGCATCGTCGTCACCCTCACCCAGATCGGCTACGGTCTCGGGCTGTTCCTGCTCGTACCCCTGGGCGATCTGGTCGACCGGCGGAGCCTCGTCGTGACTCAACTGGCGCTTCTCGCGGCCGCACTCGTCGCCACCGGTACGGCGGCCACCGCGCCGGTCCTGCTGACCGCCCTGGCCGCGGTGGGCTTTCTCGCCGTGGTGACCCAGACGCTCGTGGCCTTCGCGGCATCACTGTCCGCCCCGGACCGGCGCGGCCGCGCAGTCGGCCTGGTCACCAGCGGAATCGTCATCGGAATCCTGCTCGCCCGCACGGTCTCCGGTGCGCTGGCCGACCTCGCGGGCTGGCGGTCGGTCTACCTCGCCTCGGCGGCCCTGACCCTCGCGCTCACCGTGGCCCTGTACCGGGTGCTGCCCCGGCGGTCGACACCGCCCGCCTCCATGCGGTACGTGCAGCTCCTGCGTTCGACGCTCACGCTGTTCGCCGAGGAACGCGTACTGCGTGTCCGCGCCCTGCTCGCCCTGCTGATCTTCGCCGCCTTCAGTACCCTGTGGAGCTGCGTCGCGCTCCCGCTGAGCAATCCCCCGCTGTCGCTGTCGCACACCGCGATCGGAGCGTTCGGCCTCGCGGGGGCCGCGGGCGCGCTCGCGGCGGCTCCGGCGGGGCGCCTGCACGACCGCGGTCTCGCCGGGTGGACGACCGGCACCGCACTGGCCCTGCTCACCGTGTCGTGGCTCCCGCTCGCCCTCACCCGGCAGTCGCTCTGGGCGCTGGCGATCGGTGCGGTCGTCCTCGACCTCGCCGTCCAGGCCGTCCACGTGACCAACCAGAGCCTGATCTACGCGGTGCGTCCCGACGCAGGAAGCCGTCTGATCGGCGGCTACATGGTCTTCTACTCGGTCGGCAGCGCCACGGGCGCCCTCGCTTCGACGACCGTCTACGCGATGGCCGGCTGGGGTGCGGTGTGCGTCCTCGGCGCCGCGATCAGCGCACTCGCGCTCCTCGTGTGGGCGGTGACCCGCGAGGGCACGGCCGGAGCGTCCGCAGCTTCCGGTGGATGACGGGCGCCGACCGCGCCTGCGCGGCACACCCGGGGGACCGACGGGCCTCACCGACGCGGGCTGGACCGGGAGGCGGAGCCCGGACCGTCGTACCTGGTCCCGGGGGCGGGCGGTCCCGAGGACAACTTCACCATCCGCAAGCGCCGTTCACGGCCCGGAACCCGACACGGCTCGCCGGGATGCCGAAGGGCGCGAACGGCATCCCGGCCCGGAGCACCGCTGACGGTTGTCCCCGGACTCGCACGGCCGCGGCCCGGGAAAGGCGCGGCGCGCGTCCGGTCCGCGCCTCCCCCGGGCGGTCGTCAGTGCGGCTCGGGCGCCGGTTCCAGGACGAAGACCGGAATCTGCCGATCGGTCTTGAGCTGGTAATCGGCGTAGTCGGGGAACGCCTCGACCGCGCGCTGCCACCACAGGGCCTTCTCCTCGCCGGTGATCTCACGGGCGTTCATGTCCTGGCGGACGGGGCCGTCCTGCAGTTCCGCACGGGGGTCGGCCACGAGGTTGTGGTACCACACGGGGTGCTTGGGGGCGCCGCCCTGCGAGGCGACCACGGCGTACGTGCCGTTGTGCTCGACCCTCATGAGCGGGGTCTTGCGGATCTTGCCGCTCCTGGCACCGCGGGTGGTCAGGATGATGACCGGCAGGTCCCGCATCGTGGTCCCCTCCATACCGCCGGAGCCCTCGAACAGCTCGACCTGATCGCGAACCCACTGCGCGGGGCTCGGCTCGTACTCGCCCTTGAGAGGCATGGCATCTCTCCCATCGTCGACATGCGGATACTCGGTGGCCGGACACGCGGGCCTGCGGGCGTCCGTGCGTCCGGCTGCGAGAACTCTTTCATCCTCGCGCCCGCCCTGGGCCCGGATGGATCCGTGTGTCATGGCGACCACGGGACCGGGTCAGGGGTGCGGCGGGCCCAGCCGCAGTTGCAGCATCGCCTCGAACCGTGCCTCCGGGTCGTCGAGATCGATGCCTGCCACCAAGGCCAGCCGCTTGAGCCGGTAGCGGAAGGTGTTGGGGTGGATGTGCACGGCGGCAGCGGCGGCGGCCACATCGCCGAAGGTGCTCAGCCATGCCTCCAGTGTGTCCGTGAGGGCGGTGTGGTGCTGGGCGTCGTAGGCGCGCAGCCGGACGACCGGGCCGTCGGGGAGATCCTCCTCGGCGGCGATCCGGTCCGTCAGCTCCTCCAGCAGCGAGGCCGCGTAGACGTCCGACAGCCGTGCGGACCGCCGCTGCGAGCGGCCGGAGCCGAGCACCCGCAACGCCCGGTCCGCGTCGGCGCGGGAGCGACGCAGCTCGGCCGGGCGGGCGGCGAGCCGGCCGATGCCGATGACGGCGGGCACCCGGTTGCCTATGCGCCCGAGGAACGCCTCGGCCACCCGTAACGCGTGCTCGTCCGAACTCGTGGGCAGCACGGCGTAGGTGACACCCCCGAGCGAGGCCGTGGCGGTACGGGGATGGATGGCGGCCAGGTGGAGGGCGAGTGCCTCGGCGATGCGGTGGCCCGCGGCCACTCGGTCGGGTGCCGACTGCTCACCGGTCACGGCGAGTGCCAGGACGCAGGCGGGCTGCGCGGACAGGCCCAGCCGTACCGCGGCCTGCGGGGCGTGCGTGCCGCCCTCCAGGACCGTGGCGAGCAGATCCGCCCGCAACCGGCGTTCGATGTCCTCGCCCGTGCGGTGGCGCAGGAGGTGCAGGGCGGCCACCTTCGCCGCCTCGTGCAGGGCCTGCGTACGGTCCTCGCTCAGCGGTCCGTCGACCACGACCCAGATCGAGCCGAGGATCTCGCCGCCCGCGCGGACGGCGATCGCGACCCGGGGCTTGTCGGAGATACCCGCCACGTAGACGGGTTCCTCCTTGCGGTAGAGGGCCTGGAAGGCGCCGTGCTGCTCCAGGGCGCGCAGCTTCTCCGCGGGCACCTGCCGGTCGAGAACGGTGGCGATCCTGGCGTCGTCGCCCTCGTCCTGACGGCTGGAGAAGGCCAGCACCCGCCCGCCGCGGTCCTCCACGGTGACCGGCCCGTCGAGCAGCCCGGCGGTCGCGTTGGCCAGTGCGAACAGGTCGCCGGCGAGCGGCTCGGCGCCGTCGGCCTCGTCGGGGCCGCCCACCGTGCCCAGTTCGCCGGCCGCGAGCAGCGACCGCAGCAGCGCGGCCACCTGGGCCCAGGACGCGCCCGGGGTCAGGCCCAGTACCGTCACGCCGGTGCGCGCGGCCGCCTCGGACACGGCTCCGTCCACCGGCACCGGCGACCGGACTATCACGGCCGCCGCACCGAGCCCGGCGGCCCGGTCGACCAGGGCGGCGACCGGCTCGGCGCCGTACACACCGACGCCGAGCACGACCGCTCCGGGCAGCCTGGCCGGTTCGTCCAGGGGGTCCTGGATGAGCACTCCGGTGACGGTGCGGGCCGGGTCGGCCTCCCCGGCCACCACTTCGATCAGCGTCGATCCCAGATCGTTGAGGATCCGGCCGAGCACGGCTCGCGGCTGCTCCGTCATCCTCACAAGGTAATTGATCGGAGTTCTTCCACGGCCACCGCCGCCACCTGCCCGATCACCCGGTCCGCGCGGGGATCGCGCAGGCCGGGCCGGTCGGACCGGGTGAAGACGGCCACCGCCCAGCGTCCGGCGCCGGGGTCCTCGACGACCCCGGCCTCGTTGCGCCAGCCCGGCAGCGTCCCGGTCTTGCCGGCGACGCGGTAGCTGTCGTCGAAGCCCGACGTCAGCCGGTGCGGCCAGATCTGCTGAGACATCACGGCCCGTACCTCGGCGCAGGCTTCGGCGGGACCCGCCTCGTCGCGCCAGATCCCGGCCAGCAGTTCGGCGATGTCGCGGGCCGTTCCCCGGGTGGTGCGTTCGGGGGCGCACACCGACAGTTCCAGGATCTTCTCCGGCCCCTGCGCGGCCAGTTCCGCCATCCTCTTGTGCGCCTCGACCTCGGTGGTCACACCGAGATCGGCGAAGAGCGACCCGGTCAGGGCCAGGCAGCCGCCGATCAAGTGGGTCCGCTCCCGGCCCAGTTCGGCGAGCATCCCGTTGACCGTGTCGAGTCCGACCCGGTCCAGCACGACATCGGTGGCGGCGTTGTCGCTCATCGTCATCATCATGTGGACCAGGTCGCGCAGGCTCATCTCGATCGGGTCGGCGCAGCCGGAGGTGCCGATGCCGCCGTCGCGGTAGTGCGGGTCCACCGCGTGGCGTTCGGTCCTTTCCAGCCGTCCGGCCGCGGCCTCTCGGGCGTAGGCCAGCGCGATCGGGATCTTGAAGACGGAGGCGAGGCAGACCGGTTCGTCCGCCGCGACGCCGATCGTGCGGTCGCCGTCGATCTCGCGGGCGAAGAAGAACCCCTGGACCCCGGCCTCGTCGAACGCTGCCCGGATCCGCGTCTCTGCGGTGCCTGACCGGAGGGTCGTCATCGGCTGATCCATTCCGTCGATTCGGTCACTTCGGCCAGTTGCCCGGGAACCGGCGAGAGTCCGATACCCGGGGCGTGGGGAACGTCGAGATGGCCGTCCTTCAGCACGAACGGTTCGGTGATGTCGGTCCGGTAGTACCGGTCGGAGGCCGAGGTGTCGCCGGGCAGCGTGAAGCCGGGCAGCGCGGCAAGAGCGACGTTGGCGGCCCGGCCGAGGCCGGTCTCCAGCATCCCGCCGCACCAGACCGGCACGCCGTGCGCGGCGCACACGTCGTGGATCCGCCGGGCTTCCAGATAGCCGCCGACCCGCCCCGGCTTGATGTTGACGACCGAACAGGCGCCCATCGCGATGGCGTCGGCCGCCGAACGGGCGGAGACGATGGATTCGTCCAGGCAGATGGGGGTGCGCACCCGCTCGGCCAGGGCCGCGTGGCCCCGGACGTCCTCCTCGTCCAGGGGCTGTTCGATCAGCAGCAGCCCGTACGGGTCGAGCCGGGCCAGCTGTGCGGCGTCGGCGAGGGTGTACGCGGTGTTGGCGTCCACCTGGAGCAGCACGCCGTCGCCGAAGCGTTCCCGGACCGCGCGCACGGGTTCCACGTCCCAGCCGGGCTCGATCTTCAGCTTGATCCGCAGATAGCCCTCGGACAGATAGCCCTCGACGGCGTCGAGGAGCTCGGGGACCGAGTCCATGATGCCGACCGACACCCCGGCCGGCACCCGCTCGGCCGTCGCTCCCAGCCACTGGCCCATCGACAGGTCGTGGGCGCGCAGCCAGGCGTCCAGCACCGCCGTCTCCAGTGCGGCCTTGGCCATCCGGTGGCCCTTGAACGCCGCAAGTGCCGGGGCGACCGCCCAGGGGTCGAGCGCCGGCAGGGCGGTGAGCGCGGGCACGAGGTAGCTCCGCAGGACGTCCGCCGCGCTCTCGGTGTACTCCGAGGAGTACAGCGGATCGGCCATGGTGACGCATTCGCCGTAGCCCTCGTAGTGCTCGGTCTCGACCCTGACCAGCAGGATCTCCCGTTTGGTCATGGTGGCGAAGGAGGTTCGGAAGGGTGCGACCAGTGGCATCGCGATCCGGCGCAGTTCCACACCGACGAGCTTCATGCCTGCCTCTCCTGACGTTTGTCGATCACGTACCAGCCGTCCCGGGTGAATCCGGTGACGGTGTGCCCCTCGGCCATCAGGCCGCCGAGTACCTCGCGCAGTTGGTACCGCCACGCGCGGGCCAGGGGCGGGTCGGCGCGGCGCAGTGCCTCGATCTCCGCGGGGATCCGGACCAGGACGGTGTCGCCGTCCCGGCGCCCGACGGCGGGGCAGCCGTCGGGCTTGGCGTCCAGACCGACCACGGCGTGTGCGCCCGCGCTGTCGACCGTGACGATACGGGGCACGCCCGCGGCGGCTCCGACGGCGTGTTCGCCGACCAGTTCCCAGTGGACCAGCAACCGGTCCGTCTCGGTCCCGGCATTGACCTCGTCCTGCATCGCCCCGTAGAAGTCGGCCAGGTACTCGCTCGGCACCGCGCCCAGCTTGGCCAGGTTGAAATAGGCGTTGCGGCTGATCAGCGGGTCGAAGGTCCAGGTGACCGCGGTGATGCCACGGGCCAGGGCCCAGGCCCGCTGATGGAGTTTGACGGCGTAGCCGACATTGCGGCCCCGGACGGTGCCGTCCACCCCCGCGATGTGCGAGTGCAGTCCGGCGGTGGCCAGGAAGCCCAGGCAGAATCCGACCATCCGGCCGTCCTGGTGGACCCCGACGACGTAGCTGCCGGAGTGGGCGAAGACCCGTAGCAGTTCGGGGGTGATCAGCGGGTTGCCGGGGTCGGGCCGCCAGACCCGGTCCAGCACCCGGCAGGCCTCCTGCATCTCGTCCAGCCCGTGCAGCTCCGAGACGGTCACGCCCGCGCGGTGCGCGGCCAGGTCCGCGGCGGCGGCCGCTCGGGCCGCCTCGGTGCCGGTCACGATCTCACCCCGCCGGGGGCGGCCGGCGGCTCGCGCACGAGGGAGGCCGCCAGGGCGGCCACCAGCGCCGCGCGGCGGGGCAGTTCGGCGACGAGCACGTGCTCGTCGTCCGCGTGCGCCCCGCCGCCGACGGCCCCGAGGCCGTCCAGTGTGGGCGTGCCCGCTCCGGCGGTGAGGTTGCCGTCGGATCCGCCGCCGACCGCCACGCCGCGCAGGGCGCCGAAGCCCAGTTCCGCGTAGTGTTTCCGGGCGAGTTCGAACAGCTGTGCCGACGCGCTCGTCTGGAGCGGCGGCCGGTCGGGGCCGCCGGAGAGCTTGACCGTGGCGCCCGCGAGGACCGGTGCCAGACCCCGCACGGCGCGGTCCACCCGGTCCTGCTCGGCGGCTGTCTCCACCCGCACGTCGACCAGCAGCCGGGCCGCGTCGGGCACCGTGTTGCGCGTGGTGCCGGAGGAGGCCACGGTCGGTGTCACCGTGGTGCCGGTCGCCGGATCGGCGAGGGTGGACAACGCGAGTACCTGGTGGGCCAGTTCGGTGGTCGTGTTGACGCCGCGGTGCGGTTCGAGTCCGGCGTGCGCCGCGCGTCCGCCGATGTTCAGCTCGTAGCCGGACACGCCCTTGCGCGCGGTCTTCAGCGCGCCGCCCTCGCTCGCCTCCAGGACGAGTACGGCCCGGGTGCGGCGGGCCTCTTCCTCGATCAGGGTGCGTGACGTCGGGGAGCCGATCTCCTCGTCGCCGGTGAGCAGGACCGACACCCCGTCCAGGTCGTCGAGGACCGACAGCGCGTGGAACAGCTGCGCCACGCCCGCCTTCATGTCGAAGCAGCCGGGTCCGGTCAGCCGCCCCCCGGCCACCTCGAAGGGGTGGCCGGCCAAGGAGCCCACCGGCCACACCGTGTCGAAGTGGCCGAGCAGCAGCACTCGGTCGCCGGAGCCGAAGCGCCAGCGCAGAGCGGGCCGTCCCGAGCCGTCGAGCCACTCGGGTGCCGCGCCGGTCAGCCGGGTGCCGAGCCCGGCGACGATCCGGGCGCAGTCGGCGACGGCGGCCAGGTCCTCGCTGGGCGACTCCACGCGGACCAGCGCCTCGATGTCGGCCAGCAGTACCGGCAGCCCGGCCTCCAGCGCGGCGGCGATCGCGGTCACGTCAGCCCACCTTGGGGGTGGCGCGGCCACCGTGGTGGATGTAGGGCGTGCCGTCGGCGAGGGTGTAGAACACGACGGGGATCCAGAGCTTTGTGCCCGGCCGCTGCACCACGAACAGCCCCGGCTCGACCGGGTGCAGCTCGTACTCCTGCTCCGTGTCGGAGATCAGTTCGGCGAGCGGTCCGGTGATCCGGTCGAGCATCACCAGGCCGCCGTCCCGCTCCACGATCTCCACCCTGCTGGAGAGCCGCTGATAGACGCCGACACAGTCGGCGGGGTCCACCGCCACCGGCTCCGTCGCCGGCTGGATCGTGGTGCGCATCGTCACGCCGGCCAGCTCCTGGAGAATCTCCGCGAACACGTCCCGGTAGAAGCTCGCGGTGTCGCCGCCGTTGGTGAGCAGGCAGACCGCCAGATCGGCTTCGGGCAGCACTCGCAGGAACGCGCTCTGCCCGATCGTGCCGCCGTCGTGTCCGTACACCCGCTGCCCGTCCCAGGTGTCGAGGAACCAGCCCAGCCCCCAGGCCTGGGCCAGGAGGTACGGGTCGGGGAGTTCGACCTGCGGGGTCTGCATGGCTGTGACGCTCTCGGCCGAGAGAATCTTGGTGCCGTCCTCGGTGACGCCGTTGTCGAGGTGCAGCCGGGCGAACTTCAGCACCTCGCGCGGCGTCGAGCAGATCAGTCCGGCCGGTCCGGCCGAACGCATCAGCCCCCACTGCGGGGCCTGCGCCGGCGGGTCCCCCAGGTGCCCGATGGCGGCGCGGAAGCGCAGTGCCTCCTCCGGCAGGGTCACGGTGTGCGTCAGGCCGAGCGGGCGGAACAGGCGCTCGCGCATCAGCTCGTCCCACTGGACGCCGGTGACGACTTCCAGTACCCGGCCGAGCAGGGTGAAGCCCGCGTTGCAGTACGACATGGTGGCGCCGAGCGGGTGGTTGGGGCTGGAGTCGCCGAGGAGCGCGACGAACTTCTCCAGGCAGTCGTCGCCCCGGCCGGTGTCGGTGAAGAGGTCGCCGTCGATCCCGCTGGTGTGGTCCAGGAGGTGGCGGAGCGTCACGCCCTGCGTCAGCTCCTCGTCGGCGAGCCGCAGTTCGGGGAGTACGGAGGCGAGGGGTGCGTCCAGTTCGAGCAGGCCCTCGTCGACCAGGGCCATGGCGACCGTCGTGGTCCACACCTTGGAGATCGAGCCGATCTGGAAGAGGGTGTCGGTGGTGGCCTCGATCCCGGCCTCGGTGTTGGCCAGGCCGACGGCGGCCTCGGCGATCAGTTCACCGCGGTGCAGGATACCGAGGTTGGCGCCGGGGACGGAGTGCCGGTCGGCCAGCTCGGCGAGCCGGGCGGTCCAGCGGGCGGACAGGGCGGTGGTGTCGGTCATGTTGGGCTCCCATTCCGTTTTCGTTCAACTGGTTCGGCGGATGCGGCGGTTTCAGCGGTCGGTGTGCGTGGTGACCCATTCGATCAGCCGGCGGGAGTAGTCCTCCCGGTGCGAGGGCCGGCCGTCCAGGAGGAACAGGTGCGAGCTGCCGGGGTACACGACCAGCCGGGCCGGCACGTCCCGGGTGCGCAGCGCGTGGAACCACTGTTCGGCCTGGCCGACCGGGCAGGTGTCGTCGGCGCCGCCGTGCAGGATCAGGGTGGGCGCGCGCACCGCGCCGGCATGGCTGATCGGTGAGAGTTCCGCCAGCCGCTCCGGGTCGCCGATCTCGTAGCCGGCGATCAGGTGTCCTTCCTCGGAGGTGCCGGCCATGCTCTTCAGATCGACCAGGACGCCGCCCGGTACGACGGCGGCGAAGAGGTCGCTGCGGGCGGAGAGCCAGCAGGTCAGATAGCCGCCGTAGCTGTAGCCGGTGAGGGCGATCCGCTCCGGGTCGACGAGCCCCTCGGCGACGAGGGTGGCGACCGGTTGCAGGATGTCCTGTTCGTCCGTCTCGCCCCAGGTGCCCACGGCGGCCGTGTAGAACGCCTCGCCGTAGCCGTCGCTGGCGCGGATGTTGAGCGTCAGGATCGTCCAGCCCCGCGAGGCCAGCTCCTGGTGGTAGAGGTGGACCGGATCGGAGTGCGGGGCCCAGGCGTTGTGCGGTCCGCCGTGCACGTCCACCAGCAGCGGCCCGCCCTCGGGCGTCCGGGCGGCACGGGTGATCATGCCGTGGACCACCGTCCCGTCCGAGATGGTGAACTCGCGTTCGGTGACCGGGTGGAGGGCGATCTCGGGCAGCGACCGGGCCATGTGGCCGGTGAGTCGCACGGGCTGTCGCCCGGCCGACGGCTCGCGCGGTCCCGCGGACGTCCAGGCGTCCAGATCGAGCAGGGCGATCTCGGCGAAGTTCGACGCGTCGGAGACCACCACCGCCGCTCGCCCGGCCTTCGTGGCGACGGAGCAGCCGCTGACCCCGGTGCCCGCGGGCAGCGGGGAGGCACTGATCCCGGCCGCGTCCACCCGGAACAGGCGGGTGGCACCCCGGTCGCGGGCGCAGAACACGATGGCGTCGCCGTGGAACTGCGGCAGGGCGCCCGGGTAACCCGGGCCGCCCGGCAGGACGTTGCGGTCCAGAGCGGCGCTGAGCGACACCGGCGCCGATCCGTCCAGGGGCTGGCGCAGCAGCTCCAGGTGGCCGACGCCGAATGCGGGCCGGCCGACGACGAGGAGCGCGGACCCGTCGGGGAACCAGCCCACCGGACCGGCGAGACCGTCGGCGGGGCCGATCCGGCGGGGCTCGGGCGCGTCGTCCCCGACCCCGACGACATGGGCGGCCGAGGTCCCGAGCACCGCCGCGTCCGGGCCGCTCTGCGCCGGGTAGGCGAGCTGTGTGCCGTCGGGCGACCAGGTGGGCGAGCCGGCTTGCCGGTCGCCGTCGGTGAGTTGGCGGACCTCGCCGGACTCCACGTCCACCACGAACAGCTGGGTCCGGACGGATCCGATCAGGCCCGCCCCGTCCGCCTTCCAGCCGAGGGCGTCGATGACGACGGGGGCGGCGTCGTCGCGCCGGGTCCCGGGGGCCGAGTACGCGATCCGCGTTCCGTCCGGACTCCACACCGGTGCCCCGGCCCCCGCCGGGCACCGGGCGGGCGTGGTGAGCGGCGTGGCCTCTCCCCCGTCGACGGACAGCAGATGCAGCTGCCCCGCGCGCAGGAACGCCAGTCGCGTGCCGTCCGGGGACCAGCGAGGCGCGGTGTCCGCGGGACCGTGGGTGAGCCGCCGGGCCGGACCGCCCCCGTCACGCACCTCCCAGATGGACCGCACGACACGGTCGTTCTCGGCGTCCTGGGTGGACAGTGTGTAGGCGACACGTTCGCCGTCGGGGGAGAGCGCGGGATCCCCGGGGATCTCGAACCGGTACAGGTCGTCGATCGCCAGCGGTCGGGTCATGATGCCTCCTCGGCGAGGGCAAGGGTGGGTACGCAGGAGATCAGGTTCCGGGTCGTCGGGTGCTCGGGGCGCCCCAGCACCCGTTCGGTGGGTCCG
The DNA here is from genome assembly GCF_042887155.1 of Streptomyces sp. NPDC057963. Classification (NCBI taxonomy): domain Bacteria; kingdom Bacillati; phylum Actinomycetota; class Actinomycetes; order Kitasatosporales; family Streptomycetaceae; genus Streptomyces; species Streptomyces sp. NPDC057963. The sequence goes on from NZ_JBHVPX010000003.1 coordinate 271,542, forward strand.
CATTCGACGAGATGTCCGCCGTCCATCACGGCGACCTGGTCGGACAGGTACCGGACGACCGCGAGGTTGTGGGAGATGAAGAGCATCGCGAAGCCCAGCTCGCGCTGGAGCCCGCGCAGCAGGTTGAGCACCGCGCCCTGGACGGAGACGTCCAGGGCCGAGGTGATCTCGTCCGCGATCAGCACGGCCGGCCGGGCGGCCAGGGCCCTTGCCAGGGCCACCCGTTGGCGCTGGCCGCCCGAGAGCGCGTCCGGGGTGAGTGCGGCCCGCGCGGGGTCGATGCCGACGAGCTCCAGGCAGCGGGCCACCTCCGCGTCACGTGCGGCGCGGCGTTCGCGGGCCGGTGCCCTGCGGGCGGATGCCTCGCGCGAGCCGGTTTCGCGGGGCAGCGCTTCGGCGACCGACGCGCCGATGGCCATGCGCGGGTCGAGCGAGGCGTACGGGTTCTGGAACACCAGCTGCACCCGGCTGCGTCCGCGCCGTCGGGCGGCCTCGCCGCCGGCGACCAGTACGCGCCCGGAGTGCACCGGTGCCAGGCCGACGACGGCTTTGCCGAGGGTCGATTTGCCCGACCCGGACCCGCCCACCAGTCCGGTGACCGTTCCCTCGGGCACCAGCAGGTCGACGTTCTCCACCGCGGTGAAGCGGCCGTAGCGCACGGTGATCCCCCGCAGCTCCAGTGAACTCATGACGTTGCCCCCGCTCCGTGCGAGGTGGCTTCGGCGGGGGCGCCGACCGTCACCGCGTCCACCGGGTACCAGCAGGCGACCTTGCGGCCCGGTCCGAGGTCCGCCAGCGCGGGAGCCTCGCCGCGGCAGCGTTCCCGGGCGCGTTCGCAGCGCGGCGCGAAGGGGCATCCCGGGCCGGTCTCCCCCGGTTCCGGGGGCCGGCCGGGGATGGTCGCCAGTTCCGTGCCGGGATCCGTGGCCATGGTCGGGACGGCCCCCACCAGCGCGCGGGTGTACGGGTGGGCCGCGCCGCCGGCCAGTTGGGCGACCGGGAGGTCCTCGACAATCAGGCCGCCGTACATCACGAGGACCCGTTCGCAGACCTGGGCGACGACGGCGAGGTCGTGGGAGATCAGCAGCAGTGCGGCGCCGGATTCCTCGCGCACCTCGGCGAGCAGGTCGAGGACCTGTTGCTGGACGGCCACGTCGAGCGCCGTGGTCGGCTCGTCGGCGATGATCAGCTTCGGCTCCCCCATCAGGCCCATCGCGATGACGGCCCGCTGCCGCATCCCTCCGGAGTATTCGTGCGGCCGCTGCCGGGCGCGCCGTTCCGGCGTGGGGATGCGGACGGCGCGGAGCCGGTCGACGGCGCGATCGGTGGCCTGTGCGCGTCTCGCACCGAGGTGCACCTCGGCCACCTCGGCGAGCTGGCGGCCCACCCGCAGGGCCGGGTTGAGCGAGGCCATCGGGTCCTGGAAGACCATGGCCAGTTCGGTGCCCCGGGGCGGTTCCGCCCGCAGGTCGTGGCCGTCGAAGCGGAGCGTCGCCGCGGAGACCTGTCCCAGGGGCGGGACCAGATCCGCCAGGGCCAGCGCGCTCAGGCTCTTGCCGGAGCCCGATTCGCCGACCAGGCCGACGGCCTCGCCCACGGCGATGTCCACGTCGATCCCGCGTACGGCCTGCCGCCCGCCGGGGAACGTCACCCGCAGGTCGCGTGCCCGGACCAGGGCCCCGTCGGCGCCGTCGGCGGCCGCTTCGTCCTGCACCCCCGTCCGCTCCGGCGGCGTCGGCTCCGGTGCCTGTGGCGCCCGTCGGCCACCGGCCTGCGCGAGCACCTCACCGACCAGACCGAACATCAGCCCCGTCAGGACCACGGCCGCGCCGGGCGCCAGTGCCGCCGTCGGATTCACATAGATCCGGTTCAACTGCTCGTTGAGCAGCCGCCCCCAGTCGTATTCGGGCGGCTGTACGCCCAGTCCGAGGAACGAGAGGCCGGAGAAGGCGACGAGGATGCTGCCCGCGGCCTGGGTGGCGAACAGCACCGACGGCTCGGCGATGTTGGGGAGCAGGTGGCGTACCACCAGCTTGAACCGGCCCACGCCGAGGATGCGGGCCGCAGCGACGTAGTCGGATCCGGCGATCGACGCCGTCAGGTTCTGCACCAGCCGTGCCATGGGCGGGACCATGGCCAGCCCCACGGCGAACACCGCCCCGGTGCTTCCCACGCCGAAGATCGTGGCGAGGAAGAGCAGGAACAGCAGCCCGGGGAAGGCGACGAGTACGCCGACGGTCGCGGTGATGAGCCGGCCGAGGCGTCGGCCCACCACCGCCGGTGCCACACCGAGCAGCAGCCCGCCGCCGACCCCGATCAGGGCGGCCAGCAGGGTCAGCCGCAGGGTCAGCCGGGTCGCGACCACCACTCGCGCGGCGATGTCGCGGCCGAGCTGGTCGGTGCCCAGCAGGTGGGCGGCGCTGCTGCCCCGGTTGATCGCGTCCGTGTCGACCCGTGCGGCCTGATCGCCGAGCAGGACCGGCCCGAACACGGCGACCAGCGCCACCAGCAGGCATGCGGTCAGCGCGGTGATGCCGATCGGCGTTCTGAGCGTGCGCCCGAGACGGTGCCGGAGCGAGGTGTCCTGCTTCTGATGAGGCATCGTCAACTCCCGCGGACGGTGGACTGGGGGTCGGCGACGGCCACGGCCACGTCGACGGCGAAGGTGATCAGCAGTGCGGCCGCCCCGTAGACCAGTACGACGCCCTGGACCAGCGGATAGTCCTTCTCGGTGATCGCCTGGACGATCGACGTGCCGAGGCCTGGCCAGGCGAAGACGTTCTCGACCAGTACGGTGCCGGCGAGCAGCGAACTGAACAGCAGGCCGCCCAGGGTGAGCGAGGAGGTGAGCAGGTTGGGCAGCGCATGGCGCAGATAGCGCAGCCGGGCCGGGAGCCGCTTCGCCCGCGCGGTCCGCATGTAGTCCTCGCCCAGCACCCGCAGGGTCTCGACCCGCACGATGCGCGACAGGGTCGCCGCCGGGACGACGGTGAGCGCCAGCACCGGCAGTACGTAGGAGTCCGGGCCGCCCTGCGAGGCCACCGGGAAGACCGGCCATGCCACCGCGAACGCCGCGATCAGGCCGACCGCCAGCAGGAACTCGGGCACCGCGCCCAGAAACCCGGTGACGCCGGTGAAGGCGAGCTCGCCACGCCGCCTGCGTCCGTCCTTGGTCAGCACGGCGGCCGTCATCCCGACCGGGATGGCGAGCAGCAGGATCAGCACGAAGGCGGGAACGGCGATCTGCAGGGTGGCCGGGAGCCGGCTGGAGATGATCTCGGAGACGGGCATCTGGGCGCCGATGGAGTCACCGAGCCGCCCCTGGAAGAGGTGGCCGACGAAGTCGCCGTACTGCTTCAGCAGCGGCTGGTCCAGGCCGAGCGAGTGCCTGCGGGCGGCGATCAGCGCCGGGTCGGCGGCGGTGCCGAGCGACGAGCGCACCGGGTCGCCGGGGATCAGATGGATCATCGCGAACGCGGCCGTGACCAGTGCCGCCAGCGACACCACCAGCCGCCAGGCGCGGCGCAGGGCGAAGCCGACCCAGGGACTGCGGACCGTCGCACCCACGGAGTTCAGGGTGATCGTCGCCATCAGCCGGCGCTCCGCCGCAGCGTGCTGGGGACGACGCCGCCGCCGTCCACCTGGAAGGTGATGCCCTTTCCGTAGTAGCGGACGGGCCTGCTGACGATCGGCACGATGTCGACGTGCTTGACCAGGGCGGCGTCGGCCGCTTCCCACAGGGCGCAGCCCGAGGCGCCGGGCTTCGCCGCGGCCTGCGCGGCGAGGCGGCGGTAGTCGGGGTTGTCGATGGAGCCGAAGTTGTTGCCCTTCGGCGGCGGCGGCCCGTCGTAGAACTGGGTCAGCTGGTCCGGGAGCGCGACTCCGATGGGCGCCCACGCCACGTCCCAGTCGCCGCCGCTGAGGGTGCTGAGGATGCTCGACGAGCCGGTGGGTTTCGCGGACGCCTTCACACCGAAGGACGTCCACTGCTGAACGGCGAGTTCGACCGCCGAGGCGACCTGCGGGCCCTGACTGGTCGGGTAGCTGAGCCCGACGGCGAGCGGTTTGCCGTCCTTGGCCCAGGTGCCGCCGCTCTTCGCCCAGCCGGCCGCGGTGAGTGCGGCGGCGGCCTGCCCGGTGTCATGGGCGGGCAGGTTCCCGGTCACCGTGTCTCCGGAACAGGGAGTGGGGGCGGTCTCACCGATGCCGGTGGCGGGCTTGCCCTTCCCGCCGGTGGCGACGTTGGCGAGCTGCTCCAGGTCCAGTACGGAGACCAGAGCCCTGCGTACGGCCGGGTCGGCGGTCGGGCGGCCGGCTGCCTGGTTGAACAGGAACTGCCCGGACAGCGCCTCGGAACTCTCGTTCTTCACCTTGGCCGCGTCCAGCCGGTCCTGATCGGCGCCGTTGATCACGGCCCCGTTGATCTGCCCGGCCATCAGGAGGTTGGCCGCGGTCGACTCGTTGGCGACCACCTTGAAGACGAGCTTGCCGGGGAGGTCCGTGGCGTGGGATCCCCCGGGCCCCCAGGTGTACTTGTCCCGTTTGACGTACGTGTAGTGGTCGCCCGGAACCGCTTCGGTCAGCCGGTACGGTCCGCTCGCGGCAGTGGCCTTGGCCAGCGCGGCCGGTGATGCGAGGCTCTTCTTGCAGAGCAGCGGCAGCAGCCGGGACATCTCCACGACGAACGGCGCGGGCTTCGTCGTGGTGACGGTGACGGTCCGGCTCGCCCTGTCGGCCTTCGCCACGGCGGTGACGGGGACGGAGAGCCCCAGCAACGGCGACTGGTTCTTCGGATCGGCGATGTGGTTGTACTCGGCGGCCACATCGTCCGCGGTGAGCGGCGATCCGTCCTCGCAGGTCACCCCGGATCGGATGGTGAACTGCGCGGAGGCGGCCGTGGCGGACCATTTCTCGGCCACACCGGATACGACCTTGCCGTCGGCCGCGATGTGCACGAGCGTGTCGTACGAGAAGGAGTTCATCGACAGTGCGGTGCCGGCCAGCGCCATCGTGGGGCTGAGAGTGCCCGGATCGGCGGCCACGGCGAACACCACCGCCGACCCGCCGGCACCGTTGGCGGCCGAGCCGCCACCGCACGCGGCCGCGGTGGCGACCACGCCCAGGACCGTGGCCGTCGCAGCCGCCGACCGGGTCCCTCGCCTCGTTCTGCTTCTCGTCTCCGAGCCTGCGGTGCTGGCCATGGTCACCTCCGAGGGAGCGGCACGCCGCCGCCGAGTGAAGGAACCTTAGGCAGCCGTGCAGCGGGGCCGAATGGTGGCGCCGCACGAAAAACCGCCTCGCCCACGGTGCGCCGCGACGAAGACGTACACAAGGGTGCGAGGGCATGAACAGTCCGGTCGGCGGAGCGAAAACCCGTTCGCGACGGAATCGGGCGCCTGGCAGCCTGTGGCGCATGACTGCCCAGTACCAGGTGCGCGCCCACTTCGATGCCGAGACGATGGTGGTCTACCAGGCCTATTCACCGGCGGTCGCCGATCCGTCCCTGCGGGCGAAACGGTTCGTGACGCCGTTCTCCTTCAACCGGATGACCTGGATCAAACCGTCGTTCCTGTGGCTCATGCATCGCAGCAACTGGGCGCAGAAGCCGGGGCAGGAGCGCATCCTGGCGGTACGGATCACCCGTGCCGGATGGGAGGAGGCTCTCTCCCGGGCCGTGCTGACGACGGCCGACCCGGCGGCCGTCGGCCGGGCCCCCGTACACGTCCAGTGGGATCCGGAGCGCTCGCTTCGCGGGGCGGCCCTCAATCACTACAGCATCCAGGTCGGAATCGGACGCGGGCTGATCCGCACCTTCGCGGAGGACTGGGTCGTCGACCTCACCGACGTCACCCCGCAGGCCCGCAAGATCGCGGCACTCAGGCAGGGCGGCCGGTCCGCCCAGGCCCGGCGGCTGCTGCCGCCCGAGCGGATCTACCCGGTGCCGAGGGACTTCGCGAGGAATCTCCTCATCGACGGATGAGCACCGGGCCCCGCACCGGCCTCGGCCCGTTCACTCGAGGCGTCCCCAGGAGGCGGTCCGGCCGATCGCTCCCAGCCGCCACGCCAGACCCACCGCGCGCCGCAGTTCCGCCTTCGTCCGGCCGTTCCCCGGTCCACGATCTCCGGCGCGTCACGTTGCATCGCGCCGTCCCATCACCGCGGCCGGCCGGCCTCCGCCTGGTTGATGCGGAACGTGCGACGACGGCGATGTTGCCGCTCCCGGCAGTCAACCCCTTGGCCTGGAAGGGAGACCGGCACCGGAATCATCACCTCCACCGCGCCTCGCGGCTGTTGACCGGCTGTCCGCGGATCCTCTCCCCGGTTGTGCGTCCGGCCGGAGGCGCAACCCCCTTCGCGTCCTCGGTGGCGATCAATACCTCAGGCATGTGCCGGAGGCATATGTGAAGATCTGGCCATGAGTACATCTTCGCAGTCGCCGGCCGACAGGCTTCAGACGGACCGGCCGCACTCGGCACGCGTATGGAACTACCTGCTGGGCGGCAAGGACAACTACACCGTCGACCATCAGATGGGCGACATGATCCTCAAGACGTTTCCGGACTTCGCCGACATCGCCCGGCTTCAGCGTGCCTTTCTGGCCCGCGCCGTGCGCTTCCTGACCGCGGAGGCGGGCATCCGTCAATTCCTCGACATAGGCACGGGCCTGCCCACGGCCGACAACACGCACGAGGTCGCCCAGCGGGTGGCCCCGGAGTCGAGGATCGTGTACGTCGACAACGACCCGCTCGTCCTGACCCATGCCCGTGCTCTGCTCGCCAGCACCCCCGAGGGCGCGTGCGCGTACATCGACGCCGATGTGAGGGACGTCGACGCGATCCTTGCCGAAGCGGCCAGGACACTGGACTTCAGCCGGCCGATCGGGCTGACCATGCTCGGGATCATGGGCCAGCTCCCCGATGAGGACGACCCGTGGTCGCTGGTCGACCGGCTGCTGGACGCACTCCCCTCGGGAAGTTACCTGGCCCTCAGCGACGGCACGAACACGAGTGAAGCGCTGAACCTGGCCGTTGCCTCCTACAACGCCAATTCGGCCAGCTCGTACCATCTGCGCAGCCCGGAACGGATCGCCGACTTCTTCCACGGCCTGGAGTTGGTGGAGCCGGGCGTCGTCAGGACGTCGACCTGGCGCCCCGACCCCGCCCAGAGCCCGGCGGACGCCCAGCAGGGGCACGCGGTGAGCGGCATTGGCCTCAAGGTCTGAAAGGCCGGGCCCCCGGACGCCGAGGCCATGTGGTCCATGACCTCGGCCCCGGAGGACCAGGGGGGCCGGCACGGGCGTCGGAGCACACCGACGCCCCGAGCGGGCAACGGGCTTGCGCCCGAGGGGAGTTCTACCGGCGTTCGAGCGAGCCCCGGACGAAGGCCGCCTGGCCTGCGTGCTGCAGGTCGTCCGCGATGACGCTGATCAGGCGGACCCCGAGAGTGACCGGCGGCGACCACGCCTCGTCGACGACGCGGTTCAGTGCCCTGCCGTCGAGTCCGCCGAGGAAATCGAGGGTCTGTTCATGGACGTCGTCGTAGTAGCCGAGCAGGAGTTCGGGCGAGCCCACCCGCACGGCCGCGACGTCCGCATCGCTGTGTCCGTACCCGGTGGCATTCTTCTCGAAGGGCAGGTCGAAGCGGGAGGCCCAGTCCCGGGTGAACCAGACCTGCTCGATGCCGGCCGCATCGGAGACGTGGTCGTCCTGAATTCGGGTGAGGTGCCACACGAGCCAGGCGATCGTGTTCGCTCCGGCGTCGAGGCGGGCATGGAGGTCGGTGGGTGACAGCCCCTCGACCGCCGAGTGCACCGTCTCCTGGACGCGGTTGAACGCGTCCGTCACAAGGTCAACGCTGTTCATGCCTTCACGATCCCCGTTCTTCCGCTCGTCTCCTGCCATCGACACGCGCCGCACCCCGACGTGTCGTGCGGTCATCGCCCTTGACGCGCGGGGCAATTCGGCGTCCCGGGTAGCATGGAGGCATGCTTTGACGCCTGCCCGGAATCCGGGCACCCCCGACCTCCTTCGTACCTGAGCGAACCCGATTCCGGCGAAGGAGAAGAACCGACATGAGCACGACGAACCCCATCGACGTCCCCGAAGCGTTCGCCGCGTTGTACGAACGGCACAGCGGCGCGTCCGGCCGTGCCTGGATCACCGCACTGCCGGGGCTGGCCGCGGAGTTCCTGGACCGTTGGACGCTGCGGCCGGACGGCCCTCCAGGACATGGCATGGCCTCACTCGTACTGCCTGTGACCCGCGCCGACGGTGCACTCGCGGTGCTGAAGCTCCAGCAGGTCACCGAGGACAACATCGACGCCGCACCGGGCCTGCGGGCCTGGAACGGCAACGGAGTGGTGCACCTGCTCGACCACGACCCGGACACCGGCACCATGCTGCTGGAACGGCTGGACGCGGCCCGGCCGCTGTCGTCGGTGGCCGACGACGGCGCCGCCTTGCAGATCCTGGCCGAGCTGATGGCCCGCCTGGTCGCGGTACCCGCGCCACAGGGCTTCCGGCACCTGGCCGACATCGCCGCGGCCATGCTCGACGAAGTACCCCGTGCCGTGCCGGGTCTGCGCGACCCCGCCGAGCGGCGGCTGGTGCGCACCTGCGCGGCCGCGGTCGCCGAACTGATCGGCGAACCCGGCGACCGCTTGCTGCACTGGGACCTGCACTACGACAACATCCTCGCCGGGCAGCGGGAACCCTGGCTGGCCATCGACCCCGAACCCCTGGCCGGCGACCCCGGGTTCGAGCTGCTGCCCGCGATGGACAACCGCTGGCAGGAGGTCGTGGCGACCGGCGACGTGACACGCGCGGTGCTCCGCCGCTTCGACCTGCTGACCGAGGTACTCGGCCTGGACCGGCAACGAGCGACGGGCTGGACGCTCGGTCGCGTCCTCCAGAACGCGCTGTGGGACATCGAGGACGGCAGGACCGCGCTGGAGCCGGCCCAGGTCGCCATCGCCACAGCCTTGTTGAACCGCTAGGACCTCTCGTTGTTGAACCGCTGGGACCTCTCGTTCGGGATCAGGCCGGGCTCGCGGGGGCCGGCCTGATCCGAACGGAAGACCCTGGGCGCGGAACCGGCCGGGGCCGGCCGGTGGTCCTCACCGGCACCCGGCCGGAGGTGCCGGGAACCCTCGATTTCCCTCATGTGCCGTCGGGGGCCGGTCGTTGGCAGGGCCACCGGGACCTTCCGGGACCTGCCCCTCGCGATTTCCGTTCAGGCCGCGGGGGCCGCGGTTGCCGGGGCCTCGGCCGTTCCGAGGTGGTCGGCGCCCGAGCGCACGGCCCATACGAAGACACCGAGGGACACGGCCCCGACCGCCACGGAGTCGTAGGGTGCCGGCAGCCGCCCCGAGCCGCCGAAGGTACCGAGCCAGGACAGTACGGTCAGCGCGGCCAGATGGACGACCAGCCAGGCACCGTGGCGCAACTGGGCACGTGCCGAAGGCCCTTCGGCACGACGCTGCTGGAACAGGAACAGCGGGACACCGAGCAGAACGAGCGGCAGGGCGAGCCGCAGGTCGTGCCAGCCCGACCAGAAGACGAACTCGGCGGCCACGACGAAACTGACCGGCGCGATCCAGCGCACCCCCGGCACCTCGCCCGCCCTCCGCGGCACCCCGCTCCCGCGCTCGTGTGCCCGGAACACAGCGACGGCGACGGCCGAAGCCGCGTAGGTCAGCAGATACATGTCGCCCATCACACTCACGATGTCCTGCCAGCCGCCGAAGGGCAGCATGAAGACGACGATGACGGCGAGGTTGAGCACCAGTGCCCGGTGCGCCATGCCGGAACGGGCATCGATCCGCATGAAGTAGCGGGGCAGCAGTCCGTTCTTCGCCAGGGCGTACGTGTGCCGGGCATCGATCGCCACCCCCACATAGGCCGAACCGCCGGGAGAGATCACCGCGTCCGCGTAGAGCAGCGTGGCCAGCCAGTGCAGATTGAGCACCAGGGCGAGCTGCCCGAACGGCGACTCGAAGTCGACTCCCTGCCAGCCGCCGCCGAGCAGGGACTCGGGCACCGTGAACAGGAACGCCAGTTGGAGCCCGAGGTAGACCAGCACGGCGAGGCCGATTCCGGTGAGGACGGCGGCCGGCACGTTGCGGCGCGGGTTGCGGGCCTCCCCCGAGAAGTCGAGCGGGGCCTGGAACCCGTTGACGGAGTAGACGATGCCTCCACCGGCGAGAGCGGTCAGACATGCCGCGTAGCCGTACGGCGCGAAGCCGCCGTGGTCGGTGAGGCGCCCGGAGTGCGTGCCCGAGAGGAACAGCGCGACGACCGTGACGACGGGGACGACGACCTTGAACACCGACACCAGGTTGTTCAGCCGGGCGAACATCCGCACGGCGAACCAGTTGAGCGCGGTCAACAGGACACTCAGCCCGACGGCCACACCGAGGCCCGGGGCACTGAGCCTTCCGCCCGCGTGCAGCCCCGGCAGATAGTGCGCGGCGTACTGCATGATCGCGCTGATCTCCGCCGCCGTCCCGCCGACCGACAGCAGGACGGACCAGCCGATCACCGTGCCGACCAGCCGCCCGCTCGCGTACAACGGCCAGCGCACGGTGCCGCCGCCCTCCGGACGGGTGGCCCCGAGTTCCACCATGACGAGGGCGACCAGGCCGCACAGCGCGCCGGCCGCGATCCAGGACAGCAGAGCGGCGGGGCCGGCGGTCCGGGCGGCGTACATGGCCGCGAACAGCCAGCCCGACCCCAGGATGTTGGAGAAGCCGATCGCGGTCAGGGCCCAGAATCCGAGCTCCTTGCGGAGTCGGCGCTCCTCGGCCAGCACGGCCGGGGTGGCGAGGGACTCCGCCGGCTGGTTCCGCGGCACGTGGCACGTCTCCTCGGATGGTCCGGGACATACGGGGGCCCAGCGTGCCACGTGTGACGGCGGGAACCACCGGAGGATTGCCGCGCGCTGCGCGGATACGGGCGATACGGGTGAGCGTCCCGCAGCCACCGGGTGCACCCCCGCAGGCGGCCCGGTGGGCAGCGACCGGGGCGGTCGGACGCCCTGGTGGTCAGACGGTCAGCTCCGCGATCCGGGCCAGCCGGCGCAAGGAGTCCGTCAGTGCCGCGCGGTCATAGGTGCTGGTGGTGACGAGCACCTCGTCCGCACCGGTCTCCTCGATGGCCGATTCGAGCGCTGCGGACACGTCCTCCTCCGTGCCATGGAGGTGACCGCGCAATCCGCTCTCGTAGAAGCCGCGTTCCTTCTCCGTCATGGCCAGCGCCTCGACCCGCTCGGCGGGGGCGAGCGGCGGGAACACGCCGTGCGCCCGGGAGTACGCCATGGCCCAGGCTTCCGGAATCAGGAGGCGCCGGGCCTCCTCCGGGGACCCCGCCGGCGCGATCGTGCCCGACACGACCACATAGGGCCGCGAGGCCCAGGAGGAGGGACGGAACTCCCGGCGATAGCGATCGATCGCCCGCAGCAGTTCCTCCCGGCCGCGGAGGTCCCCGACGACCAGTGGCAGCCCGGCCGCCGCCGCGATGCCCGCCCCCTCACCGACGGCCAGCACGAACGGGGGGACCCGCAGCCCCTCGGCGGGGCGGGCATGGACCTGCGGGTGGACGCTCTGCGTGCCGTCCAGCCAGCCGAGCAGCTCGGTGAGCTGCCCGGCGAACCCCTCAGCCGCCGCCTTGTCCCGGCCGAGCGCCTTGCGGACACCGCCGGTGAAGCCCACCGAGCGTCCGAGGCCCATGTCGATCCGGCCGGGGAAGAGGGACTCCAGGACCCCGAACTGCTCGGCCACCACCAGCGGTTGGTGATTGGGCAGCATCACACCGCCCGTACCGACCCGAATGGTGGAGGTCGCCGCCGCGACCGCCGCGGCCAGTACCGTCGGCGCCGACCCGGCGACCCCGGGCACACCGTGATGCTCGGACACCCAGAACCGGTGGTACCCGAGCGCCTCGGCCTCCTGGGCGAGGCGCACGGTGTCACGCAGCGCCTCCGGGCCGTCATGCCCCTCACGGGTGCGGGAACGGTCGAGTACGGAAAACCGGGTCGATGCGATCACAGAGCTCACGCCCTTGTTCAACGCGCGGCCTCTGCCAGGATTCCCCGGCCCGTGGACGGAACCGGCGCGCGGCCCCTGAACGGCGGCGCTCAGGGGCCGGCTGCGGCGGCGCGCCCATGGCGGCGGCGTGAAACGGCCGGGGCAGGCGGTCGCCGCCCGGCTCGACCGCCCCGCAGGGGCGACTACTCCATGGGGTAGATGTCCCCGCTCGCCATGCCGCTGACCTGGTCGCTCTCCGCTTCGATCCTGCGGGCCTTGTCCTTCAGGCGCTGGCGTTCCTTGGGGTCGGTGGTGCGCTCGGCGGCGTCCTGGAGGTCCTTCGCCTTGGCGCGCATCTCCTTTATGCGACCGCGGTATTCCTCTGACTCGCTCATGATCACTCCTTGGATCTGTGGGCGGAGCGGACCCCGCCACGGAACCAGGTTTTCCGGTACACCGCACTCCGGGCAGTTACCCACCGTTACGCATGCGGCAACGGAGGGCCATCCGTCAGCCCGGCGTCCCGGGCGGCCAGAGCCGCTCGGACACGGTTGCCCACTCCCAGAGTAGTCAGGATGCGACTCACATGAGCCTTCACCGTGCTCTCGCTCGTCCGGAGCCCGTCGGCGATCTCCGCATGGGTGGCGCCCTCGGCCAGCAGCGCCAGCACATCCCTCTCGCGCGGTGTCAGGCGCCCCACCCTGCCCCGGGCAGCGGCGGCGCCCGGCCGGGCGCCGCGGTGGTAGCGGTCGATCAGCCGTCGGGCGGCGGTCGGGTGCAGCATCGCCGATCCGCCGGCCACGACATGCACGGCCCGCAGAATCTCCGCGGGGTCCGAGTCCTTGAGCAGAAACCCGTCGGCGCCCGCCGCCAGCGACTCGTACACGTATTCGTCCAGGTCGAAGGTGGTCAGCGTGATGATGCGCGGCGGGTGGGGCAGCAGGCGCAGCCGTTCGACCGCCGCGATGCCGTCCATCCGGGGCATCCGTATGTCCATGAGGGCTACATCCACTCGGTGCGCTGCGGCTGCCGCCACCGCCTGGAGTCCGTCGGCCGCCTGAGCGACGACCTCGACGCCGGAGTCGGTCGCCAGCAGGTCGGTCAGAGCCAGGCGGACCAGGGCGTCGTCGTCGACCACCATCGTTCTGATCACCGCGCTCACCACCGGGCTCCCGTCCGGAACCATCCGCTGCGTCTCGCGGACCGTGCCACCGGCATCTCTCCGGTCTCCTTCCGCACCGGCGTTCCGCGAGCGCCGTTCGGCGTCCGCTCCCTGTCCCCGCCCTGTGCGTGCAGGGGCGATCGGCCGCTGCCGGTCCGGGCGCCGGCTGACCCTTCAGCCCCGGGTCCGCCGCCGGGGACACCGGGACGCGCACCCGTCCGCCCAGCGGAGGTCCGCGGCCAGGAATCCGAGTCCGATACCCAGCATCCAGGAATCCTTGGCCAGCGGGACGCCGTTCTCGGTGGGCCGCAGGCTGCCGGGCTTCCGCATCCCCGGCACCCGCAGGTAGAGACCGAGCAGGCCGCTGGAGAACCCTGTCAGTGCCAGTCCGGCCAGCCGGGTCGGCACGAAGGGGGTGAGCAGGGTTCCGCCGACCGCGATCTCCGACCAGGCGAGCAGCCGGGTGAATCGTCCGGCTTCGATCTTCTTCAGGAACGGGTAGGCGATACAGGCCATGCCGTGCACGCCCTGCGCCGTCTCGTCGTCCGCCTTCAGCTTGCCCAGGCCGGAGTTCAGGATGAACGCACCGACGGCCAGGCGAGGGGCCACATCACGTGGTTCGAGCGTCGTCATGGGAGCCTCCGTCGTTCTGGTACTCGGCCCCTCGTCGAGCTTAACCAGAAGGCGTCGGCGGCGCTTCGCAGGGCGTCCGACCACGCCCTGTGCGGTGCGCCGCCAGGCGGTCCGGCCTCCTGTCGCCGCCGCCGCGTTGCCCGTGACCGGCCGGCCCCGGTCCATCGTCTTCGAGGTGGTGCTCAAGCAGCTTGCGAAGCGTGGTGAGGGGCGGATATCAGGGCAGAGCGCATCCGGAGACTGCCCTGGGATCCACAGCATCGGAGTGACGTACGGGCTGCGTGCCGGGATGTAAGCGATTGCCGCGAATCCACGAGAGCTTCCCTCGTGTTTCTGTCCTTTACCACGGCCAGAGCCTGCGGAGGCATCAGTAACCGCTCACGTTCTCGGGGTGCCGCGGAAGGTGATGGCAGCGCCGAATCACTTGCGGTCGTGCGACTCGGCGGAAGTCGATGTCAGGTAGTTTTGGCCGGATGACGACGTATTACCGGAACGAGCAAGCGGCAAAGGACCAGCCGGCGCTGATGCCCGTGCGGTCCCAGGACGTGGACGAGGGCTACCGGCTCGTCGACCCGGGCGGTGTCCTGACGGCCGTGGTGGAACACGTGCAGTGGGTCGACAACCACCCGGCCGGCCCGGACACGCATGCGGTCGTCTCCTTCGAGGACGGCTCTGACATCGAGTTCCCGTTCGACGTTCCTCTCACCGTCGTCTGGCACGACGAGCGGCGCCCCGTTCTCCGGACCGATCTCGCCGCGGTCGCCCCCGCCTCGTGGGGCAGGCCGCTCGGCAGTTGACGCGTGGAGCCGAGGACCCGGCGCCGGTCCGACGCGCGTGCGCGCAAAACGCGCTTGACGTGTGGTCATGCGTGCGGATTCCCTGCCCCGGTGAGAAACCTTCGAATCGAACAGCCGGACAGTGACGCCGCTCTCAAGGACTGGCAGCACGTCCACAACGCGATCATCCCCACCGCACCCTTGCCCCTGGACGAAGTCCGTGAGCGCGCTCGGCGCAACCACTTGGAGGTTGCGTATCTCGACGACGTCCTGGTGGGGTGTTCGACCGTGCGTCCGCCGACGAGTGCCGCGGATTCCGGGCCGACGACCGTCACAGTGATCGCCCGCGTGCTCGCTCCTCACCGCCGGCAGGGCTTCGGCGCGGAACTCTACGCGCGAGGACTGGATCGAGCGCGGGCGTCCGGCGCCGACACCATCGAGACGGTCGTCCTCTCCTCCAACGCCGACGGGCTGCGGTTCGCACTGGCGCACGGGTTCGTCGAGGTCGAGAGGTACCTGCTGCCCGGCGACAGCATCCCCTGGGTCGAGCTGCGAATGCCCTGACCGGCCCGGCCAGCCCCAGCCGCCCCGCACACCCGCGGCCGGGCGGGGGCGACTCGACACCGGCCTCCTGCACGGGGCCACCGCCCCCTGGCGCGAAGGCCACCACTCATCTGACGCAGCGTCACGGGACGTCGCGACGAGCGATGTTCGACTTCTGTTGACCGCGGAGCAACCTCGGACACACGAGCACCGTCTTGATCTACAGCAAGGCGGTTCGCCGCAAGTGACAAGCCCCCCACCACGAGTGCCCGGGGCCGACCACCAGTCGACTATGCACTTCATGTATACATGAAGAGAATAGTCGCTCTGCCGTCGGCCCGGCCACGCGCGAAAGGCTCCCATGCACAGCAAGGCACTGGCGCCCGAGTACCAAGGCGCCCTCACCAAGATGTCGGTGAACTCCTCTCTCACGGATGTACTGGCAGAAGGAGTACGCCACTTGAGGGAGGCCGAACTCACCGGGTCGCAGCAGGAAGTGGCGCGGTGCGGGCTGGCAGTGGCCGAAGCACATCGCAGGCTCGGCAACGTGAAGGACGCGGATCGGGCCTGGAAGGCCAGTTACCGGGCCGCCCGCTCGGCCGGTGACCAGGGAGCGATGGCCTGGGCCCTGTGGAGCGGCGGGACACTCGCCCGGCAGCGCGGTGAACTCCGGCTCGCCTTCAGGCTGTTGGGCCTCGCAGCCGACATGGGGAAACGCGGCGGGGACATCGTCGCCCGTGGCTACTCCCTCGCCGGCCTTGCCGAGACCGGGCGAATACAGGGCGACTACCGGACCGTTGCGGCTCTGCACGAACAGCTGCTCGCCGAGGCGCGTGCCCGTGGCGAGGCACGCCACACCGTGTGGGCCCTGGAGGGCATCGCACAGATCCACCGCAACACCGGATCGCTCGACAGCGCCCTGGCCATGTTCGAGGAGGCGGCCGAACTGGCCGGGAACGCGGACGACCGGCGCGGCCGGGCATGGGCCCTGCGGGGCATGGCGGACATCGTCTCCCTGCGGGACGACGACCCGGAGCGCGCACTCACCCTGCTCTCGGAAGCCGAACTCACGTGCCGTGAGATGAAGTTGTCCAGTGCGCTCGCGTACAACCACAAGATGCGTGCCAACGTGTTCTACCGCGCCGGCCGATACGAGGAGGCGCGCGAGGTCTACGAGGAGGCGCTCGCCGAATTCCGTGCCATGACCGAACCCCGGGGTGAGGCGCTGGCCCGGCTCGGTCTCGTCAAGTCGCTGGCCCGGCTGGGCCGCGACCTCGACGAGACCGCCGCCGACCTGGACGAACTGCGCCGCACCCTCAGCCGGATCGGGCTGCTCAACGCCCGGGACATGGTGGACAAGGCGTACGCCGAACTCGGTGTGGCGCCGGTCCGCGGACGGACGCACGAGGAAAGCGGACAGCGATGACACCAGGGTCCGCAACCCAGCAGGCCCCGGCACCGCAGATCCTCGCCCGCTGCCGGGACCTCGTACGCCCGGCGCTCGTGCAGGCCGTGCAGCGTCTGCACCCGTGGCACACGGAAATGGCCGCCTTCTCCCTCGGGTGGGTCGCGGCGGACGGCAGTCCCGTCCCGGGCTCTCAGGGCAAGGGCGTACGCCAGGCTCTCGCGCTGCTCGGCGCCGAAGCCGCCGGGGCACCCGCGGAGGAGGCTGTCGTCGGCGCGGTCGCCGTCGAGCTGATCCATGTCTTCTCCCTCCTCCACGACGACATCATGGACGGCGACGAGACCCGCAGGCAGCGCGCCACCGTCTGGAAGGAGTACGGAACCGGCCCCGCGATCCTGGCGGGCGACGCGCTCTTCGCACTGGCTGTACAGACGCTGGCCGAGGCACCCGGTGTCCACGGCGCGGTGGCGGTGCGGCATCTCGCCGCAATGCTGACCGACCTGGTGCGCGGTCAGGCCGAGGACCTGCTCTTCGAGACCCGTCCCTGGACCGGACCCGAAGCGGTGAGCCCGCAGGAGTACCGGTCGATGGCCGAGCACAAGACGGGCGCGCTGCTCGGCTGCGCGGCGGGGCTGGGCGGAGTGCTGGCCGGAGCCCCGGCCTCGACCGTCGACGCCCTCGCCGGGGCCGGGCGGCATCTCGGCGTGGCGTTCCAGGCCGTGGACGACCTCCTCGGAATCTGGGGAGATCCGGAGGTCACGGGAAAACCCGTGCACGGGGATCTGCGCCGGCTGAAGAAGACGTACCCCGTGCTCGCGGCCCTGGCCGCCGGCCACCCCGCCGCCCGGCGCCTCGCCGCACTTCTCGGCACCGGCGATCCGCTCGATGCCGCCGGCGCCCGGCGGGCAGCCGATCTCGTCGAGGAAGCCGGTGGGCGCACCGCGACCCTGGCCGAGGCGCAACAGCACCTGGACAGCGCGCGTCGCAGCCTGGAAAGCGTTCCGTTGGCCCCGGCCGCGCTCGGTGACATCCTCGCGCTGCTTCCGTTCCTCGTGGACCGCACCATGTGACCCGGCGCGGGGCCCCGGCCTCTCCCCCGGATGTCCCGTCGGCGTGCCGGTGGCGGCAGCCCCGCCACCGTTCTCCGGCCACCGGCACGTCCTGGACGGCGCCCGGAGAGCGGGCCGGCCGCCCGTGAACCCGCCGGGCGCGGGCTACTCCTCGATGGCCCCGCCGGTCCGCCGCAGGTGCTGCCGGAAGGTGTACGAGGGATCGGCCGAGCGCCGTGCCAGGTAGTCGTCGAAGGACGTCTGGTCGCGCAGTGTCTCGCCCGCCCCGATCCTGCGGGCCTGCTCTCGCTCGGTCCGCCGGATCGCGTGCGCGGTCGTCAGCACTTCCTCGGCGCGTTCGGCCGGGACGAACAGCACGCCGTCCTCGTCGCCGAGGACGAGGTCCTCCCCGCTCACCAGGTGCGGGCCGAAGCGTGCCGTGGCCAGGGCCTCGGGCTCCCGCTCGTCCAGCCGGACCGGGCCGAGCGGGTGGTTGCCGTAGCTGAACACGGGAAGGCCGACCTCCACCAGTTCCGGCGTGTCCCGGTGCAGCCCCCACACCACCAGGGCTGCCACGCCCGCCGCCTCGGCCTCGAGTACCGCCAGGTCACCGATGCATGCCTCGTCCGACCGGCCGCCGTTGTCGATGACCAGCACGTCACCCTGCCGGGCCCTGCCGAACGCCTCCAGGAACACGTCCACGCTGCCGTAGTGCCGCACCGGCAGGGCCCGGCCCGCGATCCGGTGGCCGGGAATCAGGGCGCCGATGCCGGCCGGTGCGGCACGCAGCGGCACATCGACGCGGAGGCAGGCGTCGGCCACCAGTGGTGTGGACAGGTCGTCGAAGATCTTCAGCATGACGTTCTCCCTGGCACGGTGCCGTTGCCGCACCTCGGCGGCGGGCGACAACAGCGGGTCGGGGCCGCGATGTTACTGGCACGGGCTCAGCCCGTCGACGGGAGGACGGGAATCGTCAGCCGGTGAGCCGGACGATGAGGTCCTGGGCGATGGCCGCCGGGGACTTGAGGACTGCGCTTCACCGGTGTCGACGATGCGGGCGACGTCCGTATCGCCGGACCCCCGGCACAGCTGATGGGGCCCGGGACGGCACCTCTCGGGGCCCGACGGCTCGGGTGAAGGCCGTGGTGGCCTCCTATGTGCGCGCCCTGCACGGTCCCCGACGCCCACGCCACCAGCACCCTCGCTCCCGTGCCGTGCGCCGCACTGGCCGCCTTCCGCACCGACGTGCCGGGAACCTACCCGGGCACCCCGGAGCGCTGCGCGGATGCCACGTCCACCGGCGCGTAGCGAGTGGTCCAGCCGCGGCGCAGGTACCAGGTACCACCGTCGGCGAAGACGCCGCGCAGGCCGTGGACCGTGTCGGCACCGGCGAGTTCGACGAGCCGCGGGGCCGAGAGCGAGGCGAAACCGAAGGTGCGGGCCGGATCCCAGTCGGTGGAGTGGCGCAGCCGCCGGACGAGTTGGGCCGTGCCGAGCGGCGCGGCGGCCAGCACCCACGCGTCCGGGGCCTGGGCGGTCAGCCGCCGGGCGGGGCGGAGCCACGAGGCGGCGTCCTCGGGCCAGTCGACGACGGCGAGCACGTCCCGGTGCAGGGAGCCCCATGCGCGCACGAACGCCTGCGCGGCGGTACGGGATTCGGCGTCGCGCCCGTGCCCGACGGCGACGGACCGGATCCGCGAGCGGGGCGCGGTCAGCAGTCCGATGAGCGCGGTCAGTTCCGCTGCGGTGTGGGGAACGGGCCCGGGGCTGTCGGCGACGGGGGTGCAGAGCCTGGGCGAGCCGCTGCGCGCGGCGTCTTCGAGCGGGCTCCAGGCGTCCTCGACCGGGCTCATGGGGGCCTCCCCCGGGCTCCGCTTCCGCTTCTCCTTCCAGGGGGCGTACGCGTCCGGCAGGCACACCGCGCGCGGCCGGTGTCCGGCCTCGTCGCCGCCGTTCACGCGGCGTCGTGGAAGACGAGGCCGAGGGTGCGGCGCCGACCGGAGCGGACGGTGCTGACACCGTGCCGCATGGGCGCGGTCGACCAGCCGCGTCTGGAGGCCACGGGGCGGTCACGGGTGGTGAAGACCAGCCCGTGTCCCCGGAGGAGGGTGGTGGCCGTTCCCCGGGACTGGGCGCGGGGGCGCTGTTCGGTCATGAGGAACTCACCGCCGGTGTAGTCGGTGCCCGGCGTATCGAGTCCGATGACGACCTGGAGCGGGAAGAGCATGTCGCCGAAGACGTCCCGGTGCAGGGCGTTCCAGTCTCCGGCACCGTAACGCAGCAGGATCTGGGCGGACTTGGACTGCCCGGCCTCGTGGCACATGCCGAGCCACTCCTCCAGCCCGTCCGGCCACGGAGCGGGCCGCCCCAGCCGGGCGGCCCAGTCGCGGGCGATCGGCAGCAGGTGCGGGTAGAACGCTGCCCTCAACTCCCGTACCGTTTCGGGCAGATCATGGGTGAAGTAGCGGTACTGGCCGGAGCCGAAGCGGTGGCGGGCCATGTCGACGGTGGTGCGGAAGCGTTCGGTCTCGTCGTACAGACCGGCGATCGCGCGGCACTGGTCCGGAGTGAGCAGCTGTCTGGTCGGCGCGCTGCCGTGCGCGTCGACTTCGTCGGCGAGTGCGGTCCAGTCGGTGGTGTCGACCCGGTCGGTCGGGGTTCCGGTCGGATGTGGAGTGGTGTCGATCACGGGTCTGGTTCCTCAGTACGCGGTCGGTGGGAGGCCGGCCGACCGGGCGGCTGCCCGGCCGACGCCCCGGATGCCGCCTTGGGCGGCACCTTCGTGGAACAGCGGCCGCCGCGTGCGCTCCGTCCCTCCGGCGCGGCCTGCCGGGGGACCGTCCGCGCCGCTCACCCGGTGGAAGGGCCGGATGACCGGCAGGGGGTTCGCGCACTTCTCGCCGACGTGCAGCAGTCCACCCGGCGGGGCGTCCGTGGTCGTGCAGAGGATCATCGGGCATTCCTTCCGCGGGGTTCGTCGGTCCATGGACGATTCTGCGGCGCCCGGCCGGACTCGTCCGGCGGATTTCGGACGGCGCGTCCGGACCGGACGGCATGGCCGGGCACCCGAGGGCGGGCGGGCAGGAGGACGTGGCCCCCCTCCCCGCCCGCGGCGTTCGAGGACGATCCGTTCTCGGGGGTTCATGCCGGAGGATGCCGCGTCGGAGCGTCTTGACCGTGCCGCCGTCGACGGCGTGGTCCGCGCCGCATCCGCCGGGGCACGTCCCGGAGCGTCGAGTGACCCGTGACTCCGCCCGTGGGGTGACATCCCGCGCATGTCGCCGTGCCGCCCCGGAACGACGC
Organism: Streptomyces sp. NPDC057963; assembly: GCF_042887155.1. Taxonomy (NCBI): domain Bacteria; kingdom Bacillati; phylum Actinomycetota; class Actinomycetes; order Kitasatosporales; family Streptomycetaceae; genus Streptomyces; species Streptomyces sp. NPDC057963. The sequence continues at coordinate 292,435 of NZ_JBHVPX010000003.1, forward strand.
GGCCCCTCCTGGTACCAGCAGGGAATGCCCAGGCCATCGCATCCGCAGCCCGACAACACGGACCCCGGCGTACCGTACGGAGGACGACGGCACCGGATCCGCGCCGCGTCACGCCGGGCGCTGCGCGGCGTGTCCCGCCCCGCAGCCCGGAACACGGGCGCGCGGAACGCGACGCCCGCCCCACGGGGCGAGCCGCGCGTGAACGCCGCACTCAGGACGGCCGCCGCCTACGCCTGGCGAATCCTCGTCGTGGGGGCCGTCGTGTACGCGGTCTTCTCGGTGGTGGGGCGGTTCCACGAGGTGGCGGCGGCCGTTTTCCTCGGCCTGGTCGTCACCGCGGTGCTGCGCCCCATCGCCGACCTCCTGGCTCGCCGGATGCCGCGAGCGCTCGCCGTCGCCGTGGCACTGCTCGGCAGCATCGTGCTCGTCCTCGGCGTGCTGAGCCTCGTCGGCGAGGTGGTCGCCGGAGAGCGCGCCGGACTGGAGCGGGAGTTCAGCGACGGACTCGGCAGGATCGAGCACTGGTTGGAGGGGCCGCCGTTCCGGCTGAACCGGGGAACGCTCGACGACCTCCAGTCCCATGTCGGACAGTTCCTGTCCGGCCATCGCGCCGCTCTCATCAGCACAGCCGTCAGTGGTCTGGGCCGGCTGGTGGAGGTGGTGACGGTCTTCGCTCTCGCGTTGTTCTGCTCGGTCTTCTTCATCCACTCGGGCGGTCGGCAGTGGGACTGGTTCTGCGACCAGCTTCCGGAGACGGCCCGGACCGGTGTGGTGATCGCAGGCCGGGCGGCGTGGCGGACGTTCACCGGGTACACCCACGGCATCATCCTGGTGGCGGCGACCAACGCCGTACTCGTGGGACTGGCCCTGTTCGTCCTCGGAGTGCCGCTGGCGCTTCCCCTGGCACTGCTGGAATTCTTCGCCGCCTTCATTCCGCTGGTCGGCTCGCCGATCGCCCTCTCGGTCGCCGCCGTGGTGGCTCTGGCGTCGAAGGGCCCGGTCGTGGCGGTCGTCGTCATCGCGCTGATCGTGGTGATCGGCCAGATCGAGGGACACCTCCTGCACCCGATCGTGATGAGCTGGGCAGTCCGCCTGCACCCGGTCGTGGTCGCACTCTCGGTGATCGGCGGCGCCATCGCGGCGGGGGTGCTGGGCGCGGTGGTGGCCGTACCGTTCGTATCGGTCGTCTGGTCGGTCCGTCAGGCCCTGCGCCGGGCGGGCGAGTCGGCGTGCTCGCAGGTGTGAGCGGTGCGCGAGGGCGGCGCGCGCCGAGGTGGCAGCGCGGCACCGGATCCGCGGGCCGTCCGGTCCGAGGCAGGACCTCGCCCCGCACCGCGGGGTCATGCCTCGGACCGGGCGCGTCGGACCGCGTCAGCGGGGCGTCATGTGCTGCCTCCTCACCTCCAGGCCCTGCGGCGCCTCCACATGCGCCGTTCCGTCGGCGTCGACGGAGATGTCCAGTCGCCCGCCCGCGATGTCGAGTCCCTCGACCTTCAGCGGACGGTAGGCCTCCGCGAACCCGGGCGCGACCGTGAGCGTTCCACCGGGGACATCGGCGGAGAGACCCAGCACCGACTGGAGGACCATGACGGACGAGGCCGCCGCCCAGGCCTGGGGGCGGCAGGACGCGGGATAGGGCGCGGGCCGGGCGTCGGTCGCCGCTCCGTGACCGGCGAACAGTTCGGGAAGCCGCGCGTCGAAGGCCGCCGACGCGGTCAGCAGCCCCTCGGACAGGGACGCGGCCGCTTCCGGGAAACCGGCCCTGACCAGGCCGTGCACGGCGATGGCCGTGTCGTGCGGCCAGATGGAGCCGATGTGGTAGCCGTACGGGTTGTAGGCCACGGAGTCGCTGCTCAGGGTCCGCAGACCATGGCCCGAGTCGAGGTCGGGCGCGCTGAGCCTGGCGGCGAGCAGGGCGCTCTCCTCCTGGTTGAGCAGGCCCGTTCCCAGCAGGTGTCCGAAGCCCGAAGTGGCCGAGTCCACCGGCCTCTTCTCCCCGTCGAGCGCCACGGCCGGGTACGGTCCCCGCTCGTCCTCCACCCAGAAGTGGCTGCGGAAACGGTCACGCAGCCGTTCGGCCCACTCCTCCCACCGGTCGGCGCCGGGCCGGCCGAAGGCGCGCAGCAGGGCCGCGCCGCCCCGCGCCGCCTCGTAGGCGTACGCCTGGACCTCGCAGAGTGCGATCGGGGATGTGGCGAGGCGTCCGTCGCGATAGCGGATGGAGTCGCCCGAGTCCTTCCAGCCCTGGTTGGCCAGGCCGCGGCCGGTGTGGTCGATGTACTTCAGAAAGCCGTCCCCGTCCGCGTCCCCGTGGTCGCGCATCCAGGCGAGGGCGGACTCCGCGTGCGGCAGGAGCTGTTCGACCTGGTCGGGTGCGAGGCCCCAGCGCCAGGAGTCGTGCAGCAGGGTGATCCAGAGGGGCGTGGCGTCGACCGTGCCGTAGTAGCAGGGCGGCAGGGAGAAGTTCTCGTTGAAGTTCTGGGTGGCGCGGCGCACTTCGTGCAGGATCTTGCCCGGCTGCTCCTCGGTGTCCTGGTCGGACTTCGTGCCCTGCCTGCGGGCCAGGGTGCGCAGCGTACCGGCGGCGAGACCGGTGCCCAGCGGCAGCAGCATCCGGGCCGCCCACAGGGAGTCGCGGCCGAAGAGGGTGAGGAACCAGGGGGCCCCGGCGGCAAGGAACTGGTCGGCGGGGTTCTCCGGGTCGGTCAGCCGCAGCCGGTCGAGGTCCGCGGCCGACTGGCTCAGCCAGTGGTCGAAGCGCCGGTCGGCGCTGCGCAGCCGCGGCGTGCTCCAGGGCAGGCTGCCGGCCGGGGGCGCGGGGAACTGGTCGCCGTCCTGGTGTGCCGCCTCGCAGTGCAGTACGGCGGTCCAGGACGAGCCGGGGGCGAGTTCGACCTCGTACTCCAGCCGTCCGGTGGCCGGGTCGGCCGCGGCGGGCTGCGGGGAGCTCGTGAGGCGCACGGCGATGCCGTCCCGCGACCAGTCGAGTCCGCCCCCGGCGGCGGTGGCGGTGACCGGGCTCCGCGCGTGTCCGGACTTGACGCGCTCGATCGGGGCGAGGTCCGACCCGGCGGTGACGATCAGCCGGACCCGGACGTGCCGGCGCCCGGCGTTGCCGACTTCGAGGGTCTCCTCCAGGTGCCCGGGGGTGACGCGGCGACGCCGGTGCAGGGTGACGGCCGGGTCGGGCGTCTCCTCGCCCAGCCCGCGCAGCACACTGCGGAAGGCCGCGCGGTCCGCTCCCTCAAGGGCTCCGCGCACCGGGGCGAGCACGATTCCGTCCGCCGCGACGGTCAGCCGGGACAGTGCCCTGCTGTCGCCGTGGTAGAAGCCGTCGGCGTCGCCGTCGATCTGGCCGTCCGCGTGCGAGATGGCGAAGCTCGGGGCGTACAGCGTCACACAGGCGTCGTGCAGGAACGGCTGGAGGCCTTCGACCGACGGACCGGCCCCCGTCTCGGAGTTCGTTATGTCGTGGGTCTTGACAGTGGTGTCCAAAAGAGCAGAACCTCTCAGGCATTGGAGCGTTCCAAGAACCCTAACGACGACCTCAGGGCGTTGACAACGCTTTTGGAACGCTCCAATGAACTCATCCGTTCGCACAACCGGTTCCGGAGACGCTCATGCCCCGCTCCCCCAACAGCCCCGCGCCCAAGGCCGCTTCGGTCACCCTGGCCACGGTCGCACGGCGGGCCGGAGTCTCTCCGCAGACGGTGTCGAACGCACTCAATTCGCCCGAACTGCTGCGTCCGGAGACCCTGGACCGGGTCCTGCGCACCATCGACGAGCTGGGCTACCGCCCGCACCGAGCGGCGCAGACCCTGCGCACCCGCTCCAGCAAGCTCATCGGGTACGGCATCCGGCCCACCGCCCCCGGCACCTCGGCACCGGTCTTGGACCGGTTTCTGCACGCCCTGTCCCAGACCGCCGACGAGGCCGGCTACCGGATCCTGCTCTTCGCCTCACCTCCGGGCAGCGCCGGCCTCGACGGGTACGAGGAGCTCCTCGACCTGCACAACGTGGACGGTTTCGTGCTGAGCGGCACCGAACGCGGCGACCAGCGCCAGGCCTGGCTGGAGAAGCGCGGTGTGCCGTTCGTGGGCTTCGGCCGGATGTGGTCCGGCCGGCAGATCGGCGACTGGGTGGATGTCGACGGCGCCTCGGGCACCGACGCCGCGGTCGAGCACCTGGTGGGTCTGGGGCATCGCAGGATCGCGTTCCTCGGCTGGCCGCGCGGCTCCGGGGTCGGCGACGACCGCGCCACCGGATGGCAGCGCGCCATGGGGCGGCACGGCCTTCCGGTGCGCGGCAGGCGGGCGCGGAGCGTCGACGACATCGCCTCGGCGCAGGCCGCCGTCGGTCCGTTGCTCGACGGAGGTGCCACGGCCGTGATCGCCGCGAGCGACATGCTCGCGCTCGGCTGCTACCAGGCCCTGCGGGAGCGACGGGCCGTGCCGGGCGCGGACGTCGCGGTCGTCGGCTTCGACGACTCCCCCACGGCGGCGCTCCTGTCCCCCGGCCTGTCCTCCGTCGCCCAGCCGCTGGAGGCCGTCGGCCGCGAGTGCGTCCGGCTTCTGCTGGCCCGTATGTCGGGACCCGGCGCCCCACCCGAGCGCGTCCTGCTCGAACCGTCCCTCGTCGTGCGCGACAGCACATCCGCGTAGGGCCACCGAACCACCCCGTGCCCGTTCACGGGCCGCCGGCCCGTCCGCGGACCGGCGATTCACCCCACGCCCCTTCCGGGCAACCGAGCCGCAAGTCCTATCCCCCCTGGAGGAATTCATGGCAACCCGTACCGCCGTCGCAGCCCTCGCCACCTGCGCGGCGCTCCTGGCCGCCACCGGCTGCTCGTCCAGCTTCGGCAGCGACAAGGAGCCGGAGCAGGACAAGGCCGCCAAGCAGAAACTGACGGTACTGATCGCCACCTCGGGGGACGCCGAGACCCAGGCGGTCAAGGCCGCCGCCGCCGCGTACGCGAAGAAGTCGGGCAACTCGGTCTCGGTCGAGATCGCCAAGGACATGAACCAGCAGCTTGCCCAGTCCTTCGCCGGGCACAAGCCGCCGGACGTCTTCTACGTCAACTCCGACCAGTTCGCGAACTACGCGAAGGGCGGCTCGCTCTACCCGTACGGGGACCGGATATCCGACGCCGACGACTTCTCCGCGCAGTTGCGCACCTCGTTCTCGTACGACGGGAAGCTGGTCTGCCTGCCGAAGGACACCTCGACCCTCGCTCTCGCCATCAACACCGACCTGTGGAAGAAGGCCGGGCTGACGGAGAAGGACTACCCCAAGAGCTGGGAGGAGCTGAGGACCGTCGCGGACAAGCTCACCGGCAACGGCGTCACCGGTCTGGTCACCAGCGACGAGTACCAGCGGCTCGGCGTCTTCATGAAGCAGGCGGGCGGCTGGCTCACCGACCCGGGCCAGAAGAAGATGACCGCCGGCACCCCGGAGAACGCCAAGGGGCTCGGCTTCGTCCAGTCCCTGCTCAAGTCCGGCTCGATGAAGTTCGCCAAGCAGGTGGACACCAGCTGGGGCGGTGAGGCGCTCGGCAAGGGCAAGGCCGCCATGACCATCGAGGGCAACTGGCTCGAAGGGGGCATGAAGCTCGACTACCCCGATGTGAAGTACGCCGTCGCACCACTGCCCGAAGGACCGGCCGGGAAGGGCACCCTCGCCTTCAGCAACTGCTGGGGCGTCGCCGCCGACAGCGCGCACCGCGAGGCGGGCGTCGACCTCGTGAAGCACTTGACGTCCGCCAAGCAGCAGCTCGCCTTCGCCGACGCGTTCGGTGTCATGCCGTCGCGGACGAGCGCGCTCAAGACGTACGCCGGGAAGGTGCCGGCCGCCAGGGCCTGGGTGGACGGCAGCACCTATGCGCAGGGCCCGGTGACGATCGCCGGCTTCGACAAGGTCCTGAGCCAGTTCAACACCGATCTGCAGTCGCTGCGCACCGCCGACCCGAAGAAGATCCTCGCCGACCTTCAGCGCAACGGCGAACAGGCGATCGCGAAGGGCAACTGAGCCCCCATGCCCATCCGCACGATCCGCGCGAGCGGAACCCGATCGACCGGCTCGACCGGCGCACCTGACGGCGCACCCGGCGAAACCGGCACCCCCGCGAAGGCCCGCGCCCGGCGCGCGGGCCTTCGCGGGGAGGGCGCCTGGGGCTGGCTGTTCGTCAGCCCGATGGTGCTCGTCCTCGGCCTGTTCATGGTGCTTCCCATCCTGATGGCTCTGTGGGTGAGCCTGCTGCACTGGGACGGGCAGTCCAATCCGTTCTCCGGCCAGGCCGATTTCGTCGGCCTGGACAACTACCGGGCACTCCTGACGCAGGACGGCCTCGACCGCACGCTCTTCGCGACGTCCCTGCGCAACAACGCCTACTACGTCCTGCTGACCGTTCCCCTCCAGACCGGGCTGGCACTGGGCCTGGCCCTGATCGTCAACCAGAGACTCCTGCGGGGGCGCGGCGCGCTCCGTACGACGTTCTTCTTCCCGTCGGTCACCAGCTCCATCGCCGTCTCCACGGTCTTCCTCTTCCTCTTCCAGGGCAGCGGAGCCGTCAACTCCCTGCTGTCCTGGATCGGGGTCAAGGGACCGAACTGGTTCGCCGATCCCCGCGGGGTGCTCTCCCTGGTCCTGGGCGGGCTGGGAATCGTCGATCCCGATCGGCCCACCGGGTTGCTGGCCGAACACTCCACGCTGGGGCTGTCGTGGTTCGAGTGGCTCTCGGGTCCCTCGGTCGCGATGTGCACGCTCATCCTCCTCGCCGTGTGGACCACTTCCGGCACGTTCATGCTGATCTTCCTCGCGGCACTTCAGAACATCCCGCGGGAGCTGGAGGAGTCGGCAGCCATGGAAGGGGTCGGCCGCCGCCAGATGCTGTGGCATGTGACGCTGCCCGCGCTGCGTCCCGTGCTGTTCCTGGTACTGACGCTCGGGCTGATCTCCACCTGGCAGGTCTTCGACCAGGTGTATGTGATGGGCCAGGGCGCTCCGGGCAACACGACGCTCACGCCCGCCTTCCTGTCGTACTCCGCGGGCTTCGACAACGCGGACTTCGGGCAGGGCGCGGCAATCGCCTTCATCCTGCTCGCCCTGATCCTCGTCCTGACCGCGTTCCAGCGCTGGGCGCTGCGGGAGCGTGGTGTACGCACCGGGAGGAACCGATGACCGCCACTGGCACGGCCGTACGCGAACGGACCCGGCGTTCCCCGGGCCGGCGCAACCCGCACGACCGGGGACGTCCCGTCCTGAGCCGCTTCCGCCTGCCGTGGCGGCTGCTGGGGTACGCCGCGGTGCTGGGGCTGGGGCTGCTCTACCTGCTCCCGTTCGTCCTCCAGTTGGTGACGGGCTTCAAGACGGATGCGGACGCCGCCGCGCATCCGCTGGCCCTGCTGCCCACCACGCCGACCACGGCCGCGTACCAGCGGCTGCTCGGCCTGAGCCAGGCCGCCGACGGTGTGCCCTTCCTCCGCTGGCTGGGCAATTCGGCGCTGGTGGCGGTGCTGGTGACGGCGGGCCGGGTGCTGTTCGACTCCATGGCCGGATACGCGCTGGCGCGGCTGCGCTTCCGGGGCCGCTCGGTGCTGCTGGGGTTTGTGCTCGCGGTGATGGCGGTACCCGGAGTGGCCCTGCTCATCCCGAAATTTCTGGTGCTGAACACCTTCGGGCTCTTCGACACGTACACCGGCATGGTCCTCCCGTTGCTGGTGGACGCGGCGGGCATCTTCATCATGAAGCAGTTCTTCGAGTCGGTGCCCCGCGAGGTCGAGGAGGCCGCACGGGTCGACGGGGCGGGGGTGTTCCGGATCTTCTGGTCCGTGGTCCTGCCGATGGCCAGACCGGCATTGATCACCCTGACGATCCTGTCGTTCCAGGGGTCGTGGAACGAGTTCACGCACTTCCTCGTCAGCACGCAGTCCGGCCGGTACGAGACCCTCACCACGGGCCTGGCCCGCTTCGTCTCGGGCGGGCTGGGCGGCGGAACGCAGTATCCGCTGAAGCTCGCGGCGGCTCTGCTGTCCACGATTCCGGTGGCCGCGATGTTCTTCTGCTTCCAGCGCTACTTCGTGAGCGGCGCCAACGCGGGCGCGGTCAAGGAGTGACCCGCGGCCGGACCGGGCCCCGCCGCTCCGGGTGCGATGCCGTTGATCGCCCAAGGGCGGTCCCGTAGTCCCTGGCGGGCGTGCGACGACAGCTACGGCACCTCGCCGCGTCGTCAACGCCCGAATACATCCAGTATTCGGGCGTCCCTCCGCCGTGCGGTGCACCGCGTCCGACGCCGCACGCCGATCCACCAGGGACTACGGGACAGCCCTTAGACTCGGCGGATGGCGAAGTATTTCGACGTGCACCCCGAAAACCCTCAGCAGCGCACCATCCGCACCGTGGCCGACAGCATCCGGTCCGGCGCGCTCGTCGCGTATCCGACCGACTCCTGTTATGCGCTGGGGTGCCAGCTGGGCAGCCGTGACGGCATCAACCGGATCCGGTCGATCCGGAACCTGGACGACCGTCACCACTTCACCCTCGTGTGCCAGAACTTCGCGCAGCTGGGTCAGTTCGTGCACATCGACAACGATGTGTTCCGCGCGATCAAGGCAGCGACGCCCGGCAGCTACACCTTCATCCTCCCGGCGACGAAGGAGGTGCCGCGTCAGCTGCTGCACCCGAAGAAGAAAACGGTCGGCGTGCGGATTCCCGACCATGTCGTCGCTCAGGCTCTGCTCGCCGACCTCGGTGAGCCGCTGCTCTCCAGCACCTTGCTCCTGCCCGACGAGGACGAGCCGCTGACCCAGGGCTGGGAGATCAAGGAACGGCTCGACCATGTGGTGGACGCCGTGGTCGACTCGGGCGACTGCGGCACCGAGCCGACCACGGTCATCGACTTCTCCGGCGGCGATCCGGAGATCGTGCGCCGCGGGGCGGGCGACACCGCACGGTTCGAGTAGCCCGCACCGGCGGTCACAGGGTGCCTCTCGCCCCGCACCGGCCCGCGCGACCGCACCGTTCCCACGTATGCCGGGTCGAGGACGGAGAGGCTTGCTCCTTCGGGCCCGTACGGAAAGGTGTGAGACGGAGCCGCCGCCGTGTCCACCCCGGAGGACGCCTCGTCCGCCGGGCCGGGGCGCCGTTGTCGCCGGGCGGGAAGTTCCTGACGGGCCGGACGTGTGCGCCGGGCCGGGCGTTCCGGCCCGGCGCACAGTCGACGCCGAACTGCGGGGGTGCGACCCGAGAGCCGCTACGCCACCGTGATCGCCTGCACCGGGCAGACCCGTACAGCCTCCTTGATCATCGTGTCGGTGGCGCCCTCCTCGTGGCCCGGCAGCAGTTCGCTGAAGCCGTCGTCGTCCTGGGTGAAGACCTCGGGGGCGGTCAGCACGCACTGGCCGGCACCGATGCATACATCCCTGTCGATACTGATCCGCATCAACACGGCATCCTTTCCTGGAGGGTTCCGGTCACCACGCCACGGGCAGTTCGAGCATGCCCTGGAGCGTGTCGCCGGGCTTGAACGGGATCTCTTCGGCCGGTGCCGCCAGCCGCAGCCCCGGCAGCCGGTCGAAGAGGGTGCGCAGCGCGATCTCCATCTCGGCCCGCGCGAGGTTCTGGCCGAGGCACTGATGGATGCCGAAGCCGAAGGCCACGTGGTGGCGCGACCGCCGGCCGAGGTCCAGCTCGTCCGGCGTCGGGTACGCGGCCTCGTCCCGGTTGATCACCGAAGTGGACAGCACGACGCCCTCACCCGCCCGGATGGTCACCCCGCCCACCTCGATGTCCTCCGTCGCCAGCCGTGCGAGGCTGTCGACGATGGACAGGTAGCGCAGCAACTCCTCGACCGCGGTGGGCATCAGCTCCTCGGAGCCGCGCAACCGGTCCAGCTGGTCCGGGTGTTGAAGGAGGGCGAACGTCCCGAGCGAGATCATGTTCGCGGTCGTCTCGTGGCCGGCGATGAGGAGGATCTCGGACAGCTGGACCAGTTCGTCACGGTCCACGGCCCCGGATTCGAGCTGCTGGGCGATGAGCTCGTCGAGCAGCCCCTCGCCCGGGTCGGACCGTTTGCGCTCGATCAGCACCCGGAAGTACTCGTCGAGCGCGTTGCGCGCTTCTTCGACATCGGCGGCCCGGGGGCCGCGCAGCAACTTGCGCGACTGGGACTCGAAGAAGTCGTGGTCGGCGTACGGAACGCCGAGGAGCGCACAGATCACCATGGAGGGAACCGGGAGCGCGAAGGCGCTCACCAGATCGGTGGGCGGCCCCTGTTCGATCATGGTGTCCAGCAGCCGGTCCACGGTCTGCTGGATCCTCGGCCGCAGTGCGGCGATCCGCTTCACGGAGAAGCTGGGGATCAGCATCCGCCGCTGCGCGTTGTGCTCGGGATCGTCGGTGCCGATCAGTCCGACCCGCCGCCTGGCGCTCAGCGCCAGCCGCTCGGCGATCACCGGGAACTCGGGGTTCTCCCGAGCGGACGACAACCGCCGGTCGACCAGCAGCGCACGCGCCTCGGCGTGCCCGGTCACCAGCCAGACCCGGCGGCCGTCGAAGAGTCTGGCGGGAGACACGGGAGACAGCGGGGGTTGGCCGTCGTTCTGGGGCCGGTACTCCGTCGGAGGGTGGTAGGGGCAGGTACGGTCCTGCGGAAAGGAGACGGTCTCGGTGTCTGCCATGCCGGGCCTCGCAAACAGAATGGAGGGGTTCTACCGATCTCCCTCCACTAGATGCCTCAGTCACCTAATTGGTCTACGCGATGTTCGGCCAACTCGTCGGGAATACACGCCATGAGGCCGGAAGTGCTCCGGCCCAAACGTGCCCCCGCTCCGTCCGAGCGGGTCCGGGGCTCGTCACTCCCTCCGCGGTCGGCCGTCCGCACTCCTTCCGCGGTCGGCCGTCCGGGCGGCCCCGGGTCCCGTACAGCGTTCGTCCGAGGTCAGTCGGAGGTCCGACGCAGGACCAGACCGACGAAGCCCCAGGTGTCCCGGTAGACGCGCAGCCATTCCGCGCGGCGGATGGCGGCCGTGTCGAGCACGTGGGCGCTGTCCGGGTCCTCGGGGTGGTCCAGAGCCCAGGAGGCCAGCGACCCCCAGCAGGCCCACTCGTAGTCGTCCAGCTCGCGTCGCGTGCTGACATGCCCGTGGACCGGAGTCCATCCGTCGGCGACGACGCGGTCCACGGTGGCGGCCAGGTCGGTGAAGTCCCCGAGCATCTCGACGGCCTCCGGCGACGGCGGACGCTCCCAGAAGCCTTCGCCGATCAGGACGCGTCCGCCCGGGGCCAGGTGCTCGCGCGCCGCCGCGAGGGTGGGCAGCAGTCCACCGAACGCATGGGTGGCCCCGACGCTGATCACCACGTCGAACGGGTGCGCGGAACGGAATTCCGCGGCCTCCTGGTGGTGCAGCACAAGCCGGTCCTGGACGCCGCGGCGGCTCGCCGCCTCCCGGGCCTGCCCCAGGGCGTCCTCGGAGAGGTCGACACCCTCGGCGAGCAGGTTCGGGTACGCGGCGAGGGCACGCAGAAGCCATTCCCCGCCACCGCACCCCAGGTCCAGTACCCGCTCGTCGCCACGCGGCATGCCGCGTTCCAGTAGTTGCCGTACCGATGCGTCGTCGAGTGGGGACCTGATCGGGTGGTCCACATGGGCAAGGCCGGAGATCTGTTCACGGTTCACCGGCGCAGCCTGACAGTGCCGGAGGCCGTTCGCATGTCATTAAATCCGCGGACCGGACCGGGCCGGGCCGGGTGGCCGGACGGCCGCGCGCCGGCAATCGGCCCACCGGTACGGACCGTTGCTCCTGCTCCGTCGAACGGAACGGACACCCCCGTTCCGTGGCCGCCGCATCGGGGCCGAGCCGGGTATCGACCGGCGTCCGAAAATCGTTCCCGAGTGCCCTGGTGGCCGACGCGACGCGGGCACGCCTCTGGGCGACGCCCCTCTGCGACGCGCGGCAGCAGTCGAACGTGGCCGGGGGACGGTCCTGCCGTTCTCGTCACGCGTCCGGATGCCGGCGCCGCAGGCCCCGAAGGTGCCGCGGTCCGGAACGGAGGAGATCTGCCGCCACGCCCACTGGCCGGCCACACCTCGATGCCATGGGCGAGCTGTTTCGTGGCGCGGCCGAAGCCGGTCCGGACGACGGGCGGTCCGTCGGAGTACGCCTGGACGGCTCGGAGCGCTCAGTCGGTGCGAGGAAGCGGAACCGGCTGCCCCCAGAGGCCGGCCAGGTGCGCATGGAGGACGTCCTGCGCCTCCTGCCGGGTGAGATGCCCGATGAGGACGTGCGCGGTGAGGCCGTCCGCGAGGGCGAGCAGAGTGCGGGCCTCCCGTTGCGGATCGAGGGAGGCCGCGCGGTCGGAGCCGTCACCGGCTTCCGTGATGAGACGGGTGAACGCCTCTTGCAGCGACGCGTAGTTCGCCCTGAGCATCCCGGCGAGCGGCTCACTGACAGCCGCCTGCGCGATGAACGCGAGCCAGACCCTCGCCTCGGCACGGTGCTCTTCCCGGAGCAGCGAGAGTTCGGTGACGGCGTGGCCCAGGGCGGTGCCGGCCGACTGCGCCGGACTCCTGACGAGGCGGGCCCGTACACGCTCGCCGATTCGCTCACCGATGTGCCCGAGAGCGAAGACGAGCATCTCCTCCTTGGTCCGGAAGCACCGCTGCACGGCGCCCATCGACACCTGTGCACAGGCGGCGACGTCGCGGAGGGTCACGCCCTCCAGGCCGCGTTCGTCGGCGAGGCGGCAGACGGCCTCCGCAATCCGGCGACGCCGGTCCGTGTGATCGACCTGCCTGGGCATACCCGGTCGCCTCCCTGGTTTCGCTGGTTTCGCGGTGTTCTTTCGTGGATCACTTTATTCGATGCGCACGTATCGGATCCCGGGTTACAGTACCGATGCAAGTGCATCGGTACGTGGAACACGGATGGAAAGGGATACGAGCGCATGCAGGATGCCCTGTGGAAGATGTCTGCCGCCGCGCAGGCGGAGGCGGTGCGCAATGCCGAGGTCTCGGCGGCCGAACTGGTCGACAGTCACCTGGAGCGCATAGCCGAGGTCAATCCGCACGTGAACGCGATCACGCAACTCCTGGCGGAGCGCGCACGCGCCGCCGCGGCGCAGACAGATCGCCGGCGGGCCGCCGGTGAGCCGTTGGGGCCGCTGGCGGGGGTTCCGTTCACGGTAAAGGAGAGCACCGCCGTCGAAGGCGTGCCGACCACGTTCGGTACGCCGCGCTTCCGCGATCTGGTGGCCCCGGCCGACGCGCCCCCGGTGGCACGGCTGCGCGCGGCCGGGGCGATCCCGATCGGGCACAGCAACCTACCGACCCTGATCCTGGCGGGGATGCACACGCGGAGCGAGCTGTTCGGGGACACGGTCAACCCGTGGGACCGCAGCCGGACCCCGGGCGGATCCAGCGGGGGCGACGGGGTGGCCGTCGCCACGGGCATGGCAGCGCTCGGACTCGGCAACGACTCCGGTGGATCGGTGCGCGTCCCGGCCCAGTTCTGCGGCGTGGCCGGGCTGAAGCCGACCAGCGGACGCTTCCCCGCGGATCACCGCTTCCTCGGCCCGGACGACCCCGGGCCCGCGTCCCAGATGCTGGTGACGGACGGTCCGCTGGCACGGAGTGTGGGCGACCTGCGGTTGGCGTACGAGGTGTTGGCGGGGGTCGATCCGCGTGACCCCCGGGCCGTACCGGTGCCCGCGTACGGTGAACCGCTTCCCGGCCCGGTGAAGGTCGCGGTCGTGCCGGACCCGGGCGGGCACGGCGTTCACCCCACGATTCGCGCGGCTGTCGAAACCGCGGCCGGGGCCCTGCGTGACGCGGGGTACGACGTGCGGGAGGCAGAGGACGTGCCGAGGCTGGACGAGGCACTCGACGCGTACGGCCGGATCACCGTGACCGAGTTCGCCACGACCTGGCCGGTGGTGCGGAAGCTGCTCGGAGAGGGCGGGGACCGCTATATCGAGATGTCGATGGAGCAGACCCCGCCCGCGAGCGCCGACGAGTTCATGAAACTGATGGGCACCTGGTTGAACATCCGCCGCTCCTGGGCCGAATTCCTCGACGAGTACCCGCTGCTGCTCGGCCCGGTCTTCACCGAGCCACCCGTCGAGCCGGGGCTGGAATCGCGGGACAGGGCCGGGCGGGACCGGGTCGGCTCGGCGATGCGTCTGTGCACCGTGACCAGCTTCGTGGGCGTGCCCGGCGTGGCCGTACCGACCGGAGTGGTCGACGGGCTGCCGTCGGGAGTGCAGATCGTCGGACGCGCGTTCCGGGAGGATCTGTGCCTGGCCGCGGCCCAGGCGATCGAGGCCAGGCTCGGCGTCTTCACACCGGTGGACCCGCGTGTGGGGAATGAGGTCCGCGTGAGCCGTTGACCCCCACCCGGTCGGGCCGATCTGCCCGCCACCGGGGTACGTCGACGGGGCGGCTCCGCCCCGGATCCCGTCCGCCGCCCCGGAGGCGGCCCGTCCACCGTCCACTGCCCTGTGCTGTGCTGTGCCGTGGAGGCGGAGACGAAACGCCGGGCCCCCTCGTGGGCGCGGATCCGGAACGGCGGCTGCGGCGGCGGCCCGCGCCCGCTGGCCCGACCGCTGACGACGCGGTCGGTCAACTCCCGGGCGGCGGCGCCGCGTTCGCGCAGTGCGTCGTCCGCGCGAAAGCGGGCGGGCGGCCTGCCCCGCCGCCGGGCACGCGCACCGTCCCGGCGCGGCGAGCGCCGGCCAACAGCCTTTGTCCGGAGGCGAGGAGGAGGCGGTGGCCCGCTCCCCCGCACACGGTGCGGCCCGGTCGCGGACCGCGACGCTCCGGGGTTCCCGCCGTACGGACCGGCCGCCCCTCCGACCGGCCTACGGTCGCGGGTCCGAGGTGCCGGTGTCGATCGCGGCGAGCCAGGCGTCGGCGATCAGTCTGTGCCCGTAGGGACTCGGATGGACCCCGTCCGGGGCCAGTTCGGCCGCCCCCTTCTCCTCTGCGGCGCGGAGCAGGGTGAGGTCCGCGCGGACCACCTGGGCTCCGTTGGCCAGCGCGGCGCGAAGGACGGCGTCGGTACGGGGCGACAGGTCCTCGTACCAGTCCTCCTGGCCGGGGGTGACCGGGAGGAGGAAGGGGGTGATGACGACCAGCCGTGCGGCCAGGGTCCGTGCGGTGTCCGCGAGGAGGCGGCCGAGGCATGCCTCGAACTCGCCGACCGGGCTGACGAGTCCGCAATCGTAGCGCCGCCAGGTGTCGTTGATGCCGATCTTGACCGTGACCACGGTGGGCCGGTGGTCGATGACATCGGTGGTCCAGCGGGATTCGAGGTCGTACACGCGATTTCCGTCGAGGCCCTTGTTGATGACGGTAGGACCGGCTCCGGTGCCCGTCCGGCCGCGCAGCGTCCGCGCGATCTCGTGGACGTATCCGCTGCCGAGCGACGCGGGATCCGTGCGGTCGCGGCCCGCGTCGGTGATGGAGTCACCGATGAACAGGAGTGTGTCTTCTTCTTTGATGCGCATGTCTACCGTTCTGGGTCGGGTGGGAACCGGGGGCGCGCATGCCGTCCGTCCCCCGGTGAATAACGTCGGTACCTCGCGGGCTCGGGCGAGCGCACACCTGGTTGATCGTGGCAGCCGCCACGCGGTGGCCGCCACGCGGTGCTCCCGTCAAACCCACTCGGAGCGGTCGACTACGCCCCGGGGCCCGGCCGGTGAGCCGCCGCGCGGCGCAGCGTCGCGGCCTCGCGCGCCAGCACGGCCGGATCGTCACCGGGCACGAACTCCACGAGCGCGTCGAGCCGGGCACGGCGCCGGTTCAGCAGGTCGAAGACCCCGGCCCACAGATCCTCACGGTCTGCCAGCCGCAGTCGGCGGTTGCCCGGCCACCACGAGAAGACGTGCACCGCGGCAACCCGGTCGCCGAGCTCGGCAAGCCCCGCCAGCGCCTCCTCGTCGGGGGCGTCGAGCGGCGGCTGCCAGTAGGTGCGGAGGTTGTCTGCGCCCACCTCGTCCAGCAGCCGGAGGGTCGAGGCGACGGAGTCGGTGAGGGTCTTCGAATGGAACTCCAGTGCGAGCTCCAGCCCGTGGTCCGCGGCGATCCGGGCCGCCTCCCGCAGGCGGGTCGCGGTGCCGCGCCGCTCCTGCGGCGTGGCATCCCGCGATCCGGTGCCACCCGCCCAGACCCGCACCCGCGGCGCACCGAGGAGCACCGCGGCACGGGCGACCGCCGGGAATTCAACCGAATCGTCCGGGGTGGCACGGAAGTACGAGCCGTACGAGCAGCAGGCGAGCCCGTACCTGTCGGAGGCGTCACGGGCCGCTCGGACCGTGCCGGGCTCCTCGGGAGGCGCGTGCACGTCCGCTCCCCACTCGACCACTTCCAGGCCCGCCTCCGCGGCGCGGCGTGCGACCTCGGCGGCAGGCAGCCGCCGGAAGGTGACGGAGCACAGCCCCAGTCTCGTCACGGCGCCACCCGGCCCGGTCGGCGAGCGGCTCGGAACGCGGTCCGCCGCATGGCGTCCCCTCTCCTCACGGTCACGACATCCCTTTCCTTCGGCCGCCTCGCGGCGGCCCGTGTGCGGCCCTTCCCGGGCCCGTTCGGCGACAGCCGGCCGGCCACGGGCGGGCCTCCGGCCGGCGGGGGCCCGGCAGGAGGCCCCGGCGCCCCTCCTGGAGGACGGCCGGTCCGCGCGGAGGGACGGGCCGGACAGTCCGCCCGGAGCGGTCGGGCGGACCGTCTCACCGGTGGCCGCTCACGCTGCGTTCGGCCCCACGTCCGCGGTCGTGAGCGGGTGGCGGAGGGCGGGCAGCGTCGAGTACTCGTCAGCGCCGATGTCGCGCGTGCTGCCACGCGAGTCGCCGTCGATGTCGTCGTCCACGGCCGGGCTGCCCAGCGTGGCCGCGCCGATCGCCGGGCTTCCCGCCGACAGCCGCGACACCCCGTCGGATCCCTGGCTGAGCCGGGGGTCGGCCCGGGTGCAACCGCCGGAAGGGATGTTGCCGTCGGACGCCGCACCCCACACCATGTTGCTCTGCCAGGTGAAGCCGGTGGTCTTCCCCATCGCGACGAGGCTGCCGGAGTCGCCGACGAACAGGTTGTCGGCGATGACGGCGTCCCGTGGCTCGTACTCCCGGGTCTCGCCCGAGAGCGTGCTGGAGTTGCCGAGCAGGGTGTTGTGCACGATCACCGCGCGGTCGCACGCGTCGTTGCCCCGCCTTTCGTCCGGCGTCTCACCGGAGTTGTGGTCGCGGGTGGTGCCGCTGCCGACCACCATGGCCCGGCCCGACAGACCGTTGAGGTAGTTGTTGACGATCAGGTGGTCGTTGCCGTACATGCGCACCCCGTCGGTGCCGCCGATCAGGTAATTGCCCTCCACCGTGGAGTGGTTGCCGTGGCGCAGCACGATCCCACCGCGGCTGTTGCGGATGGTGTTGTACCGGATCGTGTTGTCGGAGGACTTCACCGAGATGGCCTCGGGGTCGCCGTCGCAGCGCTCGAAGAGGTTGTACTCCACGACCGCGTGGGCGCTGGACAGCGCCCGGCCGCTGACGCCGAGCCGGATCGGCTCACCGCCGTTGGCACCGGTGAAGCTGTGGTCGGAGAAGTGGTTCCTGAAGATGTGGAGGTTCTGGGCCATGTCGGTCGAGCCGGGGCCGTCGACGACGATGAAGATGCCGGCGGTGGTCTTGTCGTGGAAGTGGTTCCGGTCGATCTTCGAGTCGTTCGCCCGCACGACGACCCAGTAGAGGCCGTCGATGTCCGCGAACTGGAAGTCGTTGCGGGTCAGCCGGATCGTCGAGCAGTTCGCCGGGATCTCCATCGTGGCGCTCTGCCGGAAGGCGAATCCGCTGACGGTGATGTTGCTCGAATTGTTGAAGACGAAGCTGCGTTCGCCGCGCAGCACGGCACCGCCGCGGGTCTTCGAGACGATGGTGATCGGTGCCGCGCCAGTGCCGTTCTTGCCGGAGACGTTGATCGCGCCTCCCGAGGGAACGGTGTAGGTACCGTCGGCCAGAACGATCCGGTCACCGGGTGCGGCACTGTTGATCGCACTTTGGAGTTCGGCCAGGGAACCGACCGGTGTGTCGGCCGCCGAGGCGCTGCCCGACAACGTGGTGGTGAGGGGCACGGCGGCAAGCGCTGCCACCGCGGTGCTCCTGAGGAACGTGCGTCGTTGCATGATGGCCTCCTGTTGCGACAAGGACGTACCGGGCCGGATCCGTACAGCCCCCGCGGCTGGACGTACCGGTGGCCCGTGGTGGGGACAGCCGGGGGCGAACCCGTCCGGCTGTCCCTCTCGTGGGCGTGCTCAGCGAGCGTAGGGGCCGACGTCGGCAGGGTTCAGCGGCCGGCGCCTGGGGGGCCTGTTCACGTACTCGTCCGCGCCCACGTCCCGGGCCCGCCCGCGCGGCTGGCCGTCGATGTCGTGGGTGACGGGCGGCCGCCTGAGCGTGCCCGCGTCGATCGCCGGACTGTCCGCCGCCAGCCGGGCGACGCCGTCCGGGCCGATCACCAGCTTCGGGTCGACACGGGTGTAGCCGTCGGCCGGGATGTTGCCGTCGGCGGCGGCGCCCCACAGGATGTTGCCCGACCAGGTGAAGCGTAGGGTGTTCGCCATCGCGACCAGTTCGCCCGAGTCCGAGACGAACAGGTTGTCGGCAACGGTCACGTCCCGCGGCTCGTGCGGGCGCTGGCTCTCCCCGGAGAGCGTGCCCTTGTTGTTCACCAGGGTGTTGTACGCGATGAGGACTCGGTCGGGCGCGTCGTTGCCGCGGCGCGCTTCGGGTGTCTCGCCGGGCAGGTGGTCGCGTTCCGAACCGCTGCCGATCACCAGGGCCCGCCCGGACAGACCGGCGAGGTGGTTGTTGACGATCACATGGTCGTTGCCGTAGATCCGGACGCCTTCCGTGCCGGCGATGAGGTGGTTGCCCTCCACCCGGTTGCGGTTGCCGTGCCGCAGGACGATCCCGCCGAAGCTGTCGCGGATGGTGTTGTACCGGATGGTGTTGTCCGAGCTCTTGACGGAAATGGCCTCCGGGTCGCCGTTGGCGCGCTCGAACAGGTTGTACTCCACGACCGCGTGGGCGCTGGACAGTGCCCGGGGGCTGACGCCGAGGCGGATCGGCTCTCCGCCGTTGGATCCGGTGAAGGTGTGGTCGGAGAAGTAGTTCCTGAACACATGGACGCGCTGCGCCATCTCCTCCGTGTCCGCGCCCTCGATGCCGAGATAGATGCCGAGTGTGGACTTGCCGTGGAAGTGGTTGTGGTCGACCTTGCTGTCGTCCGCACGCACCATCACCCAGTGCACGCCCTCGATGTCGGCGAGCTGGAAGTCGTTGCGGGTCAGCCTGATGTGCGAGCAGTTCGGGGGGACGTCCAGGGTGCTGCTCTGGCGGAAGGAGAAACCACTGAGCGTGATGTGGCTGGACGCGTCGAACACGAAGCTCTGCTCGCCGTCGAGGACCACACCGCCACGGGACCGGGCGACGACGGTGATGGGTGCGCGCTCGGTGCCCTGCTTGTTCCGGATGGTGAGGGGCCGGTCCGAGGGGACGGTGTAGCTGCCGTCGGCCACGACGATGCGGTCACCCGGTCGGGCCCGGTCGATCGCGGCCTGGAGCTCGTCCAGCGAACCGACGGCGGCCGTGGCCGCCTTCGCGCTCGCGGTCGGGAGACCGCCGGTGGGGGCGACGGCCAGCGCCGCCCCTGCCGCGGTGCCCATGAGGAACGTGCGGCGTTGCATGATGCCTCCGTGAGTGTGGTGGATCGGGGGGCCGGGCCCGTCTCAGCCGTCGGCCCGGTCGGCCGGAGTGTCCAGGAAGAGCTCGATGACGGGCACGGGGGTGTCGGGGCGCTGGACGGGGATTTCGAGCGTGAGCGTTCCGGCGGGCTGCCCGCCCATCTCGGTGTTCTGCGCGGGCCGGTCCGGGTCGATGTGGACCTGGACGATCTCTGAGGCGTCGTTCAGCAACTGGGCGTAGCGCACCCGGCCGGCGAGTCCCGGCAGGTGCAGATGGCGCAACGGCCAGGCGAACAGGTGGACGTAGAGCCGGTCGCCGCGCTGGGTGTACCGGCACTCGGTGGGGGCGGTGTACGGGGACGGGCCGCAGCCGCGGACCGACCGCTCGTGCAGGTCCATCCACCGGCCGATTTCCGCGAGGGTGGCGACGGCGCGCGGGTCGAGGTCGCCGCGGCCGGTGGGGCCGACGTTGAGCAGCAGGTTGCCGCCCTTGGACACCCCGTCGACGAGCATGCGGATCAGCAGGTCGGCGCTCTTGTGGTCGAGGTTGTCGCGGTCGTAGCCCCAGCTTCCGTTGAGCGTCTGGCACGCCTCCCACAGCACGGGCTGCCCGTCCTTGGCCATGGTGCCGGAGGGCTGGTACTGCTCGGGGGTGACGAAGTCGCCGGGAAGGCCGGTCCGGTCGTTGACGAGGACATGCGGCTGGAGTTCGCGGATCATCTCCAGGAGCTTCGGGGAGTCCCAGTCGTCCGGGCCCTTGCCGCCCCACCAGCTGCGGCCCTTGTACGAGAAGTCGAAGAACAGGTAGTCGACGCGTCCGAAGGACGTCAGCAGCTCACGGACCTGGCCGTGCAGGTGGCGCCGGTAGTCGCGGATGTCGCGGTCGGCGGTCGCGGCCTTGAACTCCTCGTCGTCGCGCTGCGGATGGGTGCCGTCCACGGGAAAGGACGGGTGGTGCCAGTCGATCAGGGAGTGGTAGAGGCCGACCTTGAGCCCTTCGGCGCGGCACGCCTCGACGAAGGGCCCGACGAGGTCGCGGCCGTACGGGGTGTTGGTGACCTTGTAGTCGGTGAGGGCGCTGTCCCACAGGCAGAAGCCGTCGTGGTGCTTGGTGGTCAGGACGACGTACCGCATGCCCGCCGCCCTGGCCGTCCTGGCCCACTGGACCGGGTCGTAGCGGTCGGGGTCGAAGTGGTCGAAGTAGACCCGGTACTGCTCGTCGGTCAGCTTCTCCCGGTTCTTGACCCACTCGTGCCGTGCGGCCAGGGAGTACAGCCCCCAGTGGACGAACATGCCGAACCGGTCGGTGGTGAACCAGGTTGTCTCCGGGGCCGCCGCGGCGGCCTGGGGCCCGGCGGGCGCGGACGGGTACGCCGCGGGTGTGTCAGCGCTCGAAGTCATGGGGAATCGCTCCTTGTCGTCGGCATCCGGTGGTGCATTCGGTGCGGTGTTCGGCACTCCGATCGGCGCAACCGGAGGGCTGGTCGTGCGGGGTGGTTCGGGGCATGGCGGGCGTCGGCGGGTGCGGACCGGTCGAGAAACGTCCTCCTGCGGCCGGCCGCGGCGCGCGACACGTGCCGCGCCCGGCGGTGTCGGCGGGACGGGCCGGCCCGTGGGCCTGGCACGGCTCGTGGGCCTGGCACGGCTCGTGGGCCTGGCACGGCTCGTGGGCCTGGCACGGCTCGTGGGCCTGGCACGGCTCGTGGGGCAGAGCGTGTCGCGGTACGGCGACGCCGTACCCGGTGAACTCCCGGGTACCGATGGCGGCTTCGCCGCGCGGCGCGGGGCGGACGGCTTGCCGGGTCAGCCCTTCAGCGCGCCGGAGGACAGGCCGTGGACGAAGGAACGCTGGAAGAACAGGAAGACGATCACGGAGGGCAGCAGGGCCAGCAGGGAGGCGGCCATCACCACTCCGGGGGTGACGGCGGGGTCGATCCGCAGGGTGCGGAGCGCCAGCGGGAGCGTGTAGGAGGAGGAGTCGGTGGAGACGAGGAGGGGCAGCAGGTACTGGTCCCAGATCATGGTGAAGCCGAAGACTCCGATGACCCCGAGCGCGGGCTTGCACATCGGCAGGATGATCTGGGCGAAGATCCGCAGATCTCCGGCACCGTCGATGCGTGCGGCCTCTTCGAGTTCCCGGGGCACGTCCTTCATGAACTCGGTCATCACCAGGATGGAGAAGCCCCAGGCACCCAGCGGGACGATCATTCCGGCCAGGGTGCCGATCAGGTTGAAGTGGACGACCGGCAGGTCGGAGAGGATCACGGACAGCGGGAGGGCCAGGATCTCCTCGGGCAGCATCAGCGTTGCCAGGATGGCGACGAGCACCAGCGTCATGCCGGGGAAGACCTTCCTGGCCAGCGCGTATCCGGCCAGGACGGAGACGGCCACCTGGAGGAGCAGTCCGAAGCCGACCACGAAGAACGAGTTCAGCAGGTACGCGAGCACGCCCCGGTCGAAGGCGATCCTGAAGTTGTCCAGAGTGGCGCCCGAGGGGATGACGCTCAGCTGTGTCGGGTCCTTGACGTGGCCGAAGGCACTGACCAGCAGGGCCAGCAGGGGCCCGGCGAAGACGATCAGGACCAGCAGGTAGGTGACGGCCTTCAGGATCCGCCCACCCGGGCTCCTGCTCTCGGTCAGGCCCAACGCGGTCTCGGTCGGCGCGTTCACTTGCTCTCCCTCCGTCGCAACAGGTGGACGACGATGGTCAGGATCAGCGTCGCGATGAACAGCAGGACCGCTCCGGCCGCGCCGACGCCGAGGCGGTTCTGCTCCAGACCGAGCTTGTAGATGAGGGTCATCACGACCTCGGTGGAGCCGTCGGGTCCACCGTTGGTGAGCAGGAACACCTCGGTGAACACGCGCAGTCCGCGGATCGCGGCGAGGATGAACAGGATCGAGAACACCGACCGCAGTCCGGGCACCGTCACATGCCACACCCGCTGCATCCTGGAGGCGCCGTCGACCTTCGCGGCCTCGTACAGACCGCGGTCCACGCTCGTGAGTCCGGCGAGGAAGATCATCATGTCGTAGGGGGCGCCCCGCCAGATGCCGGTGAGCATGATGGAGGCCATCGACGTGTCGGGGTCGTTGATGAATCCCGAGGGGCCGAGACCCACCAGGCCGAGGATGGAGTTGACCATGCCGTCCTCGGTCGGGTGGTACATGATCCGCCAGAGTTCGGCGACGACCGCGATCGGCACCACCACCGGCAGGAACGCCGCGGAACGCACGAATCCCAGTCGGCGGCCCTGCCCCTCCATCAGCAGCGCCAGTACGAGGCCGAGCGCCATCGAGCCGGCCGTCTGCCCGGCGGCGAGGACGACGGTGTGCCAGGCGGCCTCGCGGAAGCCGTCGGAGTGGAGCACCGTGGAGTAGTTCTCGGTGCCGACCCACTTGTTCCCGAGGTAGGGCTGAACGTCCTGGAAGGACATGGTCAGCGCACTGGCCATGGGGATGAACTTGAAGTACAGGAAGAGGAGCAGTGCCGGGGCCAGGAACAGCCACGGAGTCCACCATCGGCCCGCCCGGCGGCGGCTTCCGCGACGGCCGGTGACGTCCTTGCCGGCCGGGCGGCCCGGTGTCCGGTCGGGAGGGCCGGCCGCCGCGAGGGCGGCGGGATCCGCCTGGTCGAGGCTCATGACGCGGCGATTCCCTGTTCCTTGAGGATGTCGGCGAGCTGCTTGTCGAGCTCGCCCAGCTTGGTGTTGATGTCCAGGTCGCAGTCGGCCATCAGCGCGTTGATGGTCTCCGCGGTCGTCTGCCGCACCGGGGTCCAGTTGGGGATGGACGGCGCGTACCGCCCGGACTTCTGGTAGGCCTCGGCGTAGGTCGACCAGCGGGGGTCGGGGCGGACCTTGGATATGTCCACCGTCTTGTTGACGGGCAGTTGCACGGTGTATCCGGTGTCACCCTGCATCCCGGTCTTCTGGCCCTCGGCCGAGAGGGCGAAGTCGGCGAAGGCGTCCTGGCCCACCCGGTTCTCGGAGCCCGCCATCAGATAGATGGAGCCGCCCTCGGCGAGCACGGTGGCGTCCTTCGGCCCCTTGGGCATCGGCACGACCTCGTACTTGTCCTTGCCGAGAGTCTCGTCGAAGCGGGGCAGCAGGTACGGGCCCACGACGAACATGCCGGCCCGGCCCGCCTCGAACGTCTCGTTCGTGGGCGGGGTCTCCATGGTCACGGCGCCGGGCTGGATGACCTTGTCCTTGCAGCCGAGGTCGCGGAACCACTGCACGGCCTCGACCGATTCCTTCGTGGTCATCGCGGGCTTGTACGTGCCCTTCCCGGTCTCGGTGATGAAGTCCCCGCCCGCGGCCCAGAGGAAGTTGGAGAAGTACCAGGAGGCGTATCCGCGCTTGGTGGAGAGGGGGGCGGCGAGGCCGAAGGTGTTCTTCTTGCCGTCGCCGTCGGGGTCCTTGGTGGTGAAGGCTTCGGCCATCGCGGCGAAGTCGTCCCAGTTCTGCGGGACTTGCAGCTTCAGCTTCTCCCGCCAGTCCTTGCGGATGAGCAGCGCGGACGCCTGTGCCGAGTACGGCAGGCCGAACTGCTTGCCGTCCACACTCTTGCCGGAGTCCAGCCCCTGGCCGATGATCTGCTTGCCGCTCTTGACCTTGTCCAGGTCGATCTCCCGGAGCAGGCCCTGGCTGTGCATGGCACCGAGTTGCGTCACGTCGTTCATGACGATGTCGGGGAGGTTCTTCTGTGCGGCCCGCTGCTGCAGCTTGGTCTCGAAGTCGTCGAAGATGGCCGTGACTTTCACCTTGTAGCCCGTGGCCTTCTCGAAGGCGGCCGCGAGCCCGAGCGCGCCCTGCTCTCCCGGTCCGCCCGGTGTCGTCCTGGTCCATAGTTCGAGCGGTGCCTTGGAGTTCTGCTTGGCGTTCACTCCCGCAGGCCCGGATGTACAGCTGGTGAGGACCAGTGCGGAAGCGAGGAAACCCGCACCGATCCACCGCGATCTCTGCATGACAACTCCTGTTTCGCCGCATCACAGCTGGCCTGGAAAGCGCTTGCTGGGGACGCTAACGGGGGTCTGAATCCGCGGTCAATAGTCCGATGAATACAAAAATCTTGCGATGCCTTGCGACAGTCACGGCAGACACGCCCGCGCACACCTCCCCTGCGGCACGACGCTCCCGCGAGGGAAGCGCTCAGCCCGAGATACTGCCTGCTGGAAGGACAGATCAGTCACCCGGGGCACCGATCGCCCCACTTCGCGACGATCGCACACGATCCTGACGGCCGCCGTGACGGCAAGAACAAGGCAACTGTACTGAACCCAAGGGCTTCTACAGTCCTCCGATGTATCGTGCTTCAAGTGCGCTGACCAAGGTACTGAACAAGCCACGTCAAGATCTGACATTCAGTCAGACATTTCCCCACACGCCCGATCAGGGGCCGCGGGTCGGTTCACCGACGGCCCGTGAGCGGAAGAGCTGAGGAGTGCGACGTACATGAACGAGCCGGCAACCAGACCCACAGCGCTGCTGGTCATGGAGGAAGAACGCAGGTCGGACGTCTATCCTCGCGAGGTTCTCGCCGAAATCGACCGGCTCGTGCAGCGGCAGGGTCCGCCCCTCACACGGCAGCAGCTCGACGAAGACCCCGAGGCTCTGCGGCGGATCGACGTCCTGCTCACGGGCTGGGGAGCACCCGTCCTCGATGCCGCCTTCCTGTCGCACGCCCCTCGCCTGCAGGCCGTCCTCGTCGCGGCGGGCTCCGTGCGGCACCTGACCACACCTGCCTTCTGGGCACGCGGCATTCCGATCGTCTCCGCGGCGGCCGCCAACGCCGTCCCGGTGGCGGAGTTCACCCTCGCCCAGGTCCTCCTCGGGTTGAAGCAGGTGCACCGCATCGCCCGGGACGTGGCGAGCAGCCGTCACTACCCTCGGAACCCCAAGGTTCCGGGCGCCTACCGGTCACGCGTGGGCCTGATGGGGCTCGGGCACATAGGCCGCCTCGTCGCGGCCCACCTCAGCCGCTTCGACATCGAGATCCTCGCCACGGACCCCGTCGCCTCCGCGGACACCGCCCGGCGGGCAGGCGTCCGGCTCGTCGGTATCGAGGAGCTCTTCGCCACCTGCCACGTCGTCAGTCTTCATGCCCCGCTCCTGCCCGAGACCCGCGGTGTGATCGGAGCAAGGCTGCTGAACTCCCTGGGGCCGGGCACGACACTGATCAACACCGCGCGTGGGGCGCTCGTCGACGAGGACGCCGCGGCGGCGGTCCTGCGCGCCAGACCCGACCTCACCGCCGTGCTCGATGTGACACATCCGGAGCCTCCGGTCCATGATTCACCGCTCTTCACCCTTCCCAACGTGGTGTTGACGCCCCACCTCGGCGGAGCGCTCGGGGCCGAACGCCATCGCCTCGGAGAGCTTGTGCTCGACGAGCTCCGCCGCTACACGGCGGGCCGGCCTCTCCAGCACGCCATCGATCCCGCCCTCGCCCCGTCCCTGGCCTGACGCCCCGGAGGCCGGACGTCCGGAGTTCTCCGAGTCCGCGCCCCCCACACCGCATACCTGGATCCATGTCCGTACGCACCCCGCCGCTCCATCTGTGCCGGTGAGCGGCGTACGGCCGGTTCACGACCGGGGCGATGACGACGAGCGGAGCGATCGGCCGGTGCCTGCGGCCCTGAGGGGCGTCCGCGTGGAAGCAGCGGGAGCCGGCCCGTGAACCCGCTCCAACGATCAACCCCGAGCCCCGTGTTCGGCGTCACTGGCACCACGGGGCCATGACCTGCCCCCTCGGCGACCCGGAGGCAACGCCCATGACGCAGCGGACCGCACGCATCCCTTCCCTCGCTCTGGCAGTGGCCGCGGCGGTGGGAGCGGCCACACTCGCACCGTCCGCGCACGCGGCGCAGTCGGACCACGGCCACGACGCGACGCGGATCGCGCTGCGCGATCTGACCGGGAGGGGCGAACTCCCCGGAGTCGCCGCGACGTCCCGTGACAGCAAGGGGAGTTGGTTCGGCACGTCGGGATACGCGGACACCGCCACGGGCCGCGGGCGTTCGCCCGGCGACCACTTCCGCGGGGCCAGCATCACCAAGACGTTCATCGCGACCGTCCTGCTCCAGCTGGAGGCCGAAGGGCGCCTGAGCCTGGACGACACGGTCGAGACGTGGCTGCCCGGCCTGGTACGGGGCAACGGCTACGACGGCAACGAGATCACTCTGCGCCGACTCCTCAACCACACAAGCGGCATCGCCAACCACACCGACGACCCCGCATTCCTGCACGACGCCGCCGGCCCCGGCTTTCCGGAGCACCGGTACGACACCCATACACCCGAGGAACTCGTGGCGATCGCGCTGAAGTATCCGCCGCGGCCCGATCCGGAGAAGGCGCCCCGGTACTCGAACGCCAACTTCGTGATCGCCGGGATGGTCGTGGAGAAGGCAACAGGGCATTCGTACGAGCAGGAGGCCGCCCGCCGCATCATCCAGCCGTTGGGACTGCGCGGGACATCCTTCCCCGGCACGTCGCCGCGGATGCCGGACCCGCACCCCATCGCCTACTCCCGGCTCCACGAGGACGCCCCAGACGCCGCGATCCACGACGCCACCGAGCAGAACATGACCTGGCTGGGCGCGTCGGGCGACATCATCTCCACCACCGAAGACCTCAACCACTTCCAACGCTCCCTGATGCGCGGCAAGTTGCTTCCTCCCGCGCAGATGGAGGAGATGCTCGACGAGGTGCCGTCGGGCGAGGGAATCGGCTACGGACTCGGGGTCGAGTTCGCGGAACTGTCCTGCGGTGTGAAGGTGGTGGGCAAGAGCGGCCGTACGAACGGCTCCCTGTCCGCGATGGTCGGCACGGAGGACGGGAGGCACCAACTGACGTTCAACGTCAACGGTGACTGGATGCGGGACAGCTCGCTCTACGTCAATGTGATCGAGGCGGAGTTCTGCGGCAAGGCCCCGGCGCCGACCGGCCGGCCGTCGTCTCCGGCGGGGCGACTCCCCGCCCTCCTCCCAGCCTTCCCCCACCGGGCCGTGCCCGGTGGATCGTAACGACCGGCCGGCGAGAGGTGTTCGATCGATGGCCGGGCTCCCGTAATGAGATGCCGCACAGGACACCCCTTCTCGGGATCCTCCCTTGCCGAGGCGGCGTAGGGGCCGACCGCGCGAGCGGCCCGCGAGTCACCGGCCCGAGGCACGACGAGCACCGGGGAGGGCGCCGGGACCGCTCACGGGGTGTCGCCGCACCGGTCCGGGTCGCTGCCTGCTCCCTCCCCCACCGCCGCTCCGACGCCCTTGCCGTGGCATCGCGTCGGCGGTCGGGCCCCGGGATCGCCCTTCGCGCCGCAGCGGGGCTCGCGCCTCCTTTGACGGGTGGAGGACGCCCCTCGGGTGGCCATTGCCGCAGGAAACCGCATCCGGATGCCCGCCGTCGGCGCCTGCCCGACAGGGCGGTGCGGGATCTGCCGGGAGCCTGCGCGGGGGCGACGGCAAGGTGGCGGGCGCGAGTAGATCAGCCCCGGACGGCCGTACCCGACGCGGCCCGTCCCCGGTTCGGCCCCACCCCGGTCGTCGCCGAGCGGATGGCGGGTGACGATGGCCGGTGACAGCACTGCGGGACGGGTTCGGCGGGCGACATGAAGCATGGTGACAGGCAGGACACCGGGACTCCCGGCCGGCTGGACCGCAGGCTCTTCCTCGCCGCCGCAACAGGCGGTGTGCTGGCCGGTGGCGTCGCGGCGACCGGTTGCCACTCCGCAGCGACCGGGCGGTCCGGCACCGGATCCGCCACGCCCGGCACCGGCCGCCGCGCCGAAAGTGGGGAGAGTGCCCGGACGGGGGACCCCGACTGGCGCATCCGTTCGGTGGGACCACCGGAGGCCATCGAGGGCTATACCGACCAGGTGAGCGTGTTGCCGGGCGAGGAGTTCGGCCTGTACGTCTCCACCACCGCCCCGGGGTTCCGGGTCTCGGCCTACCGCGTCGGCTGGTACGGCGGAGCCCAGGCACGAGCGGTCTGGCGTTCACACCGTGTGGCCGGTTCGGTCCAGGCCCGTCCCCGGCTGCTCCAGGTCACCCGTACCGTACGGGCGGACTGGCGACGCAGCCTCCTTGTCCGCACCAGCGGGTGGCCGGAGGGCGCGTATCTGCTCCGGCTGGACTCCGAGGACGGCCACCAGCGCCATGTGCCGCTGATCGTCCGATCGCCGAGCGCGGCGGGCAAGGTCGTGCTGGTGCACGCCCCGGCGACCTGGCAGGCGTACAACAAGTGGGGCGGCTACAGCCTCTACCAGGGTGAGAACGGCGCGTACGGCACACGGTCGCTCGCTGTCAGCTTCAACCGTCCCTATGACAGCAACGGCGCCGAGAAGTTCATGGTCTACGAACGGGCGGCGGTGGTCCTGGCGGAGAGGCTGGGTATCCCGCTCGCCTACACCACGGGCATGGACATCCATCGTGATCCCGGCATTCTCCGCAACGCTGCCGGAGCACTCTCACTGGGACATGACGAGTACTGGACGCCGCAGCAGCGGGCGCACATCACCCGGGCGCGCGACGCGGGCACGAACGTGGCCTTTCTCGGCGCCAACGCCTGCTTCCGCAGGGTCAGACTGGAGCCGGACGCCACCGGCGCCGACCGCACTGTCGTCTGCTACAAGACCGACTACCGCAACGACCCGTACCTTGCCGACCATCCGGACATGCCGACCAACGACTTCCGCCGGCCGCCCGGCGCCTCCCCCGAGTCCTCCCTGACCGGTGTCCTCTACGAGGGCTATCCCGTGGACGCCCCATATGTCGTCCACCGCGGCGACCACTGGCTCTTCGAGGGGACGGGGGTGAGGCAGGGAGACTCCTTCGACCATCTGGTCGGGGTGGAGTACGACCGGGTCACTCCGGGCGTGCCCTCCCCGGCGCCGATCGAGATCATCGCCCATTCCCCTCTCGTGTGCGCGGGCAGGCCCAGCCATGCCGATTCCGCCTACTACGCCGTGCCGAGCGGAGCGGGTGTCTTCGCCTCCGGGACGATGCGGTGGGTCGAGGCCCTGATGGCGGGGACCCGGGAGAACGGACGCAACCACGGCATGGACGCCCGTACAGGCGCCTTCGTCACCCGTGCCACGGAGAATCTGCTCCACGCGTTCGCGGCGGGCCCGTGCGGCCGGATCCGGCCGAAGCCGAGAGGCAATGTGGGAGACGTGTACGCGTCCGCACCACGCTGACACCGTGGGTACGGCCCCGCCGCCGGACACCGTGTGCCGGGCGGGTCCGCACAGAGCGGCACCGGCGGTCCGGGCGGGCGGCTGCTCCGCACCGTCCGTGGCGACGTGCGCGATCGCGTAAGGAAGCTCCCCGGCGACCCGGCCCCAGGGACAGCAGACGCCCCTCCTGCGGGTGGTCGCCCCGGGCGTCAGAAGCCGACCGCGTCACGGACGAGCGGGCAGGTCATGCAGTGGCCTCCGCCGCGTCCGCGGCCGAGTTCCGCTCCGACGATGGTGATGACCTCGATGCCTGCCTTGCGCAGGAGCGCGTTGGTCTGGGTGTTGCGGTCGTAGGTGAAGACGACGCCTGGCTCCAGGGCCACGGCGTTGTTCCCGCTGTCCCACTGCTGGCGCTCGGAGGCGTAGACGTCGCCACCGGTCTCGATCACCTGGAGCCGCGGCAGGCCGAGGCCCTCGGCCACGACCTCGACGAACGGTGTGGTGCCCTCGTCGGTGATCTCGATGCCGGGGGCCTTGTCGCCCGGACGCAGGGAGAAGGTGTGGACCGCGTCCATGATGCGCGGATACAGGGTGACGATGTCGCGGTCGGCGAAGGTGAAGACGGTGTCGAGGTGCATGGCCGCGCGCAGCTTGGGCATGCCGGCGACGATGACGTGCCGGGCCGCGCCGTGCTCGAAGAGAGAGGCGGCCACCTGGGTGATCGCCTGGCGGGAGGTACGCTCGCTCATACCCATGAGAACGACACCGTTGCCCACGGGCATGATGTCGCCGCCCTCGAACGTGGCCTGGCCCCAGTCCTGTTCGGGGTCGCCCCACCACACCGTGCTCTCCCTGAAGTCGGGGTGGAACAGGTAGATCGCCTTCATCAGCAGCGTCTCGCCGTGCCTGGCGGGCCAGTACAGCGGGTTCATGGTCACGCCGCCGTACAGCCAGCAGGTGGTGTCCCGGGTGTAGAGCGTGTTGGGCAGCGGCGGCATCAGGTACTCGCGCGCCCCGGTCGCCTCACGGGCGAGGACGACGTACCCGGAGCGGAACTCGTCGGGCAGGTCGGCCGTGGACAGGCCCCCGATGAGGTACTCGGCGAGGTCGCGGGGTGCGGTCGACTCCAGGAAGGCGCGCGTGTCGTCGATGAGGCCCAGACCGACCTCATTGGCGGTGATCTTCCGGTCCAGCAGCCACGTTCTCGCTTCGGGGATCGCCATGGTCTCGGCGAGCAGGTTGTGCAGTTCGACGACCTCGACGCCGCGCCGGGTCAGTTTGTCGACGAAGTCGGCATGGTCGCGCTGTGCGTTCTCCACCCACATCACGTCGTCGAAGAGCAGATCGTCGGAGTTGGTCGGGGTGAGACGCCGGTGCGCGAGCCCGGGTGAGCAGACCAGGACCTTGTGAAGCCGTCCGACCTCGGAATGAACGCCGAAGGCCGGCTTCGACGTGGCGATGGTGTGGCTCGTCATGGTGAACCTTTCCGGAGGATGCGGCACGCGGAGGAGGACCGGTCGGCCGGTTCAGAGCTCGATCCAGCCGGCGGCCAGGGCGACGATGCCCACGACGGCGCCGACAACCGACACGGCGCAGATGACTCCCTCGGCCGGGGAGAACAGACGCCGGTTCTGCTCGCGCCTGGCCTTGACGAAGAGGAAGGTGGCGGGCGCGTAGAGGACGAAGGAGACCAGGACGAACTTCAGGCCGGCGGCGTAAAGAAGGAATGCCGTGTAGAGGGTGGCGAGGACGGCGATGACCGGTTCCCGTCGTGTACCGCGTCCCACCGCCTTCTCCCGCTGCGCCCCGAGAGCGATCTTCACGGCGAAGGCGGCGGCCAGAAGGAAGGGGATGAGGCTCAGAGCACTCGTCAGGTCGAGGGCGAAGTTGAACGCGTCGTCGGAGAAGGCTGTGACGATCAGGACGACCTGGCTGAGAGCCGTGGTCATCAGCAGGGCCGGGACCGGCACGTCGTCACCGCTGGAGCGCCCGAGGAAGCGGGGCATGTCGTCGTCCTTGGCCGCGACGAACAGCACCTCGGCGGCCATCAGGGTCCAGGCGAGATAGGCGCCGAGGACGGAGACGATGAGGCCGACGCTGACGAAGACCTTGCCCCAGGTGCCGACCGCCGCCTCCAGGACGCCCGCCATCGAGGGCTGGCGAAGTTCCGCGATCTCACTCATCGGCATGAGTCCGTACGACACGATCGTCACCGAGGCGAAGATCGCGAACACACTGAGGAAGCCCAGGACGGTGGCCCGTCCGACGTCCTCCCGGCGCCTGGCGTGCCGCGAGTACACGCTCGCTCCCTCGACGCCGAGGAAGACGAACACCGTGGCGAGCATCGTGCCGCGGACCTGGTTGAACAGCGAGCCCGCGTAGTCGGCGCCCCGGAAGTTGTCCGCGAACACGGACGGCTTGAAGAAGAACAGGGCGAGGAGCACGAAGACGAGGATCGGGACGATCTTGGCCACGGTCACGATCTTGTTGATCGCCGCCGCCTCCTTCACGCCTCGCCGGATCAGCAGGAAGAACGACCACAGGCCGACGGACGACAGGACCACGGCGAGGGCTGTGTCCCCGTCACCGAGGGCGGGCGCGATCGCCCCGATCGTCGACATGATCAGAACCCAGTAGGTGACATTGCCGACGCAGGCACTGGCCCAGTAGCCGAAGGCCGAGAAGAAGCCGAGGTATTCGCCGAACCCCGCCTTGGCGTACGCGTACACACCGGCGTCCAGGTCGGGGCGCCGCACCGCGAGCGTCTGGAAGACGAAGGCGAGCATCAGCATGCCGACGCCGGCGACCGCCCATGCGATGAGCGCCCCGGCGACCCCGGTCTCCTGCGCGAAGCGACGCGGCAGGGAGAACACCCCGGCGCCCACCATCGAGCCGACGACCATCGCGGTCAGTGTCAGGAGCGTCAGCTTGACCGCGGGCGTGGCACCGGAGGATGCGGCGTCTGTTCTGGAATCAGCGTTCGTCATGACCTGTCTCGGAGGCGCACTCGGGGTCGTTGTGGGGGCTACTGGCCGGGTCGGTCCCAGGTCGGCCGTTCGGGGCCGGATCGGCCCCGTCGCTCTCGAAGCGGTACGTGTCACGGCCGGTACGTGTCACGGCTGCCCGCGCCGGTATGTGTCGCAGCCGCAGGATGGCGGGGCCTCGCAGTACCGACCGACCGGCCGCCGAGGCCCTCGGGTCGGCGGCCTCCGACGAGCCTTCCGCCCGCCCCTGCCGGATCTGTACGTATCCGACAAGCCTTCCCGGCCGTTGCCGAGAGCCGGTGCGCGCCGTCCACTCCTCCAGGCGCCCGTTCACCCCTTCCGGGCGCCCGTCGCCGCGCGGTCGGCGGCACTGCCCCGCCTGCGTCATCCGCCTCGCCAGATGTTGTCGAAGGCCGCGTCGTCGATGGCTCGCCGCTGCCGCTGGAACTCCAGGTCCCTCAGCGCGTCATCAACGGCGGCGAGCACCGTCTCCACCGCGTCGTCGGCCACGCCCGGGGAGTCGCCGGCCGGCCTGTCGCGTATCCCGACGGCCGCCGCAAGGGCGGCGAGGACGGGCTCGCCGGACGCCCAGCGGCCAGCCGCCTCGCGGCGATCGGGTGAATCGGCCAACACCATCTGGCTGGTCAGGGACGGTATCCAACGGGAGTGCCGTTGCCGAGTGAGCTGCCCTTCCGCCTCAAGAGCGTCCAGATAGGCCGCGGCCAGGCCGCGGCCTCTGCGCCAGAGCCAGTCGTCGAGCGTCTCGTACGGTGCTTCTCGGACGAGCGACGCCACGGCCTCGTCCAACAGGCGATCAGCCATCGCCGGCGGGTGGCCCGGCACGATCCGATCGCCGTCCAGCCTGATGGCCTCGGCACCCAGGAGATCGATCACCTCGGCTCCCGCGAGCGCCAGCGACAGATTGCCTTGCTCCACAGGACGCCTGGTCGACATGTCCATGGCGGCAATCAGAAGGTCCCTCGGTGTGGTCATGAATGGCTCCACGCTTCAAGGGCATCGGCGGCGATGCGTCACTGAACGTCTGGTCCGGCGCCCGGCGTGACGCCGAGCGGCGATGCGGGCTTCCACAGCGGTGGCCGCCGCGATCGCCGCACGAATGCACTGTGCGCAGCCGGCAGGTGTGAAGCCCGGTCCGCCGTGGCCGTAACCCAGCTTACGGAGCACGGGCGGCACCTGCATCCCGCGCCGCCCGCCCTGCCGACGCCCAGGCCCCGGCTCCCGGCGCATCGGGCGCACCTCGGCGCACTCGCGGGGCCGTCGTCGAACCGGGCGGCCGGGCAGGTGCGGCACCGGTCGTGCCCGAGCTCGCCAACGGGCTCACCGCAGCCGGTCCCCGCGCCGTACCAGGGCACCCCGATCCCGTCGGGCCCCCTCGGTCAGACGCCCTCCGCGGGAGCGGCCCGGCCCGCGTGGGGAGACATTTCCGCCGTCAGCCAGCGGAAGACATACGGCACCTGGCGTTTCCACAGCCCGGTGGTGTGCGGCCCGCTCACCTCGGCCACCGCCACCCGGGTCGGGGACACCGCCGCCCGCCGCAGCGCCAGGCCGTCGCGGTAGCCGTCGTTGCGCCCGCCCGAGAGGTAGAGCGCGACGCGCGGCGGGGTGGTGGCGTGGCGCAGGATCCACAGCGGGTTGTTGACCCGTCGCAGCTCCGGGTCCCGGCCCGTGAGGGAGACCCGTTCGGCGGCCGGGTCGTTGTAGCCGGAGAGGCCCACGGCGGCCCGGTACCGGTCGGGGTGGGCGAGCGCCATCTTCACGGCGCAGTGTGCGCCGGCCGAGTACCCGGCCACCGCCCAGCCCCTCGCACGGCTCTGCGCGCGGAAGGTGTCGGTCACCATCTGCCGGACGTCCACGCTCAACCACGATTCGGCGTCCACGACACCCGGCACGTTCGCGCACCCGGTGTCCTGGCCCGCCAGCAGGTTGGTCCGCGGCTCCACCAGGATGAACGGGGCGATCTTCCCCGTGCGCATTCCGCCCTCCAGCTGCGACTGCACCCGCAGGCTGCTGAACCACGCCTGCGCCGATCCGGGGAAGCCGCCGAGGAGCTCGACCACGGGGAACTTCCGGTGCCGGAAGGCCGGCTGGTCGTACTGCGGCGGCAGCCATACGTACACCTCGCCGCGCACCCCGGACACCCGGCCTCGCAGCTGGGTGACGCGGACACCCGGGCCGATCCGGGGATCGTGCATCGGGCTGAACTTCTGAACGGTCTTCGGCTCGCTCGCCAGGCGCTTGCGATCTCCGAGTCCGTCGCGTCCGAGGTCCGGCGCGGCGACGATGTGGTGTCCGGTGCCGAGCAGGTCGGCCCAGCTGTCGTACAGACCGTTGGTGTTGTTGACCATCACGAAGACGCTCAGCACGGCCGCCGCCTGCGCGAGGACGACCATCACCAGGCGGGCCGCGCCGCGCAGCACGGCGGGGCCGCGTACCCGGCCCCACAGCAGTAGGGGAATCAGCAGGGTGACTACGGCCAGCGCGATCGTGGCCAGGAAGAAAGGTGTCCCCGTCAGGCTCATCACGCCAGGGAGGATGCCGTACGCGCCTCGATGGTTTACCCGCTTTCCACCTTTTTACGTCGGACGCGACAAACCGGGTAGCGCCGTGTTGACGCCAGGAACCGTCGGCCCGTACGCCCTGGCCCGGTCCGCGCGGCGCGCCGGTGCGCCGCCGTCCCGTTCAAACGAGCGGGCTGGCGGCGGCTCGGCGGGGCACTCCGTGTCGGTCGGCCCGACCATTTCGCAGGAGCTCCGGCAGAAATCAGTCCGCGTCGTCCCCGTGTTGATGAATGAGACCACACGCCGTTGACAGCCCGGCGCCGCGGGGTCGGGCGCGTCACCCGGTCGGCCGCCTTCCCGGCCTGCCGGGCCCCGGCGGGACGCGCCGTCGCCGGCGGCGCGGTCACTGGGTGACGGTGACGGGGAGGCCGCGGTGGATGGCGGCGAAGTCGAGGACCGGGCCGGCCGCGATGTCGGCCATGTCGTCATGCAGCATGTCGGTGGCCTTCGGGGCCGTGCTCCAGTCGCTGAACTCCACGGTGATCGCCGTGGCCCTCATATCGGTATCCGCGAGGACTTCGGCGCGGGGCGGTCGGTCTCCTGGCCCGTCACCTCGTTGTGCCTGACGTCGTCGGTCCACGCCCCGGCCATGGACCGCATCGCGGACCTCGTGGGCACGCGCAAGGTCTTCCTGGCGGGGCTGTGCTTCGTGATCGTCAGCTCCTGCGCGGCACCGTTCACCCCCGGCCCTCGGGGCGTCGCATACCGGCGGGAGCCAAGTAACCGGTCCGGCGGCGGAGTTCAAGGGTGCGAGCGTGTGCAGGACGACCGCTTCCTGAGCGGCCGGCCGGGTCTCGCGCCGGCCGCGGGGACGACGTCACGCCCCAGGAAGGGCCTGCCCGGATTCCTGTCCGGAGTGCAGGAGCGGAGAGCGACGCGCCTGCGCGTGACCGGGGGGACGCGGACGCCGGGGCTGCGCGGGGAAGCCGTCCCCGGGCATTGGCGGACGTCAGCGGGACGTAGGCGGCGCGGCAGCAGGACGTGAGCGCCGGCTCGGAGAATGATGGCTGTCAGCAGGTCGAGGGCGGGTGCCGCCACAGGACCTGATTCCCTGTCACACCTCGACCCTGGGGGAGATCTCCATGCGTACGTTCCACAACCGCAACCGCGCCACCGTCCTCGGCGCCGCCGCCACCGCCGTACTTGCTCTCGCACTCACCGCGTGCGGCGCGGAGGGCACCGGCACGAAGGAGGCCGGCCCGGCGAACGGCTCCGCACCGGTGGCTGCTTCCGTCGGGTCTTCGCAGTCCACGGCGTCGGTGAAGACCGGCGGCGCCGTCGAGGGCACCGGCGCCGTGCAGGCGGCCGCCGTGAGGACGCGCACCGCCGAGGCGGGTGGCAACAACGACACCGACAGCTACGCCTACAAGCACCCGTGCGCCATCGAGAAGCTCTCGGTGCGCGTGACCGGCCGGTCGGGTGCGCCCACTCAGCGCGTGATCAAGGTGCGCAACACCGGCGCGAGCGCCTGCGGCCTGAGCTACCACCCGCGGGTCAGCCTGGGCAACTCCCATGCCCCGGACCACAGCCACGACGTCCTGCCGCTGGTCCCCGGCGGGCTGGGCGGTGCACCCGCGTACCCGGTCCACGCCGGACACACCGCCTACGCCGTGATCGACCTCGACCCGAGCGGCGCGACCACCGGGACCGTACCGGGAATCGACGAGATGAACGTGCTGGCCGACGGCGACCACATGCCCAACGCGGCCACGCTCAACTTCCCGCTCGGCTCCGGCGCCAAGGTGCTCAGGCCGAAGCTGGGCCTCTACAGGAGCACCATCGCCGACGCCGTCCGCTCCATGACGCAGGCGGACACGCAGTCCTGAGCGACTCGCCCACCGCTCCCCCGCCCCCGAGCGCCCGCCCCGCCCGCTGTGGAAGCCCTGCTTTCCGTGCGCGCGGGGCGGGGCCTTCGAAACGCGGGACGACGTGGCGGGACGACGCGGACGTGCAGGTGGTAAAGCCTGCTCGGGTGGTGGGACCCTTCGCACGAGCTCGTCGGAGCGTCACCCGGCCGTTCGCCGCATGGTGAGGGCCAGGTGGACCTGCAGTGCGTGGTCGCCGCGGCGCCACCGGGGGCCGAGAAGCGCCGAGATCCGGTCGATGCGCTGGTAGAGCGTGTTGACGTGGACGTACAGGGCGGTGGCGGTACGGCTCAGGTTGCCGTCGCAGGCGAAGTAGGTGAGCGCGGTGCGCACCAGGTCGCTGCCGCGCGTCTCGTCGTGCTCCACCAACGGGCCGATCGTGCGGCGGACGAAACGGTCCAGTTCGTCGCGGCCCGCGGGGCCCAGCAGGATGCCGTGGATGCCGAGGTCGTCGCGGCAGGCGCCCTCACCGGCACGGTCCAGCGCGACCAGTACGTCCAGGCAGCGGGCGGCGTCGCGGTGTGCTTCGACGACGGCTGCCGCGCCGGGTGCCGCGGGCTCTGCGCCGACCGTGACGGGGTGTCCGATCCCGGCGGCCAGCAGTTCGGCGAGGGTACGGGCAGCGCCGCCCGGGTCTTCGGCGGCGGGCAGGACGACGACGGTGTTGCCTCCGTACTCGCCCGCGATGCCACCGAGCCGGGTGGCATGGCCGCCCGCCAGTTCCGTGACGCGGCGGCGCCTGGCGTTGTTCCCGCCCCGGGCCACCAGCACCACATGGTCGCGCTCCAGGTCGAGGCCGACCAGCGCGGCCCGTCGGCGCAGCCCTTCGGGGTCGCGGTGCGGGGCGCCGAGCAGGTCTTCGAGGATCTCGCCGCGCAGCCGGTGCTCGGCCTCCGCGACCGTGCGTTCACCGAGCAGCATGAGGGCGGCGGCCTGGGCGGCCCGTTCCAGGGCGTGGATGTCGGAGGCGTCGAGTCCGCCGCGCACCAGCAGCAACGTGCCGAGGTGTTCGTCGGCGGCGGCGATCGGGGTGACGCAGACGGTTCCGCGGGACGCGGAGCCGCGGCGGGTCCGGGCCTGCGCCATCTCCCGTGCGAAGTCCGCGGGTTCGGGCGGGGTGTCGCCGGCCGAGGCGAGCGGCCGGTCCTGGGCGTCGAGGACGAGGACGCTGCCGCGCAGTACGTCGGCGAGTTCCGTGGCCAGCCCCGTGGGGCCGCCGCCGTCGAGGGCGACGTCGGTGAGCCGCTCGTGGACGGCGGCGGTCTTGCGGACCTCTTCGAAGAGCGTGGCGTTCTCGATGGCGAGGGCGGCGTGGTTGGCGAGCGAGATGAGCAGGTCGACCTCGTCCGGCGAGAAGGGCCGCACCCGGCGGTTGGCGGCGAACAGCACCCCGTACACCTGGTCGCCGAACTTGAGCGGCACGCCCTGGATGGCCACCAGCCCCTCCGCCCCGATGACGCCGTCCACGTACGAAGTGTGCGCGAAGCGGGCGTCGTTGGGGTAGTCGGCGGTGTGGTACGGCACGGCGGTCGCGGCGACCAGCCCGCCGAGTCCGGTGCCGGCGGCGAGCCGGCCGGTCTTGAACCCGTCCGTCGTGATGCCGTCGGTGACGCGTACGTACGTGTCTCCTTCCTCCGGGTCGGAGAGCAGCAGATACGCGACATCGGTGCCGATGAGGGTGCGGGCACGGCTGACGATCGCCTGCAGGACGTCTTCGAGGTCGCGCAGCGAGGCGAGGTCGCCGGCGGTCTCGTAGAGCGCGGCGAGCGCTGCCTCCCGGCGGCGGTGGGCCGCGAGTCTGGAACGTATCTCCAGGGCCTCGTCGACGAGTTGCGGTTCGGCGGCAACGGCACGGAAGTCCGCCTCGTCCGCCTCCTCGCGCAACAGGCGGAGCAGAGCACCGGTGGTCGCTGGCGTCGTCGTCACCCGGCCAGTGATACCGCACCGCTGCCGCCGCGCACACCGGGCGACGGAGAGAATCTCCACTCCTCACCCGTCGACGACGTGGCACACCTCCATTTCCCGCAGGGCGGTGCGCGGCCAACCATGGCCCCGTCCGTCTCCGTACCCCCCACTTCCGATCCCGTTCCCCGAACGGACACCAGCCAAGGAGAGCGCACGATGAAACTCCGTTCCCTGCGGGCCGCCGCCGTCACCCTGGCCGCCGCCCTGGCCGCGACCCTGGGGCTCACCGCCCCCGCCCACGCGGGCGAACCCGGCCTTCCCCGGCTCAACATCACCGATACGTACGTCACCGGAATCTCTTCCGGCGGATTCATGGCCTCGCAGCTCCAGGTGGCCTATTCCGGCACCTTCAAGGGCGCGGGCATCGTCGCCGCGGGTCCGTACTACTGCGGCAAGGGCGGCATCATCGTCGGCCTGATCGCCTGTGGTACGGGGCTGATCTCCACCGATCCGGAGGGCATCGAGCAGATCGTCCGCCGTTGGTCGGCCGAGGGACGGATCGACCCCGCGTCGAACCTGGCGGGCAAGCCCGTCTATACGTACCACGGCACCAAGGACCCGCTCGTCCGGACGTCGGTGAGCGACGAAGGCGTCCAGCTCTACCGGGACTTCGGGGCCCGGATCGCGTACCACGACACCGATCCGGCAGGGCACGGCTGGCCCACTCCGAACGCCCCGCTGAGCTGTGGCACCACCTTCTACCCGTTCCTGATCAACTGCGGCAACGACCCGCAGGGCGAGATGCTCGGCCACTGGCTGGGCCAGGTGAACGCACCGGCCGCCACACAGTCGGGCACGGTCAGCCGGCACGACCAGAACCGGTACGTGCCCGGCGGTCTGGCCCAGTGGTACAGCATGGGCAGCAGCAGCTTCCTCTACACGCCGGACTCCTGCGCGGCGGGGGCCGCGTGCAAGCTGGTCGTCGCGCTGCACGGCTGCATGAGCGACAACAAGTTCGTGGGCGACCGGTTCGCCCGTGAGTCCCATCTCAACGAGTACGCCGACACCAACAACCTGGTGATCCTCTATCCGCAGACCGACATCAGCCTCCTGCGCGGCAATCCCCAGGGCTGCTGGGACTGGTGGGGCTACACGGGCAGCGACTACGCCCAGAAGTCGGGACCGCAGATGCGCGCCATCCTGAGCGAGGTGCATGCGCTCGGCGGCTGACGGCGAAAGGCGCCGGACGGGGCGTCGGGTGCGGCAGGACGCGATCCGGCCGGGGCGGGCGGGAGGCAGCACCGCTGATGGGCCGCGGGGCGCACCGGGGGCCGCACAGCTGCCCATCGGGGCCATGGGGCCGGGCCGAACCGGCGTACCCGGTGGGCGCTGTGCACCCCATGGCCCCCGGGGCGCCGGGGTCGGTCTGCTGCTACCCCTCCCCCGCCAGCTTCTCGGTCGCGGCGGCCAGCAGTTCGGCCGCTCCGTCCCAACGTACCTGATGTTCCGTCACATCTGCTTCCAATGTGTCGAGTTCCGAACGCAGCAGGTCAATCCCGGCGCCCGTGGTTCCGGGGCCTCCGCCGTGGGCGCAGGCCGCGGCCACGGCCCCGGGCGCCAGCCAGTCGTCGGCGTAGCCGGCGGCGGCGCGGGCGACGCCGGGGTGGCTGCGAGCCGCGTGGGCGAGCGGATCGCCTCCGTCCAGCGCGGCAAGGACGGTCTCGCCGACCAGATGGTGGGCGGCGCGGAACGGCATGCCGTCCGCGACGAGGCGTTCGGCGAGATAGGTCGCCGACGTGAAACCGTCGACGCACCGCTCGGTCATCCGGTTCCGCTCGGGCTCGGTGCCCGCGACCACGAGCCTGAGCAGGGTGACCGCGTCCGTGGTGGCACGCAGCCCCGGCCACAGTTGGCGGACCGCCTCCGTGCCGACGGCGATCGCGTTGGTGTAACCGGCCGTGGCCATCGCCGAGGCGGCTCCGACGAAGCTGCCCAGGCTCGCCGTGGCCCGGCCCTGGATGTGCTCCAGCAGGAACGGGTTGCGTTTCTGCGGCATCATCGAGCTGGATCCGACGAGGTCGTCGGCCATGTGCAGCAGCCCGTACTCCTCCGATGTCCAAGTGCTGAAGTCCTTGGCGGTACGGGCGAGGGCGATGCCCAGCACCGATGCGGCCGAGAGCAACCGCAGCACGAAGTCGCGGGAGGCGACCGCGTCGACCGAGTTGGGTGCGACGGTGGTGAAGCCGAGGAGCCGGGCCGTGCGCGAAGGGTCGATCGGCACGGACGTCCCGCCGACCGCGCCGGCGCCGAGCGGGTTGACGTCCAGCTCACGTCCGGCCTCCAGCAGGCCGCCGAGACCGCGCAGCACCGCCCCCGCCACCGCGGCCAGGTAGTGGCCGTAGCCGAGGGGCACGGCGGGCTGGCCATGGGTGTACGCGGGCATGACGACGTCCTGGTGCGCCTCCGCACGGTCCAGCAGCGCACGTGCCAGCCCGGCCGTCTCGACCAGCAGCCGGCGGTAGGGGGCGCGCGCCCTCAGGCGCACGGTGGTGGCGTTGAGGTCGTTGCGGGAGCGGCCGGTGTGCAGCACCCCGCCGGTCTCCTCGCCGAGCCGCTCGGTCAGCCACCCCTCGTACGCCAGATACACCCCGCGGGGCATGGGCCGCTCGCGTACCGCGTCGAAGTCCTGCGCGCGCAGGTCCGCGATGGTCTTCAGCAGGGCCGCGGCCGTGCCGGCGGGGACGATGCCTCGTTCGGCGAGCATCACCAGGTGCGCCCGGTCGACTTCGCTGATCAGCCGCAGCTCGGAGACCAGACCGTCGGTGACGGGCCCGGAGAGGTACTGGTCGTAGACGATGGCGTGCGCCTCGTCGTGGAGGCCCGTACGGAGCCGTCCCGTGTCCACGCCGCTCATACGGTCACCACCCGGACGGCGGGGAGGGCGGTCTCGGGGGCGAGGACCACGGCGGACAGCAGGGCGTCACGGGCGGTTTCGGCCTCCAGTGCGCAGGAGTCCGGGGTGGCTCCGGTGGTGATCACATGGCCGAACCTGCCCCGGAAGTCCTCGGCGGGGGCGACCGGGGCGCCGGGCGGGCGGTAGAGCGCCGCATCGGCGACACCGGGCGACCGGGCGGCCACCGCGCGCGCGGCGTCCAGTCCGGGTGCGTCGGCCAGCACCCCGCCACGACCGGCGATCAGGAACCGGATCGCCGCCGCGTCCGCCTCGGGGCGCGCCGGTCGCCCGGGCGGCAGTCCCAGGGCCGCTCGTACCTGGTCCCCCACCAGGTCGATCCCGGTGACCCGGCGCACCAGCTCGGGGATCATGCCGCCGGCCAGCCGCGGGTTGACCTCGATCACCCGGGCGGACCGGCCGTCGAGCCGGAGCTCCACGTGGGCGGCGCCCCACCCGAGTCCGAGCGCGGCGACCGCGCGCAGCGCACTGTCCGTCAGCGCCTCCTCCTCGTCCGCGGTGAGCGCGGCCGGGACGTCATGACCGGTCTCGACGAACACCGGGGGCGCCCCGATCCGCTTGGCCACGACGGCGACCGCCCGGTCGCCGAACACCTCGACGGAGAACTCCCGGCCGGTCAGGAACGACTCGACGAGGATCCGGGACGGAACGGCGGCACCGCGCTCGTCGGTCGTGGCGGCCAGCAGCACCTCGGCGTGCTCGGCGACCTCCCGCCGCGTGGCGCACAGCCGTACACCGAGGCTCCCGGAGCCCCGGACCGGCTTGACGACCACCGGAAGGCCCAGCCGCTGGGCGGCGGCAACCGCTTGGGACACGTCGGCGGCCGTCGAGAATCCGGGGACGGGGACTCCCGCGCCGGCGAGGACCCGGCGCTGTGTCGGTTTGTCCCTGCAGGCCGCCACCGCCTCGGCGGACGGGCCGGGCAGCCCGGTGCGGGCGGCCAGCGCGGCGGCGGCCGCCACGAAGTACTCCGAGCTCGACAGCACACCGGCCGGCGGCACCTCGGAGGCGAGCGCGCGGACCGCGCCCTCCAGCGCTTCCGGGTCGGTGGTGTCGACGACCACCGTGCGGACCGCGTCCGTGGCGATGTACGGGTAGCGGCCCGGATCCGCGGCGAACAGCACCGGTTCCACGCCGTGGGCCCGGGCGCGCTGGGCGAACTGGCGCCCCGTACCCGTGGTGTTGGACTCGACCAGTACGAGTGTGGGGGTGTTCACGCTTCCGCTCCCGGCATCATCACGTCGTCGAAGTTCCGGCGCGCCCACACCAGGCGCGCCCAGGCGGGCGGTGCCTCCAGCGGGTGGTGGACCAGGACCGGGCCCGCCGCACCGGCCGCCGGCACGATGCCCTGCTCGTCCAGCCACGCGGCGTTGTAGACGGTCGACTGGTAGCGGTAGCCCTCGTCGGGAAGCACCATGACGACCTTGCTCCGCGGGTTGCGCGCCGCCCACCAGGACGCCACCTGGAAGGACGCGCCGCTGGTGGGACCCATGAACAGGCTGTGGGCGCGGAAGAGTTCGTGGGTCGCGTGGAAGGCCTCGGCCGCTGTCACCCAGTGCACCTCGTCGTACGCCGTGTGGTGCACGTTGCCCGGGTGGATGCTGCTGCCCAGCCCGCGCAGTGTCCGCTTGCTCTCGGAGGTTCCGAAGATGACGGACCCGTGGGTGTCGACGCCCACGAGGTGCAGCGCCGGGTCGGCGGGACGCAGGGCCTCGGCGAGTCCTCCGGTGGAACCGCCGGAGCCGACCGGTCCGACCAGGCAGTCGACCGAACCGACCGTCTCCCCGATGAGCCGGGCGACGGACTCGTAGGCCGCCGGGTTGTCGGGGTTGTCGTACTGGCCGGGGACGAAACTGCCCGGGTGCGCCCGGCGCAGCTCCTCGATCCGGGCGAGCCGGGCGCCCTGGATGCCGCCGGGAAGGCCGGTGTACTCGACGATCTCCACGGTGGCGCCCAGCATCTCCAGCCGGGTGCGCAGGTCCTGGTCGATGGCGGAGTCCCCGACGATGGTCAGCGGGTAGCCGCGCAGCCGGCACACCATGGCCAGTCCCAGACCGAAGGTGCCGGAGGAGGTCTCGATGATGCGGGTGCCGGGGGTCAGCAGGCCGGCGGCCTCGGCCCGGTCGATGATGAAGCGGGCGGGCAGCAGCTTCATCAGGCTGAACGCGGCCGCGTAGAGGTTCTCGGTCACTTGGATGATGCGGGGCAGTTCGGTGGCTTCCACCACCGAGGCGTGCACCTTCGCCGCACCGGCGATCGTGGTCGTAGTCATGTCAGTCACCCGTCGTGAAGATCCACTGCTCGTGGATGCCGATACTGTGCAGAAGCCGCTGCGCGTGTGCGAGGCAGCTCTCGACCTCGGGGTCGTCCCGGTCGAAGAGGATCCCGGCGATGTCTCCGCTGTGGGCCGCCTGCACGCCCAGGGCGCCGGCCTCACGCACGATGTGCCGGATCCCGTCGAGCCGGGTGATGGGCAGGTACCGCTGGTTGATCTCGGTGCTCCCGCTGGCCACCGCACCCATGAGCGCCACGTCCTTGGTGTGGATGGCCTCGCGGAGCATCACCTGGAGGTCGGCGAAGAGCCGGGCCTCCCCGCGGTCGTAGCGGGCGGGCGGGAACGC
Source organism: Streptomyces sp. NPDC057963 (assembly GCF_042887155.1). NCBI lineage: Bacteria > Bacillati > Actinomycetota > Actinomycetes > Kitasatosporales > Streptomycetaceae > Streptomyces > Streptomyces sp. NPDC057963. Next base: position 337,251 of record NZ_JBHVPX010000003.1, read on the forward strand.
GAGTGTGTCCACGCCCCGGCTGTCGTTCTCGGGCCGGGATCCGAAGCCGAGCACCCGCACGGGCGGCAGCCGGTAGCCGAAGTCCTCGATGACCTCCCCCTCCCGCTGGGCGAAGAGCACCGCGCTCTCGTCGAACATCAGGGAGTCGGAAGCGGTCTCGGCCCTTACGGCGAGCCGGGCCACCTCCTGCGGCCCCAGCGGGTCGGCGAAGGCGTCCTTCACCGCCCGGATGGCGGCGAGGACATCGCTGGTCGACGAGCCGAAGCCGCGGCACAGCGGCACGTCGCCGCTGAGTTCGAGGCACCCGCCCACCTTGTGGCCGGGGGGTGCGACCGAGTCGACGGCCAGCTGGGCGGCTCGCCGGGCCTTGGTCTTCCAGGCGGGGGACACACGGACGTCGGTGCCGGGGGCGGGCACGAACGTGGCATGGGTCATGTGGACGGTGCAGGGAAGGGTGACAAGGCCCCGGGTGAGTCCGCCGTCGTGCGGGAACACGCCCTGGAGAATCTCGCCGTGATGTATGGGAGCGGAAGCGACGCCGACGCGCCAGTCGGATTGATCCACCATGTCCCTTGACTTCCTCTGGGGGCCGGACCGCTCGCGGAGGCCTGACCGGACGTGCGGACGCTGCTCAGGCTAGGGATCCCGCAGAGCCGGATCCGGCTGCTCCGGCGGCAGGATGCGGGCAGTTCCGCACGGCGACCGCCTGCGGGCGGCTTCGAGCCGGTGGACCGGACGGTCCCGGTCCGGCCGGTGGGCCCGGGAGCGGGCGGTGGGCCCGAGAGCAGGCGGTGGGCCCGAGAGCGGGCGGTGGGCCCGAGAGCAGGCGGTGGGCCCGAGAGCAGGCGGGGCCGCCGCCCCTGCGACGGCCCCGGCGGTCGGCGGCGAAGGCCCGGCGGGGACGGGAGGGATCCGGCTCGGCGGCGAAATCCCGGCGGGCCGGGGCGGGACGGGGCCGGCTCGGCGGGATGTCGGTGCTCCGCCCGGAGGTGTGCGGCGGGGGCGGATCTGCCGGCGGCCCGGCGAGGTGGTCAGGAGCCACCGCATCGAACGGCTCCACCGGATCAGCGGTGAACAGCGGCGGGTCGCTCGCGGGGGCCTCGCCCCGGAGCGGCGTCCCGTGCTCGACCTGCTACTCCGCCCGGCCCAGATACTCCAGCGCCCCCAGGTCGTTCCAGCGCGCGAGATCGCCCGTGCGGTACATCCGGCAGCCCGACGGGCCGTACGGGTCGGCCACGAACCGCTCGGCGGTCAGCGCGGGCCGGTTGAGATAGCCGTACGCCAGTCCCTGGCCGGCCACGTACAACTCCCCGGGCGCACCAGGCGGTACGGGCTCCAGGGCGCCGTCGAGCACATACGCGCGCTTGCCGGCGACCGGGGTACCGATCGGGACCGGTCCGGCGGCCGCGTCCCGGGGGCGGACAGCCGACACCGCAGTGATCCCCGCCGACTCCACGAGACCGTATCCGCGCACCAGACGCATCGCCCGACGGCCCGTCGGCAGCTGGGCGCAAGGCTCCGGCGACGACGGCTCCCCCACGGTCATCGTCTCCCTGACCCTGGCGAACACCGCCGGGTGTTCGTTCACCATGTGCCGGTACAGGCTCGCCGTCATCTGCAACGAGGTGACCCCGTGGGCCTCGACCAGTTCGTCGATCTGCTGGGGATCCGGGCGCTGCCCCGGTTGGAGCACACACGTGCCGCCGTGCAGCAACGGCCCGAACACCTCCCGTTCGAACGCGTCGCCCGACACCGGCGAACACTGGAGGAACACCGTCCGCGGTCCGAAGTCCGGACAACCGGCCGCCGACAGAGCGGCAGCCGTCGCGCGGGGGGACACCATCACCCCCGTCGTCCCCTCGTCCGGGACCGGCGCGAGCACCACGCACACCGCCGGGAGGGGGCCTTCGCCCGTCTCGATCGCCGCGCCGGACATCGCGCTCACCGCAACCACCGCACGGGTCAGATCAACCACCACGGCATCCGTGCGGAGAGCGGCCAGGTGGGTCTGCGTGAGCAGCGCCACCGGCTCGACCTGCTCCAGCACGCCGTTCAGCCGCTCGGCGGGGAACTGCGGATCCAGCACCGTGTATCCGGCGCCCGACTTCAGTACGGCGAGCAGAGCCGCGACCAGGTACGGCGACCGCTCCAGGTGAATCGCCACCAGATCGCCCGGCCACACGCCCGCCTGCGTCAGATGGCGGGCCAGACGATTGGCCCACGTCTCCAACTCGGCGTAGGTGACCCGTTGTTCCTCGAACACCAACGCCAGCGCATCGGGTGTCCGGCCGGCCTGCGCGGCGAACAGTTCGTCCGGAGCGGGCCCGAAGGTCCCCCTCCTCATCCCGGCTCACCCCGCCCGCCCCTTCCCGGACGGGCTCTACGGGGCAGGTGGCCTGCGGCCGGGGCGGACAAGGGGCCTTTCACGGCCGTGCACGGGGCGAGGGCGGGGAACACCTGATCGGCTCGGGGCTCGGTCATCTGGCACCTCTCGTGGATCGGATCTGCACGCTCCGGCAGGGCCACGGGGAGGGGCGCTGCCGCTGCCGGGACGACCGGCCGGCGGAGCCCGGGGCCTGTGCCGTCGCCGCGGGCGGGCCGGACACCGCGCGTCACGGCGACGCCCGGTCAGGCGGTCCCGGCTCGGGCGGCCTCCGCCGGCAGCAGAAGGTCCTCCGGTGCCAGGGCGCCGACGTGGTACTTGCCAACGGCGCTGATCAGCAGGCGCAGTTCCAGAGCGAGGGCCTCCGCCGTCCGGCGCAGTCCGTGCTCCCGGTCCTCGTCGACGGCGATCAGGGCCGCGCGGCCGAGGCCGACCGCGCGGGCGCCGAGGGCGAGCGCCTTGACCGCACGGGTGCCTTCCCAGATCCGTCCGCTGGCCAGCAGGCAGTGGCCGCTCGGGCCGATCCGTCGCAGCGCCTCGCCGAGCGGCAGCCCGACCTGGCCGAGGAAGCAGGCCGGGGCCCAGGCCGTGCCTCCCTCGGCACCGTCCACGGTGACCGAGTCGGCCCCGGCGGCCCAGGCGGTGGCGGCGGCTTCGGCCACGTCGCGGCCGGGGTGCAGCTTCACCCAGACCCGGGCCCGCGGGAAGTTGTTCCGCATCAGCCGGATCTGCTGGCGCAGGATCTCCTGTGTGAACGTCCCGGGGCTGCTGATCCGCAGGACCGCGTCGCTGTCCGCGCCGAACACGTCGTCGGCGGCGTACTGCTCGGCGACCCGTGCGGCCGCTTCCCTGCTCAGTACGGTCAGCCCGCCCAGGCCCGGCTTGGCTCCCTGGCCCACTTTCAGTTCGAAGGCCAGTCGCCCGGTGGCCAGCAGGGGTTCGGACACGGGGTCGCTGTAGACGAGGTTCCAGACCTCGGCGTCGGCGTCCTCGGTGGACTGCTGGACGACCACCCCGCCGTGCTCGTCGTCGGCGGCCGCCGTGTAGGCGGCGATCCGGCCGAGCAGCGGGGAGACATCGGTGTCCGCGGCCGCCCGGTAGCCGTTGACGGGGACCACGTTCTCCCCGATCACCAGGGGCACGCCGAGCCCGCCGGCCTGTCGTCCCGCCGCCTCGCCGAGGTCGTGGCTGGCGACCCGGGTGGACCCGAAGGCCGAGACGTACAGCGGCAGCCGGGAGCTGAACCCGCCTACGGAGGTGGCGAGTTCGACGTCGGTGTACAGCGGCTCACGGGCGAGTTCGATGAGCTTCTTCAGCCTTTCCGGCATGAAGACCGGGGGCACGATCCGGCTCCGTTCCAGCAGGTCGTCCGCGTGCGGAGCGACCGGGTCGGCGCCGAGGAGCCCGCTGCCGTAGCCGTCCAGGGAGGGAAAGACCGCCGCGGCGCCGTGCCGGGCACGCTCGCGCACCCGTTCCTCGGGAAATCCCGCGGCGCTCAGCCCGCTCATGCGGACACCACGCCCGGAAGCTTCGGGTAGGCGCTGGCCTCCCACACGGCGCTGCGGCCCGTGACGTACCGGGTGAAGCGTTCCAGACCGATGCCGAAGCCGGCGCTGGCCGGTATTCCGCGCCGGGCCAGGTCGAGGTACCAGCCGTACTTGGCGGGGTTCTCGCCCGTCTCCCGCATCCGGGTGACCAGGGTCGCGTAGTCGTACTCGCGCTCGCTGCCGCTGGCCAGTTCGCCGTACCCCTCCGGGGCGATCAGGTCGAAGTTGCTCAGGATGCCCGGTGCCGCCGGGTCCTCGCGGTCGTAGAAACCGCGCGATCCCTTGGGGTAGTCCACGACGAAGAACGGACGGCTCGACTTGGCGGAGAGGATCTCCTCGCCCTCCCAGTCGATCTCGGCGGCCGGGTCCTGCGGGTGGCCGAGCCCGTTCAGATCGGCCGTGGCCTCCCGGTGGCTGATGCGGCCGAAGGAACCGGCGACCACCTCGCGGAAGGCATCGGCGTCCCGGCCGAGCAGTTCGAGGTCCGCGGGCATGTCCCGGACCACGGCGGACACCACCGCGGACACCAGTTCCTCGGCGACGGCGACCGCGTCGTCGCGGCGGGCGTCGCGGATCTCGACGTCGATCTGGTGGAACTCGGCGAGGTGCCGGTGGGTCACCGCCGTCTCCAGTGGTTCCAGCCGCACGTTGGGCGCGATGTAGAAGATCTTGTCGAAGGCCGGCAACGACGCCTGTTTGTAGAGGATCGCACTCGTCATCAGCTTGTACTTGTGGCCGTAGAAGTCCACGTCCACCTGTTTGGATCCGCGGGTACCGGGGTCGGTCACCGGGCCGATCAGCGGTGGCAGCAGCTCCTGGAAGCCGCGTGCGGCCAGGTGCTCGCGGGTCGCGGCCAGCATCCGGCTCTGCACCCGCAGCGTGGCCCGGGTGGCCTCCCGCCCCAGGTGCTGGTCGGGTGACGACGGGAAGGACGGGGCGGACGCCCCCGCGGTCGCGGCGGATGTCACGGTCATGGTGCTACCTCCTGGAAGTGCCGCCGGACGGGCCGGCGGGGAACCATCGGTGCCGGTGGCCCGGGACGTTCGGGGGACGGGGATGCTCCGTCGTGCCGGCGCTGGACGAACGAGAGCGCCTCGTACAGGCCGGCCGCGGTGAGCCGCGGGCCCCGCCCGGCGGCCCGGACGAGGGGCATCGCGCCGGTCTCGGTCCAGGCCAGCCGACCGGCGGAGTCGATGTGGCTCCGGGTGCGGCCCGCGTTGTCGGGGTGCAGGCAGTAGGGGACGTCCAGACAGCCGCGCTCGAAGGCCTTCAGCAGGCCCTGGCCGAGATCGGCGTCGAGGCCGAGTACCGCGTCGACCAGGGCCCTGGCCTCCGCGTACACCTCATTGTCGGCCGGTGTCCCGCCCATGACCGGCAGTTGGGGAGGAACTGCCGGTGAGGTGCGGCGGGCCCGGTCCGCGGCGGCGGCCGCGGTACGCAGAGCGGCCACGTTCGCCGCGACGGTGGGGATGCGGTGCGCCTCGTCGGCCGTCTTCACGATCAGCCGGGCCGCCCCGGTGCGCACCGCGAGTTCCGCGGACTGTTCGAGCAGGCTGCGGGCGCCCTCGGCGGTGCGCGGGTAGAGGCCCATGTAGGTGTAGAGGACGATGTGCCAGTCGGTGTCCGGCAGCAGTTCGGCGGCCAGCCGCCGCAGCGCGGCCACCGCCTCGGTGTCCTGCTCCGGGCTGGTCTGCTGGGCGTAGCTGAGCGAGATGCTGCGCAGCCCGGCCCGGTGGAAGAAGAGTGCTTCCAGTGCGCTGATCGCCACCAGGAGCCCGGGTGGGCAGAGCTGGCCCAGCATGCAGCCGCCGAAGGTCTCCAGGTGGGGTTCGGCACCGGTGGCCCGCAGCTCCGCGAGCCGCTCGCAGCTCTCCTGCCAGTTGCGTACGGAGTCCACCAGCGGGGTGCGTCCGTACGGCAGGCAGTACGAGACGGGGCCGCCCTCCGTGGCGTCCAGGCCCAGTCGGCCGAGCGCCGCGACGATCCGCTGCGGCCGCGCCGAACCGTGCCGCACCTGGACCGGGAACCCGGCGTCGTGCACCCCGTCGAGTACCCAGCCGGAGGTGTGGGGGCTGTACGAGGTGATCGGGTATCCGTTCAGAGGGGTGCGGGCGGCGAGCGCGCGCACGACGGACGGTTCGTCGGCGACCCTGGTGTAGCTGTCGATGGTGAGGGTTCCGGCCACCGCGTCGCAGGCTCCCTTGGTGGCGAGGAGTCCGCGGCGCATCCGGGCCGGGTCGGAGAAACCCATGCGGGGCTGGACGACCAACCGTCCGCGGGCCTGTGCCTCGGCCACGAACCGGCCGAAGGAGGCGGGGCGTCCGTGGACGGTCACCGCACCCGGCACACCCGGCTGCCCGTTCACCGGGCCACCGCTCGGGGCTCGCGGGGCAACGCGCCGACGAATTCCTCGAAGGAGGCCAGGGCGACGCCTTCCTGGAAGACCGCGTCGAATCCGGCGGCCATCAGCTCACGCGCCTGCCGCTCCGCTCCCTCACCACCCGTCACACCGAGGTTGCCGCCGATGACGACCGGCAGCCCGGCCAGTTCCCAGCGGGCCCGCACGGCCCCGATGAGGGGCTTGGCGTCGTGGAAGCCGTGTCCGTTGACGCTGCTCACGACGAGCAGATCGGGCCGGTACTTGCAGCAGGACTCCACGACTTCGTCCTCCGCGATGCAGGGGCCCAGATTGACGACCTCGTGTCCGAGGTCTTCGAGCAGCAGTTGGATGAAAACGAGATTCCAGGTGTGCGCATCGGACGGGAGTCCGGTGACGACGACGTCCAGCGGCCCGGATCGATTGCGGGACACCATTTCTGCAGGCTTCATGGTTCGCTTCGTCCACATCATTGGAAGACCTTCGAAGAACGAGTCCTGGCTCGCTCGGGACATCCCTTCGGCCACGAGCGTAGGGACGGTGACCGGGGTTCACCGGCGTGCCGGGCGGCAGCCGAGCGGCAGTTGGAACGTGCGGGGGCGGGGGTCAGCCGACCGGCACCGCGGTCGCGTCGAAGGCCGTGGTACGGGCGGCATCGGTCACGGCGCGGACCAGCCGCAGCACCGCGTACCGGGGCGTCTCCCCGGTGCCCGGCCCGGCCGGCACCTGGCGGAGCAGTCCGCGCACCAGCAGCGCGTGGACGTCGCGGGCGGCTTCGGCGGGCCCCCGTCCGAGCAGCGGCGCGGCGTCCTGGACCGTCCACGGTTCCGGTACGTCGCCCAGCTCGGCCACGGCCGTGCGGAGACGGTCGGGCAGCGCGTCGACCGCCGCGGTCAGCAGGACGCTCAGCTCGGGTCCCGCGCCGGGGGCCGGCGGGGCGGTGCCGCCCACGAGGCTCAGCGGGTTGCGCCGGGCGATCTCCAGCAGTTGCCGGGGCGAGTACATCAGCAGCCAGGAGGCCGCCGCCTCCATGGCCTGCGGGAGTCCGTCCAGGGCCCGGCAGATCCGCGCCACGGTGGTGATCACGGCGTCGGTGGGGAGGAGGTCGGGGCGCATCAGGCCGACACACGCCATCATCAGCTCGACCGCGGGGCGCCCGGCGGTCAGCGAGTCACCGGGGGCGGCGGGAGCGGCGGCCGGCAGGGGAAGCGGGGCGAGCGGCAGCAGTCGGCCGCCCGGGGCGGGGTGCGGGGCGCGGGCCGTGATCAGCACCTTCAGCCGCTCGCAGGAGTGCAGCAGCCCCAGGAGCGCGGGTTCGACGGCCGGTGCGACGTCGTGACCGTCCAGAACGATCAGAGTGGCCCTGTCGCGTATGACGGCGGCCAGTTCGTCCGCGCCTCCCTCCTGCGCCACCAGTGCCCGGACGCCCCGCACCAGTGCCCGCTGCGCACTGTGCGCGGCCGTGCCGGCCGGGCTGCCCGCGGCCGGCCGGTCCCGCGGAACCCACAGCACCGGGATGCGGTCGCGGGTGTGCAGCCGCAGCGCCGCCTCCTGGGCCAGGCGGGTCTTGCCCACCCCCGGCAGACCCACCACGCTGAGCAGCCGCTCGTGATCCGTGGCGAGCAGTTCGGTGAGCGCCCGGAGTTCGGCGCGCCGTCCGGCCAGCGGGCCCAGCGGCACGGGCGGCGGGGCCAGCTCGGCGCCGTACACATCGCGCAGCGCACTGCCCACGGAGGCTCCCGCGACGGCCAGTTCGAGTGCGGCACGGCGCGGGCCGCTGAGCCGCAGGGCGTCGGCCAGCAGGGGAAGGGTCTCCTTGCGCGGGTGTTCCACCCGCCCCTGTTCCAGGTCGCGGATGGCCCGGACGCTGACGGTGGAGAGTCCGGCGAGCTGTTCCTGTGTGAGCCCGGCCCGTCGGCGCGCACTCTGCAGCAGGCTGCCGAGTCCGTCGGAGGGGGTCTGAGCATTCATCACTGTCTCCTTGTCGCAAAAAAAGGGGGGTGGCCTGGTGCTCAGTCAGTCGGCGCAATCGGGGTTCCCCGATGCCGCACCCCCGGGTGGGGCCGGGTCCTTGTGGTACGGGAAGGGCGGGTGCGCTGTCCGCCGTCGGGCGGGGTGGAAGGGAACGGGACGCATCCTCCGGCGGGTGATTCCCGTTCGATTCCCGGCTGGATACCGCCGGTACCGTACGTACAGGTATCCGCATATGATCCCGGGACAGCGGGATCGAGCGGGGGTTGCGGGGGCCACGTGACAGCGGATGCCGAGAGACCTCTGCGCTTCAACATCCTCGGTCGGCTGGAGGGCTGGTCCGGTGACACCCGGCTGAGGCTCGGCGGGATGATCCAGGAACGTGTGCTCGTGACCCTGCTGCTGGAACCCGGCAAGGTGCTGCCGGTCAGCCGGCTCGTGGAGGCCGCGTGGGCGGACGACCCGCCCGCGACCGCCTCCCACCAAGTACGCAAGGCCGTTGCCGACCTGCGGCGGCGCATCCCGGACGGGGCACGTGTCCTGGTCACCGACGGCCCCGGCTACCGTGCGGCGGTCGGTGAACGGCAGCTGGACCTGGCCGCGTTCGACCGGCACACCCGGGAGGCGAAGCGGGCGGCGGGTGAGGGCCGCCCCGCCGACGCGGTGGAGGAGTTGCGGTCCGCGCTCGCCCTGTGGCGGGGCCCGGTGCTGTCCGGCACCGGAGGCCCGGTCGTCGAAGCGGCCGCGACCGCGCTGGAGGAGCGTCGCCTCAATGCGGCCGAGCAGCTCTTCGAGCTTCGCCTCTCACTCGGTGAGGCAGCCGAACTCGTGGCCGGACTGCGCGCGTTGGTGCTCCAGCATCCGCTGCGCGAAACGCTTCGAAGCCAGCTGATGCTGGCGCTGTACCGCTCGGGCCGGCAGGCGGAGGCGCTGGAGGAGTTCGGCACGGTGCGTGAGCTGCTGGTCGAGGAACTCGGCATCGATCCGGGCGCCGGGCTCACCCGGGTGTACGAGGGCATCCTGCGGGATTCTCCCGAACTGGCGGCTCCGGAGCCCCCGGCCCCGCCCACGGCAGCACCCTCACCCATGCCGCCGCCCGCCGACGCGCCCTGCACACTGCCCTACGACCTGGCCGACTTCACCGGACGTGAGCGGGAACTCCAGGTGCTGCTGGAGTTCGCCGCGAAGAGCGGTGGGCGCGGCACCCGGATCGTCGCTCTGGACGGGATGGGCGGCAGCGGCAAGACCTCGCTGGCCGTACGTGCCGCACACAGCCTCGCCGGCACCTACCCGGACGGCCAGCTCCACATCGATCTGCGCAGCTACACCCCGGGCGAGCAACCGGTCACGGCCGGCCCGGCACTGGGCAGTCTGCTGCGCGCGCTGGGCCTGCCCGGTGGCCGCATACCCGACGACGTCGCGGGCCGCGCCGCCCTGTGGCGGACCGCGCTGGTCGGCAAGCGGGTCCTGCTGCTGCTGGACAACGCGGCCGACGCGGCCGTCGTCCGCTCGCTGCTGCCCAACTCGCCGGGCTGCCTGGTGCTCGTCACCAGCCGGGCCCGTCTGGTGGAGCTGGACGGTGCCGACTGGATCTCCGTCGACGTGATGACGCCCGAGGAGAGCGCCACCCTGGTCTCCGAGACACTGGCGGCCGGGCGGGTGGCGGCGGAGCCCGAGGCGGCGGCCGAACTGGCCCGGCTGTGCGGCTATCTGCCGCTGGCCCTGCGGATCGCGACGGCCAGGCTGCGCAACCGGCCGCGCTGGACCCTGCAGTACCTGGCCGACCGGCTGCGCGACGAGACCCGCCGGCTCGACGAGCTCAGTTCCGGGGAACGCAGTGTCGCCGCCACCTTGCGGCTGTCCTATCAGGTCCTGGACGAGGACCACCGGTGGGCCTTCCGGATGCTGGCGCTGCATCCGGGCGGGAACATCGATGTGCACGCCGCGGCCGCTCTGCTGGACACCGGTCTCCGCGACGCCGAGGACGTCCTTGAGCTGCTGCTCGACGTGCATCTGGTCCAGCAGCCGGAGATCGGCCTCTACAGCTTCCACGACCTGGTGCGCAGCTTCACCCGCAGCCTGCGGTCGGATCCCTCGGCCGAGGAGGAGACAGCAGCCGTGGAACGGCTCCTCGACTACTACCTGGCCACGACGGAAACAGCCTGCGAGACGCTCTTCCCGGGCCGGCACCGCCGCCCCACCGGCATCCCGGCCTCCACGGCCGAGCTCCCGCGTCTCACCAGCACGGAAAGCGCCCAGGCGTGGTTCGCCCGTGAGCACACGGCGCTGCTGTCCGCGATCACGACGGCGGAGCGCCTGGCGCGCGACCGGCACGCGGTCTGCCTCGCCCGCAACGTCGTGTTCGAGCTGAACTCGCGGGGACACCTGGAGGAGTTCCGCGACATCGGGCGGGTCGCGGTGACCGCGGCGCGACGGCTCGGCGACCTGTCGCTGCTCGGGGTGAGCCTGGCGAATCTCGGGGTGGCCTGCTGGAAGCTCGGCCTGTTCGCCGAGGGCATCGAGGTCGCCTACGAGAGCCGGGACGTGGCCGCCCGGCTCGGCGACCGGGCGACCGAGGCGCACAGCGAGGGCACACTCGGGCTCTTCAAGAGCCTGCTGGGCCGCTTCCCCGAGGCGCTCACCCATCTGGAACGGGCCATCGGCTACGAGCGCGAGCTCGGCACACCCCGCGCGGAGGCCGAGAGCCTGACGGTGCTCAGCACGCTGTACGAGCAGTGGGGCCGGTACGAGGAGGCCGCGGACGCGGCGCGGCGGGCCCTCGACCTGGGCCGTCGACTGGGTCAGCACGAGAACGAGCTGGTGGCCCTGACCGACCTGGCGTTCGCCCATCTGGGGCTCCACGCGTACGACCGTGCGCGGGAGTGCCTGGACGCGGCACGGCACCTGTGCGACGAGGCACGGGAGCCGGGGCAGGTGGCGATGGCGCTGGCTCTCTCCGCGGAGGTGGCGCACCGGCTGGACCGGCCCGACGAGGCTTCGGACCACGCGGCGCGGGCGCTGCTTCTGATCGGTTCGAGTGCGTCGCCGCTGCGCCGGGCGAAGGTCAAGAACATGGTGGGCCGGCTCCGGCAGCGCCAGGGGCTTCCTGAGCAGGCTCTCGAACTCCACGTCGATGCCTACGAGTTGGCAGCCGCGCTCACCTACCGGGCGGAGGAGGCATACGCGCTGGCCGGGATGGCCCGGGCCGCGGCGGCGCTCGGTGATCTCGCGGCGGCCGACGAACACACCGCGGCGGCCGAGGAGTTGTTCGCCGAGATGGGCGTACCCCAGGACCGGCGCCGCGGCTGACAGGGGCCGCGGGCGGGTCAGGCCGCAGGCCGGTCCGGGGCGGTGGTGGGGCCCTTGTCCTCGGCGGTCACGGGGGCGACGACAGTGGGGCCCTTGTCCTCGGCCCGGACGACGGTGGGGCCCTTGTCCTCGGCTCTGATGTGCTGCCCGGCTCCGTGTCCGGCGGCACCGAGGCCGAGGACCAGAGCCGCCACGAGGATTCCGACGAGTTCCGCGAGCTTGCGTCCCATTGCACACCCCTCAGGTGGTTTACCGCTTCCGTTTCCGACACCACTGATGCTGCGACGGGGCGTTCCCGATCGATTCCCGAGGCGTTCCCGCCGCCCGGACAGCTGCGGGAACGGCACGGTAAGGGGGGTTCGACCTGGGACGGAGCGCGACCGTTCGGGCGAGGCCGCCCGGCGGTGAGTCGGGGGACGGGTCGGGTCGGGTCAGGTCGGATTCGGGTACCTGGTCCGGACGCGGCACACGGCACACGGCACGGGAACGGACGGGCCGCCGTGCAGGGCAGCGCGGAGCGGCCAGGGCCGAACTCCTCCGCGGGGTATGTGAAGAGCGGGCCCTGGCCCGCTCTTCACATACCGGTCCGTCAGTGGCGCAGCCGCACCTCCTCACCCTGCGCGCCATGGGACGCGGAGCCGAGCACACAGGCCACCACACGAGGGCCGTACGGTGTCAGCACCACAGCCGTGCGGGCCGGGCCTTCCTGATGGCCGGCGAGGTCGAGCAGCGCCCTGACCGCCGAGCGCAGCGCGGCCAGCTCGTCCTCGTCGCACGGATCGGGCACGGCACCCGCGCCTCCCTGGGGCCCGTCCTTGGCCGGGCAGCCCTCCGGGGCGGCCCGAGCCACGGTGACGACCTCGTGCATGCCGTTCGTCGTCCTCGTCTCGACCGCGAACTCCCTCCCGCTCCAGGATTCTTCGGCCCGGTACGGAAGCGTCTGCGGGTCCGCGCCCGTTCTGGCTCTGATCGCCCACCGCTCCACGACGGACAGCTCATGAGCGAGTCGGCGCGCCCTCGCCTCTCCGGCCCTGCGGTCCGGGGGATGCTTCACTGGATACTCCTCCTGCAGACACTCACAGGGGCACGCTCCCCCCGCCCGGTCCCCATCCCTTCCCGCTCCGTTCCCGGTCGTCCGGCCGTGGGCGCGGTGGCCTCGTGCCGTGGGCGGCCGCGGTCGTGCGGCCCGTTCCTCGCCCCCTCCTCTTCCGGCCGGCCCGTCGGGATGCGCGGTGGCGGCGCCGCGGCTCGGGCAGTCCGACCGGACACGGCACGCGGCCGGCGCGGGGGCGCAAGTGCCCGGCAGTTGCCGTTCCTACTGCCGGTCGGGGCATACGGGGCCGCCTAGCGTCGGTCGTGCCCCGTTCGGCGGGCCGGTCGGCCCCGCCCCTGTTGCAGCATCGCTGCGCGAAACCCCGAGGAGACCCCATGTCCGACTCGCTCTTCGACGACGTGGACGGCACGTTCGTCGTGGTCGTCAACGCGGAGAACCAGCACTCGCTGTGGCCCGTCCGGCTGGAGGTCCCGGCCGGCTGGGAGGCGGTCACCGAGCCCGGGACCCGGCAGGCCGCGCTCGACTACGTGGAAACCCACTGGACCGACATCCGTCCCGCGTCCCTCGTACGGACCTGATGCCTGTCACAACCGGACGGGCCGTCCCGCACCGGGATGCCTGACCGGACGCAACGCCCCGCGGGCAACGTGCTCGTCCCCGAAGAGTCTTCTCATGGCAGCTGGAGATGGTTGAAGTGACCGGGTCGGTAAGGACAGCGGAGCGGTTGGCTACCGCGTGCGTACACGAGAGGTTCGAGGAGCAGGCAGCGCGGACACCGCATGCCACCGCCCTCGTGTTCGGCTCCGAGCAGATCGGGTACGGCGACCTCGACGCCCGTGCCGACAGGCTGGCCCGGCAGCTGCGCGCACACGGGGCGCGGCGCGGTGTGCTGGTCGGAATACACCTGGAGCGCGGCCCCGGCCTGGTCACGGCGCTGCTCGCCGTCCTCAAATCCGGGGCGGCCTACACGTTGCTCGACCCCGGTCATCCGGACGAGCGGCTGCGTGCCGTGGTCGCAGCCACCGGGCTGACCGTCTGCGTCACCAGCGCCGACCTGGCCGACCGGGCGCACTGGCCCGGGGTCGGCATGCTGATCCCGGCGCATCTTCCGGACGGGGCGGCGGACTTCGGCGATCCACGGCCGGAGGTGTCCCCCGAGGACGTCGCCTGCGTGATGTTCACGTCCGGGTCGACGGGCACTCCGAAGGGTGTGGTGAGCCCCCACCGCGCCCTGGTGGCCTCGCTCACCGGCCAGCGGTACGCCTCCTTCGGCCCCGGTCAGGTCTGGTTGCAGAGCGCCCCCGTCTCCTGGGACGCCTTCGCCACCGAACTCCTCGGTCCGCTGCTCTCGGGCGGTACCTGTGTCCTTCAGCCCGGCCAGCTCCCCGACCCGGAGCTGATGGCCTCGCTCGCGCGGGAGCACCGGGTCACCGTGCTCAAGGCCTCCGCGAGCCTGTTCAACCACCTCCTGGACGAGCACCCGGAGATGTTCGCCCGGCTCCAGCACGCGATGACCGGCGGCGAACCGGCCTCCACGACGCACGCGGCGAAGGCCCTGCGCGCCTTCCCGCACGTGCGGCTGACCAACGGATACGGCCCCGCCGAGAGCATGGGCTACACCACCGCGCACACCATCCGCGCGGCCGACCTGACCGGCCCGTCCGTCCCCATCGGCGTCGCCGTCGCCCACAAGCGGGCGTATGTGCTCGACGCGGAGCTGAGGCCGGTGGCCACCGGCACCACGGGTGAGCTGTACGTCGCGGGCGACGGTCTCGCGCACGGCTACCTGGGACAGTCCGCGCTCACCGCCGAACGCTTCGTGGCCGACCCGATGGGCGCGCCGGGTGAGCGGATGTACCGCACCGGCGATCTCGCCCGCCACCGGGCGGACGGCGCGCTGGAGTTCTGCGGCCGTAGCGACGAGCAGGTCAAGATCCGGGGGTTCCGGGTCGAGCCCGCGGAGGTGCGGCACGCGCTCGCCGGTCATCCGGCGGTGACGCAGGCGGCCGTTGTGGTGGCCGAGGCTCCGCAGGGCGGGAAGCGGCTGCTGGCCTACGCCGTCACGGACGCCACGCCCGAGGAACTGCGCGGGCATCTGGCGCGGATGCTTCCCGCGCATCTGTGCCCGGCCGCGGTCCTCGTCCTGGACGAGCTGCCGCGTACCCCCAACGGAAAACTGGACCGAGCCGCCCTGCCGCTGCCGGAGGCCGCTCCACGGCCGAGCGGGCGGGCGCCGCGCACCCCGGACGAGGAACTGCTGTGCGAGCTGTTCGCGGAGGTGCTGGGGGTTGCCGAGGTCACGGCGGAGAGCGACTTCTTCGATCTGGGCGGGCACTCACTGCTGGTCGCCGGGCTCCTCGGCCGGCTCCGTTCCCGGCTCGGCATCGTTCTGAACATGCGTGCCGTGTTCGACGCGCCCACCCCTGCCGCACTGGCCCGGCTGCTCACCGCTCCCCGTACCGGTGACGCAGTGCGGGAGATACCGCGGCGCGACGCCGACGCACCGGCCCCGCTCTCCCCGCAGCAGACCCGGCTCTGGTTCACCGACCGGCTCTACCCGGACGCCGCCAACTATCTCGTCCCGGTCGCGCTGCGCCTGGTCGGGCCGCTGGACGGGAGAGCCCTCGATTCGGCGCTGCGTACGCTCGTCGAACGGCACGAGGTCCTGCGCACCCGGTTCGTGGAGACCGACGACGGCCCCCTGCAGGAGGTGCTCCCCGCCGACGTGCGGCCGTTGGCCGTCACGGCTCTGCACGGCGAACAGGACGTCGCGCGCTTCGTGGCGGAGCAGATCTCGGCTCCGATGGATCTGTCCGCGGGCGAGGTCTTCCGTCAGGCCCTGGGCCGGACCGGTGCCGAGGAGCACGTTCTGGTGCTGTGTCTGCATCACATCGTCGCCGACGACTGGTCGCTGGCCGTACTCGCCGACGAACTGACCCGGCTGTACCGCGCAGCGCACCGTTCGGCAGGGGTCTCGCCGCCGCCGTTGCGCGTGCAGTACGCGGACGTGGCCGCCTGGCAGAGCGCCCAGGACACGCGGGACGATCTCGCGTTCTGGCGTGCGGAGTTGGCGGGCATGCCCCAGGTGCTGGAGCTGCCGACCGACCGTCCGCGGCCCGAGCGGATCGACGTCCGGGGCGCTCGTCACGCGTTTCGGCTGGCACCGGAGCTGGTGGGCCGGGTGGCGCGGGTGGGCCGCACCTGCGGAGCCAGTCTCTTCATGTCCCTGCTGGCGGGCTTCGAGGTGCTGGTGGCGCGGTACACGGGCGAGCGCGACTTCGCCGTCGCCACACCGGTGGCCGGCCGGGACCATCCGGACACGGAGGAGCTGATCGGCTTCTTCGTCAACACTCTCGTGCTGCGGGCGACGCTGGACGACGACATGACGTTCGCCGATCTGCTGCGCGGGGTGCGCGAGCGGGCCCTCGCCGCGTTCGAACACCAGCAGGCGCCCTTCGACCAGGTGGTGGAGGCCCTTCAGCCGGAACGGGACCTCTCCCGCAACCCGCTGGCGCAGATCGTCTTCGCGCACCAGAGCGCCGCCACCGCTTCCTGGCGGCTGGACGGGCTGACGGTGCGCGAACTGCCCGCCGACACCCGTACCAGCAAGTTCGATCTCTTCGTCTCCCTGGAGGACCGGCCGGACGGCGGCATGGAGGGATGGATCGAGTATCCCCGGGCACTGTTCGATCCGGCGACCATCGACCTCCTGGCGCGCCACTACGTGGCTCTGCTCGACGAGTTGACGGACCGCCCCGGTCTGCCGCTGATGACACGCCCGCTGCCCGAGCAGCCCGTGGAGCACCGACTGCGCGGGACCGTCAACGACACGGCGTTCGACCTGGGGCACTGGACCGTCTCGGATCTGGTGGCCCGGCAGGCCACCGACCGGCCCCGGGCCGTCGCCCTGCGCACCGAGGCCGGCGAGGTCACCTACGGGGAACTGGATGCCCGTGCCAACCAGGTGGCACATCTTCTGCGGGCACGGGGCGTGCGCGCGGAGACCCCGGTCGCCGTCTGCTTCGAGCGCGGCACGGACCTCGTGGTGGCGCTGCTGGGCGTCCTGAAGGCCGGCGGCTGCTACGTCCCGTTGGACTCGGCCTATCCCGCGGACCGGATCGGCTTCATGCTCGACGACACCGGCGCGACGCTGGTACTCGCCGAGCGGGACCTCGCACCCCGGCTGCCCCGCCCCGTGCTCGTGTGGGAGAACATCCAGGAGCAGGTGGCACGGATGCCGGTGACGCCGCCCGGCACCGGTCCGGCGCCCGACCAGCTGGCGTACATCATGTACACCTCGGGCTCCACCGGGCGCCCCAAGGGCGTGGAGGTCAGCCATCGGGCCGTGGTGCGGCTGGTGCACGGCGCACGGTACGCGGAACTGACGCACGATCATGTCCTCGCGCTGCTGGCCCCGTTGTCCTTCGACGCGTCCACGTGGGAGCTGTGGGGAGCCCTGTGCAACGGCGCGGGACTGGCGGTGCACCCGCCGGCTCTGCCCGACGCCGGCACACTGCGCGCGCTGATCCGGCGTCACGGGGTGACCACCATGTGGCTGACTGCCGGACTCTTCCACTCCCTGGTGGAGAGCGACCCGTCCTGCCTGGACGGGCTGCGGCACCTGCTCACCGGCGGCGACGTGGTGTCCGCCGCCCATGTGCGCACACTGGTGGCGGCCACCGGCGTCGAGGTGAGCGACGGCTACGGCCCCACCGAGTGCACCACCTTCACCTGTGTGAAACGCAACATCACCACCGCCGACGGACCCGTTCCCATCGGCCCGCCGATCACCAACACGCGTGTCTACGTCGTCGACCGCCATCTCCACCAGGTCCCCACGGGAGTGACGGGCGAACTCATGGTGACGGGGCCGGGGCTGGCGCGCGGCTACCGGGGCCGGCCCGCGCCGACCGCCGAGCGGTTCGTCGCCTGCCCCTTCGAGCCGGGACAGCGGATGTACCGCACGGGTGACCTGGTGCGGCTGCGGGCCGACGGCGACGTGGAGTTCGTGGGCCGGGCCGACCACCAGGTGAAGATCCGCGGCTTCCGGATCGAGCCGGGCGAGGTCGAGGCCCGCCTCGGCGCCCACCCCGGTGTCGAGCGCTGTGTCGTCGTCGCCCGTGCGGACGGCGCGGGCGGCAAGCGCCTCGTCGCGTACGTGGTGGGCGCGGCCGCGGGAGACCGGCACGGACTGGCGGCGTTCTGTCGCGCGGCCCTGCCGGAGCACCTTGTTCCGTCGGCCTTCGTCGAGCTGGACTCCTTCCCGCTGGACCCGAACGGCAAGGTGCACCGCGCCGCGTTGCCGGACCCCGGTCACACGGTGTCCGAACGCCCCTACCGGGCGCCGTCGACACCGCAGGAGAAGGCGGTCGCGGAGATCTGGACCGAGGTGCTGGGTGTGGAGCGGCCGGGGCTCGACGACGACTTCTTCGATCTCGGCGGGCACTCGCTCCTCGCCACGAAGGTCGTCGCGAGGCTGGGCCGGCGGCTCGGCACCGCACTCGGTGTTCAGACCCTCTTCCGCTCCCCCACGCTCGGCGCCCTCGCCGCCGAGGCCGCCGCGCCGGCCGTGGCCGCGGCGCACATCCCGGCCTTCTGCGGCCCCGCGCCGCTGTCCCCCGCGCAGTTGGGCCTGTGGTTCGCCGACCGGCTGGCCCCCGGCAGCCCCGAGTACCTGATCACGCGGGCACTGCGGCTGACCGGACCGCTGGACGTGGCCGCGCTGCGGGCGGCGCTCGACACGGTGGTGGCACGCCACGAACCGCTGCGCACACGCTTCCAGGAGCACGACGGCAGCCCCGTGCAGGTCGTCTCCGAACCCGCGCCGGTCCCGTTCCCGCTGACCGACGTCACCGATACCGAGGCGTTCCTGCGCGCCGAGGCCGCCCGCCCGTTCGACCTGGCGCGGGGGCCGGTGTTCCGCGCGTCCCTGGGCCGTCTCGGTGCCACGGAGCACGTGCTCGCGCTGAGCGTCCACCACATCGCCGCGGACGGCTGGTCACTGGGGCTGCTGGCCCAGGAGGTCAGCGCGGCGTACGGCGCCTTCCTGGCCGGCCGGACCCCCGATCTGCCACCGCTGCCCGTGCGCTACGGCGCTCACGCGGCCTGGCGGGCGGACCACCCCGGCGACCTGGACCACTGGCGTACGGCACTGGCCGCCATGCCGCAGGTGGCGGAGCTGCCCACCGACCGCCCCCGCCCGCCCGTCCGGGACCGCACGGGCGCCCTGCACACCTTCACGGTGCCCGGCCACCTCGCGCGGCAGGTGGACCACCTGGCCCGCGCCCACCGGGTGACCCCGTTCATGGTGCTGATGGCCGCGTTCCACGTACTGGCCGGGCGGTACACCGGACTCAGCGACTTCGCGGTGGGCACTCCCGTGGCGGGTCGGGAACACCCCGACACCGGCCGGCTGATCGGGCACTTCGTCAACACGGTCGTGCTGCGCGCGGACCTCGGCGGCGACCCCGACTTCGCCACCGTACTGGGGCGGGTCCGCGAGTCGACCGTGGCGGCCCTCGCCCACCAGGACGTCTCCTTCGACCGTGTCGTGGAGGAGCTCCAGCCCGTACGGGACCTGTCCCGCAACCCGCTGGTACAGCTGGTCTTCGCCCTGCAGAGCGGCATGGACGAGCTGTGGGAACTGAAGGGCCTGACCTGCGATCCGCTGCCGGTGCACTCCCGGACCAGCAAGTTCGACCTCTTCCTGGCGCTGCGCGAACTGCCGGACGGCTCCCTGGCCGGCAGCGTCGAGTACCCGGTGGCGCTGTTCGACGCGGCGACCGTGGAGCGGCTGGCCGGTCACTACACGGCGCTGCTGGCCGAACTGGTGGCGCGTCCCGGCGAACCGGTGGACGCGGCGTCGATGCTCGGCCCGGCCGAGGAACATCATCTGGTGCGGGGCGTCAACGACACGGCCGTCGCACGTCCGGCCCATGAGACGCTGCACGAACTCATCGCCCGTCAGAGCGCCCGTACCCCCGGGGCGGTCGCGGTCGAGTACGGCAACCGGCGGCTGCGCTACGCGGAGCTGGAGGAGTGGGCCAACGGCCTGGCGCTGCGGCTGCGGGCACTGGGCGTGGGCCGGGACGTTCCCGTCGGCGTACGGATGGACCGCTCGGTGGAGCTCATCGTCGCGCTGCTGGCGGTGCTGAAGGCGGGCGGCTGCTTCGTACCCATCGAGGCCGACGCGCCGGACGCCCGGGTTCTGGACGTCCTCGGCGACGCGGGCGCACCGGTGTGCCTGATCAACGACGGGGCGGCGACGCCCGCGGGCTACGACGGCGCCTTCGTTCCGGTGCGGCCGGCGAGCGCGCCCCATCCGCCGCGGACCGACGCTTCGGCCGACGACCTGATCTCCGTGTACTACACCTCGGGTTCCACCGGGCGTCCCAAGGGAGTGGCCAGCACGCACCGCGGCTGGGTCAACCGGATGCGGTGGATGCAGGACACCTACCGGCTCCGCGCGGACGAGGCGGTGCTCCAGAAGACCACGCTGGTCTTCGACGACGCGGCCGTCGAGTGCTTCTGGCCGCTGATGGTCGGTGCCCGCGTCGTCCTGCTGGAGCCGGGCCTGCACCGCGACCCGGTCGCCATCCGGGACGCGGCCGTGCGGCACCGCGTCGCCGTCCTCCAGTTCGTGCCGAGCATGCTCGCGCTGTTCCTGGAGAGCGTGCGGCCCGAGGACCGGGCGGGGCTGGGCGCGCTGCGCCACGTCGTCTCCAGCGGCGAGGCCCTCACCCCGGAGCTGCTGAAGGTGTTCACCCGGACGCTCGACGGGGCCGTCCTGCACAACCAGTGGGGCGCGACAGAGGTGTCGATCGATTCCACGGCCCGGCACTGCTCCGTCGAGGACTGCGACGTACCGGGTTCCGTCAGCGTCGGCTCGCCCATCGCCAACAACGAGGTGCACGTCCTGGACCGGTATCTGCGTCCGGTGCCGGTGGGTGTGCCCGGAGACCTGTACATCGGTGGCATCGGCCTGGCCCGCGGCTATCACGCGGACCCCGTCAAGACGGCCGCGGCCTTCCTGCCGAGCCCCTTCACGGCCGGTGCACGGCTCTACCGCACGGGCGACCGGGGGATCCGGCGCGCGGACGGAGCGCTGACCTTCCTCGGCAGGCAGGACGACCAGGTCAAGATCCGGGGCATCCGGGTCGAGCCGGGCGAGGTCGAGCAGGCGGTACGGGAGCTGCCGGGCGTCCGCGACGCGGCGGTGACCGTGTGGGCGGCCGACGCCGGCGACAAACGGCTGGCGGGCTACGTGGTGCCGCAGGAGGGCTGCGACCTGACGGTGGCCGAGCTCCGGGCCCGGCTGCGGGAACGCCTGCCCGGCTACCTGGTGCCGGCGGCGCTGGCGATACTGCCCCGCCTGCCCACCACGGCGAGCGGGAAGACGGACCGCAAGGCGCTGCCGCCGCCGGACCCGACGGCCATGGAGGGCGTCGCGTACCGCGCTCCGCAGGGTGCGGTGGCGGAACTCGCCGCCGAGATCTGGGCGGAGGTGCTCGGCGTGCCCCGGGTCTCCGCGGACGACAACTTCTTCGATCTGGGCGGCCACTCCCTGCTGGCCACGCGCGCCGTCGCCCGGCTGAGGGCGGCTCTGGACGCCGAGATACCGCTCAGCCTGATCTTCGAAGCGAGGACCTTGCAGACCACCGCGGAGGCGGTGGAGCGGCTTCTGCTCGCGGAACTGGACGCCGTCGAGGCGGACGAACGGGAGACATCATGAGCACCGCACCCTCACCCCAGCACGCTCCCGCTCTGTCGGACCGGCAGCGCTCGCTGCTGGCCGACCGGGTCGGGGCCGCGCGTCGCGCCCCCGCCAGGCGGATACCGTCGCTGCCCGCGGACAGTCCGGCACCCGCGTCGTTCGCGCAGGAGCGGATGTGGCTCATCGACCGGCTGAACGCCGACACCCACGCGTACAACGTCTACCACGCCCTGCGGATCCGCGGCGCCCTGGACGCGGCGGCGTTGCAGCGCGCCCTCACCGGTCTGACGGAACGTCATGCCGTGCTGCGCACCGCCCTGGTGGCCGGTGAGACCCTCCCGCTCCAGACCGTGGCCGATCCGGCCGCCGTGGCCCTGCCCGTCGTCGACCTCGGCGAACTGGACGGCACGGCACGGGAGACGGCGCTGACGGACCGTCTGCTGCGAGTCAGCCGTGCCCCGTTCGACCTGTCCTGCGCGGAGGTTCTGCGCGCGGAACTGATCAGGATGAACCCCGCCGAGCACGTCCTCGTGCTGGCGCTGCCGCACACCGCCACCGACGGCTGGTCGACCACGGTGCTGGCCAGGGACCTCGCCGCGCTCTACGCGGGCGGCGACCCCGCCCGTGGCGAGGTGACCTACCGGGACTACGCGGCCTGGCAGCGGCAGCGGGTGGCCCAGGTGGAGGAGGCGGAGCTCGGCTTCTGGCGTACCGCACTGGCGGACCAGTCGCAGGTACTGGACCTGCCCACGGACCGGGCGCGGCCCCCGGTGTCCGACTTCGCCGGCGCCAACCGCAGGCGCCGGCTGGACACGGAGCTCTCACGGCGGCTGCGCGAGCTCGCCACCGCGTGCGACGCCAGTCTGTACGCGTTGCTGGTGGCGGGCGTACGGGTCCTGCTGCAGGCGCACAGCGGACAGGACCGGTTCGTGCTCGCCTCGACGATCACCGGGCGGGACCGCCCGGAACTGGAGGACGTCGTCGGCTGCTTCATCAACACGCTGGCGCTGGGCGGCGATCTGTCGGGCGATCCCTCGTTCGCCGAGGCGGTCCGGCGCGAACGCACCACTGTGCTGGACGCGTTCGCCCACTGCGAGCTGCCGTTCGACGTGCTGGTGCGTGAACTGGCCGCCGGACGCGACACCTCGCGCAATCCGATCGCCCAGGCCTTCGTACAGCTCGACCGGGGTACGGGTGAGGGCTGGTCGCTGCCCGGACTGGACGTCGCGGAGATCGCCGTCCCGGGTGACGTGGCCAAGTTCGACCTGTCGTTCTTCTTCCGCGACCGGGGCCGGGCGCTGGAACTCAACCTGGAGTACGCGACCGCGCTGTTCGACGAGGCGACCGCCGACCGCTTCGCGGACCGCCTGCTGGAACTGCTGGCGTCCGCGGCGGCCCGCCCCGACGCGCCGATCAGCGAGCTGTCGCTACTGCCGAGCGCCGAGCGCCGGCTGCTCACGGTCGAGTGCAACGACACCGCGGCCGGTCTGCCGGGCACGCTCCTGCCCGGTCTGATCACCGCCCGCGCCGCCGAGTGCGGTGACCGTACGGCCGTCGTCTTCGGCGGCCAGGAGCTCGGCTACGCAGCTCTGGAGGCCCGTGCCAACCGGCTGGCCCACCATCTGCGCGCCCTGGGCGTCGGTACCGGCGACCGGGTGGCCGTCTTCCTCGAACGGGGCCTGGACCTGCCGGTCGCCCTGCTCGCCGTCCTGAAGGCGGGCGCCGCCTATGTGCCGCTCAACCCGGGGGAGCCGGCCGACCGCGTCGAACTGATCCTGCGGGACGCACAGCCCGCGCTGGTGGTCACCGAGCGGTCCCTGTCCCGGCAGTTGCCGCCGGCGACGGCGCCGGTGCTGGCGCTCGACGGCCTCGGGCCGGCACTCGACCGGCTGCCGGCCACACCGCCGGTGGAGGTCACCGATCCGGCCTCGCTCGCCTACACGATCTTCACCAGTGGTTCCACGGGCCGCCCGAAGGGGGTCGCGGTGCCCCACGGGGCACTCGTCAACTTCCTGGCCTCCATGGGCCGTGAGCCGGGCATGAACGCGGGCGACGTGCTGATCGCCGTGACGACGCCGTCCTTCGACATCGCCGCACTCGAACTCTTCCTCCCGCTGACGGCGGGCGCCCGGCTGGTCATCGCCGACCGGGACACGACCGTGGACGGCGGCCGGCTGCGCGCCCTGATCGCCACGAGCGGCGCGACGGTGCTGCAGGCCACCCCGGCCACCTGGCGGCTGCTCCAGGACGCCCCTGAACTCGCCGGTCTCACGGCGCTGGTCGGCGGTGAGGCCCTGACCCCGGACGTGGCCGCCCCGCTGGTCGCGGCCGCCGGCCAGGTGTGGAACATGTACGGGCCGACCGAGACCACCATCTGGTCGACCGCGCGCCGGATCCGCGCCGAGGACCTGCGCGGAAAGGGGGCGCTGCCCATCGGCCGTCCCATCGCGAACACCAGCTGCCACGTCCTGGACCGCCACGGCAGGCCCGCCCCCCTCGGTGTTCCCGGCGAGCTGCTGATCGGCGGCCTCGGGGTGGCGCACGGGTACCACGGCCGGCCCGGAATGACCGCGGAGCGTTTCGTCCCCGACCCGTACGGCCCGCCCGGGGCCCGCCTGTACCGCACCGGGGACATGGCGCGCCGGCTGCCCGACGGGGAGCTGGAGTTCCTGGGCCGCAACGACCACCAGGTGAAGATCCGGGGCTACCGCGTGGAGACCGGCGAGATCGAGGCCCGGCTGACCGAACACCCCGCCGTCGGCCAGGCGGCCGTCACGGTGCACGAGTTCGGCCCCGGCGACCGGCGCCTGGTCGCCTACCTCACCCCGGCGCCGGAGGCCACCGAGGACGACCTCGCGCCGGCCGCGCTCCGCGCCCACCTCGCCGGGAAGCTCCCCGCCTACATGGTGCCCGGCTTCTTCATGACGCTGGACCGGTTCCCCCTGACGCCCAACCG
The DNA here is from genome assembly GCF_042887155.1 of Streptomyces sp. NPDC057963. Taxonomy (NCBI): domain Bacteria; kingdom Bacillati; phylum Actinomycetota; class Actinomycetes; order Kitasatosporales; family Streptomycetaceae; genus Streptomyces; species Streptomyces sp. NPDC057963. Next base: position 361,561 of record NZ_JBHVPX010000003.1, read on the forward strand.
GAAGGTCGACCGCAAGGCGCTGCCCTCGCCGGGTGCCCAGCCGCACGAGCCGGGCGGGCAGGCTCCCCGCACCCGCCAGGAGGAGCGGGTGGCGCGGGTGTGGACCGAGGTGCTCGGCACGCCCGTCCGCGACGTGGAGGCGGACTTCTTCGCGCTGGGAGGACACAGTCTGCTGGCCGTCCACACCGTGAACCGGCTGAACTCCGAGCTGGGCACGGCGCTCGACGTCCGCGCGGTCTTCGACGCGCCGACCGTGGCGGCCCTGGCCCGGCGTGCCGACGCGGCCGTCCGGGAGCCGGGGGGCGGTACGGGGAGCACCGTCATCCCACGGGCACCGTACGGTGCGGTGGCACCGCCCTCCCCCGCGCAGGAACGCATGTGGTTCCTGGAGCAGATGAATCCGGGCAGCCCCGAATACCACATTCCGCTGGAGCTGCGGATCTCCGGGCCGCTGGACCTCGCGGCCCTCCGCGCCGCGCTGGGTGCGATCGTCCATCGCCACGAGGCGCTGCGCACCCGGCTGCGCACCACGAGCGACGGCGGGCTGGAGGCCGTAGTGGAGCCCGCCGGGGAGGAGTTCGCGCTCCCGGTGGAGGATCTGGGCGGGGTCCCGGACGCGCGGGCCCGTGCCGGTGACCTGGTGGCCGCGGAAGCCTCACGCCCCTTCGGCCTCGCCGCCGATCCGCTGCTGCGGGGCCGCCTCGTGCGGCTCGCCCCCGACGAGCACGTGCTGGCCCTCACGCTGCATCACGCGGGCGCCGACGGCGCCTCGCTCGACATCCTGCGCCGGGAACTGGCCGCCGGCTACCGCCGCGCCCGGCAGGGCCTCGGGCCCGACCCGACCCCGCCGTCCCTGCGGTACGCGGACGTGGCCCACTGGCAGCGCGAGCGGCTCCGCAGCGCGGAGGCGGCGGCGGACCTCGCCTACTGGCGCGCCCGGCTGACCGGTCTCGAACCTCTGGACACACCGGTCGACCGGCCGCGGCCGCCGGTGCGGCGCACGGACGGCGCGGCACACCGCTTCGTCTTCTCCCCCGCCGTCGCCACCGGGGTGGAAGCGCTCGCGCGCCGCCACTCGACGACCCCGTTCACCGTGCTGATGGCCGCGTTCCAGGCGACCGTGGCGGGGTGGGCCGGTGCACGGGACGTCGCCGTCGCCACGCCGGTGTCCAACCGGGTCACCGACCGGGCCCAGGAGTTGATCGGCATGTTCGTCAACGTACTGGTGCTGCGGGCGGACCTCGGTGCCGGCCGCACCTTCGACGCCCTCGTGGAGGGTGCGAAGGAACAGGTCGCCGGGGCCCTGGCCCATCAGCACCTGCCGTTCGAGACAGTCGTGGACGAGCTGGCCGCGGGCCGTGACCCCGCCCGCCCGGCACTGACCCCGGTCTACTTCGCGCTGGACCACACCCCCGAGGAGTCCTGGACGCTGGACGGCCTGGACGTCGAGCGCGGTCCCGAACGCATCCTGGCCGCACGCTACGAACTCGCGCTGGGGCTGTCCCGTACCGCCGACGGCTACCGCGGGCTGGTGGAGTACTCCCCGGTTCTCTTCGACGCCGCCACCGCCGAGGAGTTCGTGACCCGGTTCGAGCGACTGCTGACGGCGGTGATCGCGGACTCCGCGCACATTCCCACGGGTCCGCTCCCGCCGGCCCCGCCCAGTCCTTCGGCCCCCCTCCCGCGCGCCGCGCCGAGCGGGCCGGGCAGACCCCCGGAGCCGGGGGCGGAGGAGGCCGTCGCCCGCATCTGGGCCGACATCCTGAGCGTTCCGGTCACCGACGCCTCGGAGGACTTCTTCGCGCTCGGCGGGCACAGTCTGCTCGCGGCCCGCGTCCGGATGCGTCTGCAGACCGACTTCGGGGTGGATCTGCCCATGCACCGCTTCTTCACGGACACCACGGTCGCCGCACTGGCCGGTTCGGTGGTCCAGGAGATCGAGGCCCAGGTGGCCGCCATGTCCGAGCAGGAGCTCGTCCACTCACTGGAGGACCTGTCATGAGCACCGTAAGCCCGTCCGCGCGCGACGAGTTGCGCCGCGAGTTGCTGCAGCGCCGACTGCGCGGCCCGGCCGGCCCCCGGACGCAGCCGGCCGGCATCCCGACCGCCGACCGCACCCGGCCGCTGGCGCTCTCTGACGGCCAGCAGCGGCTGTGGTTCCTGAGCCGGATGGATCCGGACAGCGCGGAGTACGCCGTCCCCCTGGCGCTGCGGCTGACCGGCCCGCTCGACGAGGCGCTCCTGCGACGCTGCCTCGGCCTGCTCGTCGCCCGGCACGAGGCGCTGCGGACCACGTACACCGCCGACGGCGGCGACCCCGTCCAGCACATCGGTCCGCCGTCCGCCGTGGACCTGCCGACGGTGACACTCGGCCCGCCGGGCGAAGGCCCGGAACTCGAAGCCGTTCTCCGGGAGTTCGTCGGCCGCCCCTTCGACCTGACCACCGGGCCGATGCTCCGCGCCCTGCTGATCCGCGAGGACTTCGAGCGTCACGTCCTGGTGCTCAATGTCCACCACATCGCCTGCGACGGCTGGTCCTACGGTGTCCTGCTGCGTGAACTCACCGCGCTGTACGCGGAATCCGGGCAGGCGGCGCTCGCGGCACCCGGCCTCCAGTACGCCGACTTCGCCCTGTGGCAGCGGTCGAGCCCCCCGTCCGGGGCGGACCTGGCGTACTGGCGCGAGCGGCTGGCCGGCCTGGAGACGCTGGAGCTGCCGACCGACCGGCCCCGGCCCGCCGCCCGCGACACCCGCGGGGCGAGCCTGTCCTTCGAGGTGCCCGCCGGCATCGCCCGCGCGGTCACGGAGGCGGGCCGCTCCGCCGGGGCCACGCCCTTCATGACGCTCCTCGCCGTGGTGCAGGTGGTCCTCGGCCGTCACACCGGCCGCGACGACCTCGCCGTGGGCACTCCGGTCGCCGGACGCACCCGCGGTGAGTTCGAGGACGTGGTGGGGTTCTTCACCAACACGATGGTGGCCCGGGGCGATCTGTCCGGTGATCCGACCTTCGAAGAGCTTCTGCGGCGGACCCGCCTGTCGGTGCTGCGCGACTACGCCCACCAGGACTTCCCCTTCGCCCATCTGGTCCGCGAACTCGCCCCCGAGCGCGACCTCGCCCACACCCCCCTCTACCAGGTGATGTTCGCGCTCTACGAGGGAAGCGGCACACCCGGGCGGCTCGGAGCCCTGTCGGCCGAGGAGGTGCCCGTGCCCTCCGAGAGGGCCAAGTGCGATCTGACCGTCTCCTTCGTCCAGCATCCCGACGGCTCGCTCACCGGTTGCCTCGACTACGCCGTCGCGCTCTTCGACCGGGCCCGCATCGCGCGCATGGCCACGCACTTCACCACGCTGCTCTCCCGCCTCGCCGAGGCACCGCGGGCGCCGCTGAGCTCTCTGGAGATCCTGGCGCCCGACGAACGCGAGCGGCTGCTGAACACGCACAACGACACCGCCCACCCGTACACCCCCGGTCTGCTGCACGAACGGATCACCGCGAGCGCGGCCCGCAACCCCGATGCCGTGGCCGTTCGCTGCGGGGACGAGGAACTGACCTACGCGGAGCTGGAGCGCCGGGCCAACCACGTGGCGGCGGCGCTGATGGCCCGGGGCGTCACGGTGGAGACCCCGGTCGGGGTGCTCTGCGAGCGCGGCACGATCCTGCTCCCGGTGCTGCTCGGCATCCTCAGGACCGGCGCCCACTACGTTCCCCTGGACCCCGGCTACCCTTCCCAGCGCCAGGAGTTCATGCTCCGGGAGGCCGGCGCCCGGGTGCTGGTGACCACGTCCCGGTACCGGGGGCAACTGCCGCCCTGCGACGCCGAGGCGCTCTACGCGGACGAGCTCGGCCACGAGGGCCCGTGCCCGGCTCCGCGGGTCGACGTCGCGCCCGACGACCTCGCCTACGTCATCTACACCTCGGGCTCCACGGGGCGGCCCAAGGGCGTCATGATCACGCACCGCGGGGTGCTGCACTATCTCGACTGGTGCCACCAGGCGTACCGGGCCTGGGAGGGCGAAGGCGCCCCGGTGCACTCCTCGCTCTCCTTCGACCTGACCGTGACCGGCCTGTTCCTGCCCCTGCTCGCCGGAACCACGGTCACCCTGGTCCCCGAGGACCGGCATCCCGTGGCCGGACTGGCCGAACTGCTGTCCAGCGGGCGCCGGTTCAGCTTCGTCAAGCTCACTCCGGCGCACCTGGAGCCCCTCAAGCGGTGTCTGCCCGCGTCAGCCGCGCGGGCGGCCGGGCATCTCGTGGTGGGTGGCGAGCAGCTCACTCCCCAGGCACTGTCGTTCTGGCGCGAACTGGCGCCGGAGGTACGGGTCGCCAATGAGTACGGGCACACCGAGACGTCCGTGGCCAATGTCATCAACGTGCTGGCGGCCGGGGACGCCGTCGACACGCCGGTATCGGTGGGCCGGCCCATCTGGAACACCGAGATCTATCTCCTCGACGACGACATGCGCCCGGTACCGGACGGCGCGACCGGTGAGCTGTACGCCGGCGGGGCCGGGGTCGCGCGCGGCTTCGTCTCCCGCCCCGCTCTGACCGCCGAACGGTATGTGCCCAACCCCTACGGCCCCGGCCGCTTGTACCGCAGCGGCGATCTGGCGCGCTATCTCCCCGACGGGCGACTGGAGTTCGTCGGACGCACCGACCATCAGGTGAAGGTGCGCGGCTACCGCATCGAGCTGGGCGAGATCGAGTCCGCGATCATCGCGCACCCCGGCGTGCGGGAAGCCGTCGTCGTCGTGCGCGACGGCGGGCTGGCCGGCTACGTCTCCCCCGCGGGTACGGACGTGGCCGGACTCCGCTCCCGGCTCGCCGAACTGCTGCCCGACCACATGGTGCCCGGCTCGCTGACGGCCCTGGAGACGCTGCCGCTGACCGCCAACGGGAAGATCGACCGGGCCGCTCTGCCCGCCCCGGACCGCGCGGCGTCCGCCGCGGAGCGCGTCGAGCCGGGCGACGAGCTGGAGCTGGCCGTGCTGCGGCTGTGGGAAGACGTGCTGGACGCCCGTATCGGTGTCACGGACAACTTCTTCGCCCGGGGCGGGCATTCGCTCCTGGCCGTCAGCATGGTCGACCGGATGAAGACCCTGCTGGGGCAGGACGTGGCGCTGACGGACGTCTTCCGCGCCCCGACCGTACGCGAGCTGTGCGCCCGGCTGCGGAACAACGGTCCCGGCGCGGCCGGCTGCGTCGTCCCGCTGTCCCCGGGGTCGGCAGGCGTTCCGCCGCTCTTCCTCGTACCGCCGACCGCAGGCACCCCGTTCCCGTATCTCCCGCTCGTCCAGGAACTGGAGCCCGAACGGCCCGTCCTCGGGCTCCAGGCGGTCGGCTACGGCCCGGACGAGCAGCCCCTGTTCACCATCGAGGAGATCGCCGCCCGCTACCTCGCCGAGATCGACGAGGTGTACCCCGAGGGGCCGTTGTTCCTGGCGGGATGGTCGATGGGCGGGTCGGTGGCCTACGAGATGGCCCGCCAGGCCGAACGGTCCGGCCGGCCCGTCGGGCATCTCGCCGTCATCGACTCCACCGTTCTCGGGGTGGACGCGATCAACAGCCATCTGCCCGAGGTGCGGAGCACGCAACCGCTGGAGTGGTTCAGCCGGGCGGTACTGCGCCTCGAACCCGACGACCTGGCGGCCCTGTCGCCCCAGCACGCTATGAAGGAGCTGCTTCACCAGGCCCGCGACCAGGGCATGGTCTCCGGGCTGGCGCAGGCCGACGCCGTCAATCGGATGGCGGGTGTCTACCTGGCCAACAAGGAGGCGATCAACGCCTATCGCTGCACGGCGGTCATCGACTGCGACATCCACCTGATCCGCTCGCGCGACGAGCACCCGGAGAACGGCCGCCCCGAAGTCCGCCCGGAGAGCTGGCGGATGCGCACCCGCGGGCAGCTCCACGACACCGTGATCGACGGCGACCACTGGAGCATCGCCACACCCCCGTACGTGACCGGCCTGGCCCGAGCGCTCGGTCACGGCCTGCGCACCGGCTGAGCCCTCCCTCTTCCCGACAGGAGTCCCCTGTGTCAACGAAGCGATACCTCGTCGTGGTCAACAGCGAGGAGCAGTACTCCATCTGGCCCGCGACCCTGGACATCCCGCGCGACTGGAGCGCGGTGGGCAGCCCCGCGGCGAAGGAGGACTGCCTGACCGAGATCGAACGCCTCTGGACGGACATGCGCCCGCTCAGCCTGCGCACCCGCACCCGCACCCGGACCACCGGATGCGCGACACAAGGAGCCACACGATGACACTTCTTCTCGACGGCCACGCGCACGACGCCCGGAGCAGCACGGCCGCCCCGCACCGGCCGGTGGAACTGCGCAGCGACACCTTCACACTGCCGACCCAGCGCATGCTGACGGCGGCGGTACGCGCACCCCTGGGGGACGACGTCTACGGCGAGGACCCGACCGTGGCCGAACTGGAGGCACTGGCGGCCGACATCCTCGGCAAGGAGGCCGGCTGCCTGATGCCGAGCGGCACCATGGCCAACCTCACCGCGCTGCTGACCCACTGCCAACGCGGCCGCAAGGCCGTCGTGGGCCGGGAGTCCGACATCTACGTCTACGAGGCCGGCGGTGCCGCCGTGTGCGGGGGCATCTCCTACGAGCCGCTCGACAACCGCCCCGACGGCACCATCGATCCCGAGGCACTTGCCGAGGCCCTGGACGTGGACGGCGACGACCCCCAGTTCGCCCTGGCGGGGGTCATCTGCCTGGAGACGCCGCACAACAGGCGCGGGGGCATTCCCCTGACGGTGGACTACCTCGGCCAGGTGTCCGAGATGGCCCGCGCGCGCCAGGTCGCGCTGCACCTGGACGGTGCCCGGCTGTTCAACGCCGCCCTGGCCCTGGGCGTGTCACCCGCACGGCTCGCCGCCCACGGTGACACGGTTCAGATATGCCTGTCCAAGGGTCTGAGCGCACCGATCGGATCCGTTCTGGTGGGTGACCGGGCGTCCGTCGCGAGCGCGCGCCGGGCCCGCAAGATGCTCGGCGGGGGCATGCGCCAGGCAGGCATGGTCGCCGCCTGCGGCATCGTCGCTCTCACCGACATGGTCGACCGGCTGAGCGAGGACCACGCCCACGCGGCCCGTCTCGCGCGCGGCTTGGCGGCCCTGCCGGGCCTGCGGCTCCGTCCGGGCACTCCCGCGACCAACATGGTCTTCTTCTCCGTCGACGAACGGATCGGCGACACCAGGCAGCTGATCCGCGCGCTCGCCCGCCGGGGGGTGAACGTCGAGGAGCTGGGGCCGGGCCAGATCCGGGCGGTCACGCACGCGGGCGTCACCACGGCCGACGTCGACCGCGCCGTGGCGGTCTTCGCCGAACTGCTCGCGAAGCCGCCCGCGGCCGGCTGACCGGCCCCTCCGTGCGGGGCACCCGCCCCCGACAACACGCCCCCGCAGGCTTCGAAGGAAGGCCGCAGAGATGACAGGCGAAACGGCGACGGGCACCAGGCGGGCCACCGCCGCACCTCCCGCCCACCGCGACCCGAACGTGCTGCGCTGGCTGGGCGCGTACACCGCCTCGCTGCTCGGTGACAGCGTGTACTTCCTGGCGCTCGCCTGGGCCGCGGCCCGGGTGACCGGTCCGGCGCAGGTGGGCGTGGTGCTGGCCCTGGGAGCAGTCCCCCGGGCCGTACTGATGCTGGGCGGCGGGGTGATCGCCGACCGGCTGGGGCCCCGGCGCGTGGTGATCACCGCCGACGCCGTCCGGGCGGGGGTCGTCCTGGCGGTGGCCCTCGCCCTGGGCCTGGCCTCACCGGGGGTCTGGCTGCTGGCCGCGGTGGCGCTCGTCTTCGGCGTCGTCGACGCCGTGTTCATGCCTGCGGTGGGGGCCCTGCCCCCGCGGATCACGACACGGGACCAGCTCGTCAGGGTGCAGGGCCTGCGGACGCTCGCCACCCGGCTGGCCGTGATCGTCGGACCCTTCGTCGGCGGGACGGCGATGTCGCTGGGCGGCCCGGCAGCCGCCTTCGCCGCCGCCGGGCTGGTCTTCGCCCTGTCCCTCGTCCTGCTGCTGAATCTCCGCGTGGCCGCTTCCCCGCCGGCGCACCTCGCGGACGCCTCCGAAGCCGCCACCCCGTCCACGCCGTCCGCCCTGTCTACCCCTTCTATCCCGTCCACACCGTCCGCCTCGCCCGCCTCGCCCGCCTCGCCCGCCTCGCCCGCCTCGCCCGCCTCGCCCGCCTCGCCCTGGCATGATCTGGCCGAGGGCCTCCGGTACGTCAAGCGCCACCGGATGCTCCTCGCGCTGATCACGGTCGCGTGGCTGGTGGAGCTCGGGTTCTCCGGACCGCTCAACATCGGTCTGGTGCTGCTGGTCGAGGACCGGGGCTGGGGCCCCGGAGGCATGGGCCTGATCATCTCCTCCTTCGGAGCCGGAGCGGGCGCCAGTGCGCTCGCCCTGGCCCTGGGCGGCCGCATCCCACGAGCCGTGCCGCTCAGCGGCTGGTGCCTGCTGCTGGGGTCCCTGGCCGTCGGCGCACTGGGCACCACATCCGCCCTCCCCCTCGCCGCCGCGGCGGCGGCGGTGGCCGGACTGGCAGCCGGGTTCACGGGCGCGGTCTTCGCCGCCCTGCTCCAGACTTCGACCGACCCCGCCTACCTGGGACGTGTCACCGCGACGACGACCCTCCTCACCGTGGGCGTCGTTCCCCTCAGCTACCCCCTGACCGGGGCGCTCGCTCCGCACGTCGGACTGCCCGCGGTCTTCCTCGGCTACGCGTGCGTCTGCGCGCTGGCGGCAGCTCTCGTACCGGCCTGCGCAACACTGCGCGGGGCATCCCTGCCCCCGCGCAACTGACCGCTGGACAGCGACTTCAGCGAAATCCACTCACCGCGTGCGGGGCGGCATCACGGTCTCGATCAGCAGCGCAGAAGGGCGTCGAAGGAATCGTCCGGGAAGGCACTCGGGTCACGCGCGCCAGCCTCCGCGACGGCTTCCACGTGCGCGGCGCGCTGCTGTGAAGACCGCGCGAATTCGAAGCATCACAGAACGGCCGTGTGAATGAGTGTGCTGGGCGAGGTCGCCCGCGTCGATCCTCTTGGTGTGCTGTCCGGGTTTCGACGGGACCTCTATGACTTTTTGGAAGCGCGGGGCGACGAGTTGTTCGAGCTGGTCGACGCTCTGCTGTGCACCGAGGGTCCGGTGAAGACGCTGGTCGAGTTGTCACCGGCTCCTGAGCACCGGCGTGGTCATGGCGCTCTGTATGGCGGGTTGAACTGCGGGCGGCTGGATGTGGCGCGGCTGCGCAGGGCTTTGACCGGACTGGCCTTGCCCCGGGCTGCGGACGGGCGGATCGTCCTGGCCATCGATGTCAGCAACTGGCTGCGGCCGGACGCGAACACCAGCCCGGACAGGCTGTTCTGCCACACCTATGGCCGGGGCAAGGGCTCGTCCCAGATGATCCCTGGCTGGCCCTGCTCCTTCGTAGCTGCCCTGGAACCCGGGCGGACCTCGTGGACCGCCATCCTGGATGTGATCCGACTCCGTCCCTACGACGACGTGATCGCCGTCACTGCGGCCCAGATCCGTGAGGTGGTCCAGCGATATGTGCGGCAAGGCAGTGGACGGACGGTGCCTCTCCCGTCCCGGTCGTCGTGGAAGCCGGCTACGACGTCACCCGTCCGGCCTTCCTGCTCACCGACCTGCCCGTCGAACTGTTGGGGCGGATGCGCTCGGACCGCGTCCTGTACTTCCCGCCAACGCCCCGGCCGCCTGGCAAGCGCGGGCGCAAGCCCAAGCGCGGACCGGAATTCAAGTTCGAGGACGCCATCACCTGGCCCGCCCCGGCGATTACCACGGTCATCGAAACCACCCGCTACGGGCTGGCCCTCGCCAGCGCCTGGTGTCAGCTGCACCCGCTGCTGGTCCGCCGCTCGGTGTGGGCCGACTACCCCGAAGGTGAACTACCGGTCATCGCAGGCACAGTGGTCCACCTCCGGGTCGACCACCTGCCCGGGGACCGGGATCCCAAGCCGGTGTGGCTGTGGTGGTCACGTTGCGATGCCACCGCTGCCGATGTGGACCGGCTCTGGCAATCGTTTCTGCGGCGATTCGATCTTGAACATACCTTCAGAATGATCAAGCAGACCCTTGGCTGGACCGCTCCGCAATTCCGCTACCCGGCCGCGGCGGACCGCTGGACCTGGCTGGTCATCGCCCAATGCCGCGAAGTTAAGGGCTCGGAGACGGCGTCAAGGTGTCCGTCGGGGTGATCTTGTAGGTGCTCGGTGCGGTGCGTGTCAGCAGGCTGTGGCGGGTCCGAAGACAGAGCTGGGAGGTGAGGTTCCGGAAGGATTGGCGCGCAGTGAGTCCCAGGCGGTGGGCCAGGTCGCGGGGGCCTGGCCGGACTGGACGAACACCAGGTCAGACGGTGGATCTCCTGGCATCGGTGGGTCACCCTCGCCATGCTCGCGCACGCCTTCCTCGCCGTCGTCCGCGCCGACGAACACGCCCAGCATCCAGCACCAGACCAGCTGATCCCGCTGAGCTGCAACGAGATCCAGCACCTGTTCACCGCCCTGGCAGTCCAACCCATTCACGACTCAGCCCACCGAATCCGCTGGTCCTACTGGCGGCGGCGCCACCAGGCCCGAGCCCGCGATGGTCATTACCGACGGCAAACCACCCAAGAGCCATGAAACTGAGCATCCATGGCGAAGTCCGAAGGTCATTTCCCACCCGGCTCACGCCTCGAAATCGTGATCCCCGTACTCGGCCCAGCCCCGGTCGATCAGCTCATCCGCCAACTCGTCCTCGTCGAGGTCATCAAGGCCGGAAAGGTCATCGAGGGCGCCATCGCCAAGCTTGACGTAGTCACCGTGCTCCGCGATGTCGCCCACGAGCGGTGGGACGAGGATGCTGTCCCAGTCCACAGTGACCTCGATCCTGCCGTCGAGGTCGCCTTCGAACATCGCGTCGGCAAGCACCATCCTCACCTTCTCTGGATCATCCGCGCCAACGGCGTAGCCGGTCGGCTTGCCTGGTCCGCAGAAGGTGATGTCCGGGTAGCCGTCGACTCGGATCGTGATGAACGGGTGAAGATCGATCGAACGCACTCGTTCGCCCTGCTGGTACACGTCCAGGACCAGTTCAGTACTGGGGCCGTAGTCGAACAGCAGCCATACGTTGATGTAGTCCTCGAGTTCGGAGTCCAGAGCACGCATGGCTTCGTCGAGACTGCCGCAAATGTGGTGCGCGTCCTTCCTGGCCCCGCCGGGAGACACACCAAACCTCAAGTCGTAGAAACTCTTAAGCACCATGCCGCGGAACCCTACCCAGGGGGACCGACAACCGGCTTCCGCCGGGGTCCCCAACACCGTGGCCACAACGCCCACCATGGCCACTGCCGACGACACATACTCCAGCAACCAGCCAGATCATCATCTACGGCTGGAGTACTAGACGGAACCTGTGGTGCCGGTCGGCAGAGCCTGCTGATAGAGCGTCACCAGTACGCCGTGCAGGGGCTGATCCACCGACTCCTCCTCGGCCTCGTCGACCAACCGGGCGAGGGTCTCGCCGAGTTCCCTTGCCTTCGCGGGGCTGAGACGCAAGTGGCGCAGCGTCAGGTGAGTCTCGGCGGGCGAGCGGTCCAGCTCCTGGGCGACTGCGGAGAGCATCGCGGCGGTGCCCGCCGCTCGGGGTTCGGCGACGACCATGCGGCGGGCCGTGCGCTGGTAGTACTGCTCGGTGCCGCCGCGGACCTGGCGGGTTTCGGCGACGTGGACGAGTCCGGCTTCGCGGAGCACTTTGAGGTGGTGGGCCACGTTGCCCTTCTTCGCGTCGAGTTGCGTCGCGAGCTGGCTGATGGTGGCGGGCCGACGGCCCAGAGCGAAGAGCAGTCGCTGACGCAAGGGGTGGGCGAGCGCCGCGAACTGCTCAGGCGCACCGATCTCCTGGACGTCCTCAGGAGGCGGCGGAGAGGGAGGCTGATCATGCATACGGAAAGTGTCCAACTATCTTGACGCTTTCGCAAGGGCGGTGCTCTACTTCCCTGCCATGACGACTCCGACGACGTTTCGGCCTGCCCCGGTCATCGACGAGACGGCCCGGCTCCTGATCGAGCACTACGTATTCCCCGAGACAGCCGAACAGCTCACAGACCTGCTGCAACGGCGCCTCGCCGAGGGCGCCTACGACGTCGACAGTGCCGAGGAGCTCGGTCGGCTCGTCACCGCGGACCTGCAGTCCGTCAACGGCGACCGCCACCTGAGACTGAAGTACCACGCCGCCCCGGTACCTCCGGAACAAGGGGCGGCCACCCTGACCGCCATGCGCCGGGACTTCGACATCTCGCTGGGCGGTGCGCCCCGGGTGGAGCTGCTCGACGGAGGGGTCGCCGTGGTGGAGCTGGCACCGGCGCTCTTTCCGCTGGAGTGGGCCGCCGAACCGCTGAGTGCCGCGCTCACCCTGGCCTCCCGCGCCCGGGCGCTGATCGTGGACCTTCGCGCCAACCGGGGCGGCGACCCGGACACGGTCGCCTTCGTCTGCAGCTATCTGCTGGATGAGCGCACCCACCTCAACACCATGCACTGGCGCGACGGGAAGCGCCGCGAGCAGTCCTGGAGCCTGCCGCACGTCCCCGGTGCGCGCTTCGGCGGCAGCAAGCCGTTGTACGTACTGTCCAGCGGCGTCACCTTCTCCGGCGCCGAGGAGCTGACGTACAACCTGCAGCAGCTCGGCCGCGCCGTTGTCGTCGGCGAGCGCACCGGCGGCGGTGCACATCCTCGGGAGGGCTGGACGGTACACCCGCACCTGGAAGCCACCATCCCGCTCGGCCGCCCCGTCAACCCCGTCTCCGGCACCAACTGGGAGGGCACCGGCGTGCGACCGGACATCCCCTGCGCCGCCGCCGGCTCCCTCGACCGCGCCCACGAACTGGCCCTCGCCCGGCTGGCAGGCTGACCCGCCTCGGTTCCGCCGGCGGCACGGCGCGCAGCGCCTACGCCCCGGATCGCGCCGGAGGCCTACGCGCGGTCGGGCGGGACGGCGGCGGGCCGGGTCCGGGCCTGCCTGGACCGGTTCGGGGCACCCGCGCGGCACCGGAACCCTTCCAGTAAAAATTTTGCACGCCACGCAAACTTGCATAGCATGCATTTCATGTGTGCCGACGACATGCCCCTCGGACTGCGTGAACGCAAGAAGCGTGCCACGCGTGACGCCCTCGCGGACGTGGCGCTGCGCATGGCCGCGGACCGCGGAATCGAGAACATGACCGTAGAAGCGGTCACCGACGCGGTCGGTGTCTCGGTGCGCACTTTCTTCAACTACTTCCCGTGCCTGGAAGACGCGATCACCCGGCCGGACCAGGACAGCGCCGAGCGGGCCCGCCGCGCGGTGCTGAACGCACCGGAGGAATTCACGGCACTCCATGCTCTCCGCGAGGCGATCGGCCAGGAACTCGCCCACATCGAGGAGGATCACGAACGCTGGGAGCTCCAGATGGCCGCGCTCAGGACGAGTCCTTCGCTGCTGTCCGGATTCCTGGCCGCCCAGGGCGCGGACGAACGCGCACTGGTCGCCGTCGTGGCCGAGCGCCTCGGCCAGGATCCGGAGTCCGATCTCTACCCTCGGCTTCTCACGCACGTGACGATCGCTGCCGTGCGCGCCGCCGTCGAGCTCTGGGCGGCCTCCGGCCGTACCCGTACGTTCCAGAGCATCTATCGTGAGGCGTTCGCCTCGCTGGCCGACGGTCTGAGCGGCTGAAGCACATCCGAAGCCCCTACCAGGGCAATTCACCAGAGAATGAGGAAACGTCAGCAAATGACCGCTGCCGTCACACCCGAAACCGGTACGGCCGGTGCGCCCGAGGGGGCCGCACCAGCCATGACGCGTCGTCACATACTCCAGGCCATGTCGGGCCTGATGGCCGGCATGTTCGTGGCCATTCTGGCCTCAACCGTGGTCTCCAACGCGCTCCCCAGGATCATTGCCGATCTGCACGGCAGCCAGTCCTCGTACACGTGGGTGGTCACCGCCGAGCTCCTGGCGATGACAGCGACCGTCCCGATCTGGGGCAAGCTGTCCGACCTCTACGACAAGAAGCTGCTCATCCAGCTCTCTCTTTCGATGTTCATCGTCGGCTCACTCGTCGCGGGCTTCTCGCACAGCGTCGGCCTGCTCATCGTGAGCCGTGTGGTGCAGGGCATCGGCGCGGGCGGTCTCACCGCTCTCGCCCAGGTCGTGATGGCGGCGATCATCCCGCCTCGTGAACTCGGCCGCTACTCCGGCATCTTCGGCGCCGTCTTCGCCGTCGGCACGGTCGCAGGACCGCTCATCGGCGGCGTGCTCGTGGACACCTCCTGGCTGGGGTGGCGCTGGTGCTTCTTCATCGGTGTGCCGTTCGCCCTGCTCGCGATCGTGCTGCTCCAGCTGACGCTGAAGCTGCCCACGGTCCGCAGGAAGGTGAAGATCGACTACCTCGGTGCCGTCCTCATCATGAGCGGGGTCAGCGCACTGCTGCTGTGGGTGACACTCGCAGGCAACCGGTTCGACTGGGCGTCATGGCAGACCGCCGCTCTGGTCAGCACCGGTCTGGTACTTCTGATCACAGCGGTCCTGGTCGAATCCAGGGTCCAGGAACCGATCATCCCGCTGGACATCTTCCGCAACCGCACCGTGGCGCTGACGACGGTGGCGAGCCTGCTGGTCGGCGTGGCCATGTTCGGCGGCACGGTGTTCCTCTCCCAGTACTTCCAGATCTCCCTCGGCAAGTCGCCGACCATCGCAGGGCTGATGAGCCTGCCGATGATCCTCGGCCTGATGGTGTCCACGACCATCGCCGGGCAGATCATCTCCGCCCGGGGCAAGTGGAAGGGCTTCCTGATCGCGGGCGGCGTCATCATGACCGCGGGCATGGGCCTGCTGTCCACGATCAGCGCGGACTCCTCGTTCGTCCTGCTCAGCGTCTACATGGTGGTGCTCGGCGTCGGTGTCGGCATGCTGATGCAGAACCTCGTGCTGGCAGCTCAGAACGACGTGCCCGCGTCGGAGCTCGGCGCAGCGACCTCGGTGCTGTCGTTCTTCCGCAGCCTCGGTGGGGCGATCGGCACGAGCGCGCTGGGCGCCGTGCTCAGCCACCGGGTGGCGAGCGAGATGGCGAAGGGCTTCGGCGGGGCGACGGACAACGGCGGCGCCGGGCACGCTGTCCCCGACCTCAGCACCCTTCCCGAACCGGCCCGGCAGGTGGTCGAGCACGCCTACGGGGTCGCGACCGCCGATGTCTTCCTGATCGGGGCCCCCTTCGCGTTTCTCGCCCTGATCGCGGTGCTCTTCATCAAGGAGAAGCCGCTCAAGACGCAGAGCGGCATGGAGCGGCTCGCGGAGGAGAACGCCGCCGCCTCGAAGGCACCGGCTGCTCCGACGCACTGAGCACGGCGGGCCCGAGGAGGCCGGACGCCGTGCCCGGACAGAATCCGCGGACGCGCACGACGCGGCGGACGCGTGAGGACGTGCCGAGCACGGCGGCCGGGCTCCTTCTCGCCAAGAGGCGAACGGTCGGCGCAGGGCGTATCAGTTCCGTGATGGTCGTCGGCTCCCGGCCACCGGTGGGCCGGGAGCCGGGAGCCGGGAGCGTGCGGACATGGGCGCGGACGATTCAGAGACCGACGTCGCGGCCGTTGATGTCGGCGAGGGATTCGCGGCGGACCAATAGCCGCGCACGGCCGTCATGGACGGCGACCACCGGCGGGCGGCCGACCGCATTGTAACTGGACGCCATGGAGAGGTGGTACGCGCCCGCGACAGGGACGGCCACCAGGTCACCCGGGCGGATGTCGCCCGGCATGGCCACGTCGGCGGCGAGCACATCGCCCGCCTCGCAATGGCGGCCGACGACGGTCGCCGTGCAGGGCTCGGCCGTCGAGGGGCGGCCGATGAGCCGGGGTGCGTAGCGGACTCCGTACAGCGCGGGCCGCGGGTTGTCGCTCATCCCGCCGTCCACGGCGACGAAGACCCGGTCGCCGGTCCTCTTGACGGCGAGCACGCGGTAGAGCGCCACGCCCGCCGGCCCGACCAGCGCGCGGCCCGGCTCGATGGTGAGCCGGGGCACGGGGATGCCGGCCGCCGCGCAGCTCGTGGCCAGTTCACGGCGGATGCGGGCGCCGAGCGACGGTATGTCGAGCGCGTTCTCCCCCGGTCGGTAGGCGACCGCGTGCCCACCCCCCAGGTCCAGCTCCGGCAGGACGGTCCCGTGCTGGTGGCGGACCTGGGCAAGCAGCCCGACCACCCGTCGGAGCGCAGTCAGGTAGGGCTTGGCCGTGGTGATCTGCGAGCCGATGTGGCAGTGCAGTCCGACCAGTTCGAGCCGCGGCTGGTCGAGGATCCGGGCAATGGCGTGCTGAGCGCTCCCGTCGGTGATCGGCAGCCCGAACTTCTGGTCGTCCGTGCCGGTGCGGATCGCGGCGTGGCTGCCCGCGCTCACGCCCGGAACCACGCGCACCAACACCTTCTGTCGGGCACCGTCCGGGATGAGCGCGGACAGCCGGGCGATCTCCCACGCGCTGTCGATGACGATCCGTCCGACACCCAGGCGCAGCGCGGCGCCCAGGTCCTCCGGGCTCTTGGCGTTGCCGTGCAGCACGATGCGCTCGGGCGGGAAGCCGGTGGTGACGGCGAGTTCCAGCTCGCCCGCGGAGCAGACGTCCAGGCCGAGACCCTCCTCCCGCACCCAGCGCAGCAGGGCGCGACAGAGGAATGCCTTCGCCGCGTAGACGACATCGGTGTCCGGGAAGGCCCGCAGATAGGTGCGGCAGCGTTCCCGCACCTCGCCCTCGTCCAGGAGGTAGACCGGCGTACCGAACCGCTCGGCCGCCTCGACGAGGGAGACTCCGCCCACCGCGACATCGCCGCGGGGGGCGGGCCGCGCCGAAGCGGGCCAGACGGACAGACTTGCGGCGTTGCCCGGCGGCGCGGGGACCGCGTGCGGCATGTCCGGCGCCGGAACCGACTGTCCTGGCAGTGATGTGGTCATGGTGTTCCCCCGGCCGATCAAGAGGTTGATGCAGGAGACAACGACTGTGTGCCGGTCGTGCGGGTCCCATCGGCCGCTCCCGGTTCCCAGCCCTGCCGGCGCTTCCGCCGCGGCGCGGGGGTTGTAGGGCGAGCGGGCTTCACAGCGGCCGCGGCACCGGGCCCGGGGGCAACGAGGAGGGGGTCGACGACGAGGTCGACCACACCCAAGGGCGCGACGAGGGCACGTACCGCCGGCTCGGCAAGGCGGATCCAGGTCTGCCGCTCCCCCAGCGTGAGGATGAGTTGTCGCTCGTTGGTGAAGGCAACCGCGGTGCGGATGCCCAGGGGCGTCCGGAAGAGGCGGGCGCAGCAGCCCGCGGGCCCCGGCCGGACCGGAACGAACAGCGCCCCGGTCCGGTCCGGTTGAAGGGGGTCGGGGTCCTCGGCGCGCTGGTTGTCGATCATGGCACTCCTCGTGAAGACGGGCACATCAACCCGGACTACTGGCAAGCCGGGGCACAGCAGTGACGGTATGCCCGCCCCGCCTGGGCCGGACTTCTCCGTTAGCGGAGCCTTGACCCCGCACCGCCGACCCTTGACGCGGGATTGACGACGGCCAGTCGTGCGGCCTCGTTCGGAGCTGCGCCGAGCATCGTCGGCGCCCGGCGCGGGCCCGGAAACTGAAGGTGATCGCCCTCACCGACCACGACTACCTGGCGCAGATCCACCACACCGCCCGGCTGGCCGAGACCGCCACCAGCCCGTACACCGTGATCGACCATGTGTGCCGGCAGCTCGTGGGACTGCTCGGCCTGAACGGCTGCCGCTTCGAATACGGCACCCTCATCGGGCGTCCGCCCCGTCTGGAGGAAGACGGCAGCATTGCCTGGGACCGCCACCGGCGCTGGGACGCCGACCGCGACGGTCTGCCGGGCGAGGAAGTGGAACTGCGGGTCTTCCACAACGGACACTTCCACGGCCGGTTCATGCTCCGGCCCGCACCCGGGGCGGCGCCCCCGCTCGCCGCGCGGCTGGTCGCGGTGACTCTCGCCGACCAGGTAGGGGCGGCACTCGACACGGCCGGCCGCACCGGCGTCTGACGGCCCGGACCGCGTCGGCCGAGCCGTTGTCCCGGCTGCCGGCCGGCCCGCACTGCCGACGCCCGGCCACCACTCGTAGGGCCCCCCGCAACTCGCAGGCCCCCTGCGAGAGGCGACGACGAGAAGCTCTCCGGGGCTGTCACCGACCCGCGATCGCGACAACGAGCACGGTCGCCGGGAGCAGTGCGACGAGGGCGCCCCCGGCGATGAACACACGGTCGGAACCCACGTGTTCCCGCCCATGGACGACGACGCTTCGCGGGTCGGCCGGATCGTAGGAGACAAGCACGTCGTCGCCGTCGTCGAGCGGCTTCCGCCGGGTGGGGGGGGAACGGGACAGACGACCTCCATCACCCTGTCGTCCTCCGTCACGAACTGGAGCAGCGGGCGCGGTGGGGCCGAGTCCTCACGGACCTCTGCCGGGCGCCGCTTGACCAGCGCCTGGACGCGCACGCCCGTTTCGCTCACACGCCGTGCCTGGCGCAGGCCGTAGGTCCCGACGAGGACGGCGAGCAGGCCGCCGAACGCGGCGATCCCCGCAAGTACGGCCACGGCTCCCGCATCCATGTCATGCCCCACGCCGGTGTATGTCCGCACTGCGGCCGCCGTCGCATCGGCGCCCCCACATTCTGGTCACATCAGCCGGGTCAGATCGTGGTTGAGTTCGACGACATTGACGCGTTCCTGACCCAGAAAGCCGAGAACACGTCCCTGGACGTGGTGGGCGACCAGCTTCCTGACCTCGGCGGGGGCGAGGTGGCGGGCCTTCGCGACGCGGTCGACCTGTTCGTAGGCGTACGCCGGGGAGATCGCCGGGTCGAGCCCGGAGCCGCCGGCGGTGACGGCGTCCGCCGGAACGGACGCGGGCGGGACCCCGTCGAAGGCGGCGACGGCGGCGCGGCGGCCCCTGACGGTCTCGATCAGGTCGGTGTTGTTCGGCCCCAGGTTGGAGGCGCCGGAGGCGGTGGGATCGTAGCCCCCCGCGGACGGGCGGGGCTGGAACCACTTGGGGTCGGGGCGCAGCGGCTCCTTGGCGTCCCGGGGGTTCTTCTTCGGCAGGGCGAAGTTCTGGCCGATCAGGCTGGAGGCCACCGGCGTGCCGTCCGTCGTCAGCAGGGAGCCGTTGGCCTGGTGGGAGAGGCCGGCCTGGGCGATGCCGGTGACGAGCAGCGGATAGGCGATGCCGGTGATCACGGTGAACGCCAGCAGCATCCGCAGGGCGGCCAGATGGTGCTGGAGTACGGGGGGAAGGTGGGTGCGCACCGCGGGATCGCCTTCTTCTCTCGTCGGGCCGTCCGTCAGCGCAGGCCGGGGATGAACTGGATCAGGAGGTCGAGCAGCTTGATGCCCACGAAGGGCAGTACCAGCCCGCCGAGCCCGTACATCCAGATGTTGCGGCGAAGCAGTGTCGCGGCGGAGGACGGCCGGTAGCGCACGCCGCGCAGCGCGAGTGGGATCAGCGCGATGATGATCAGCGCGTTGAAGACGATCGCGGAGGCGATCGCCGAGGTCGGGCTGTGCAGGCGCATGATGTTGAGCTTGTCCAGGCCCGGGTAGACCATCGCGAACATCGCCGGGATGATCGCGAAGTATTTCGCGACGTCGTTGGCGATCGAGAAGGTCGTCAACGCACCGCGAGTCATCAGCAGTTGCTTGCCGATCTCGACGATCTCGATCAGTTTGGTCGGGTTGGAGTCCAGGTCCACCATGTTCCCGGCCTCCTTGGCGGCCGAGGTTCCGGTGTTCATGGCCACGCCGACGTCCGCCTGGGCCAGCGCGGGCGCGTCGTTCGTACCGTCGCCGGTCATCGCGACGAGCTTGCCGCCCGCCTGCTCCCGCTTGATGAGGGCCATCTTGTCCTCGGGGGTGGCCTCGGCGAGGAAGTCGTCCACCCCCGCCTCCTGGGCGATGGCGCGCGCGGTCAGCGGGTTGTCGCCGGTGATCATGACGGTTCTGATGCCCATGCGGCGGAGTTCGTCGAAGCGTTCGCGCATGCCTTCCTTGACGACGTCCTTGAGGTGGATGACGCCCAGGACGCGGGCGCCGGGCGCGTCACCGTTCCGGGTCACCTCGCCGACGACCAGTGGGGTGCCACCGCTCGCGGAGATGCCGTCGACGATGGCGCCGACCCCTGCCGAGGGGTGGCCGCCGTTGTCACGGACCCAGCGCATCACTGCCGTCGCCGCTCCCTTGCGCAGAGACACGTTCCGCTGAGGATCGTTGAGGTCGACACCGCTCATCCGGCTCTGCGCGGTGAAGGGGACGAACGTCGCCCGGTCCAGTTCGCCCTCGCTCCGGCCGCGTAGCGCGTACTGCTGCTTGGCCAGGACGACGATCGAGCGGCCCTCGGGCGTCTCGTCGGCCATCGACGACAGTTGGGAGGCGTCGGCGAGTTCCCCGACGCTCACCCCGTCCACCGGCAGGAACTCGGCGGCCCGGCGATTACCGAGGGTGATGGTGCCGGTCTTGTCGAGCAGAAGGGTGTTGACGTCGCCCGCTGCCTCCACCGCGCGCCCGGACATCGCCAGCACGTTGCGCTGGACGAGCCGGTCCATGCCCGCGATGCCGATCGCCGAAAGCAGCGCGCCGATCGTCGTGGGGATCAGGGCCACGACGAGGGCGACGAGGATGACGATGGTCTGCTCGGCCCCTGCGAAGATGGCGAAGGGCTGGAGGGTCGCCACCGCGATCAGGAAGATGACCGTCAGGGATGCCAGCAGGATATTGAGTGCGATCTCGTTGGGCGTCCGCTGCCGCGCGGCCCCCTCCACGAGTGCGATCATCCGGTCGATGAAGGTCTCCCCCGGCTTCGAGGTGATCTTCACGACGATGCGGTCCGAGAGCACCTTGGTGCCGCCCGTGACGGCCGACCGGTCGCCGCCCGACTCGCGGATCACCGGCGCCGACTCGCCCGTGATGGCCGATTCGTCGACGCTCGCGATGCCCTCGACCACATCGCCGTCGCCGGGGATGGTCTGCCCGGCCTCGACGACGACGTGATCGTCCAGACGGAGCGCGACGCCCGGAACCTCCTCCTCCGCGGCGTCGGCCGCGCCGGGCCGCCAGTCCGTCAGGCGGCGGGCCGTCGTCGTCGTCCTGGTACGGCGCAGAGTCTCCGCCTGGGCCTTGCCGCGCCCCTCGGCCACGGCTTCGGCAAGGTTGGCGAAGACGGACGTCAGCCAGAGCCATGCCGTGATCACCCACGCGAATACGCTGGGCGTCCTGATGGCCGACAGCGTGGTCAGGACCGCCCCGACCTCCACGACGAACATGACGGGGTTGTGGACCATCGAGCGCGGATCCAGTTTGCGCAGGGCGTCGGGGAAGGACGTCAGAAGCTGTTGGGGATCGAGCAGTCCGCCCGAGACCCGGCGGCGCTGATGCCCGGCGCCCGGCGGGACGGGAGCGGGAGTGGTGGTCGTGGACATCAGTGGAGACCCTCCGCAAGGGGTCCGAGCGCGAGCGCGGGAAAGTATGTCAGTCCGACGACGATGAGGATCACTCCGGTCAACAGCCCGATGAACTGGGGCCGGTGTGTGGGCAGGGTGCCCGCGGTGACCGGAACGGGCTGCTGCCCGGCGAGCGAGCCGGCGAGCGCCAGGACGAACACCATCGGCAGGTACCGGCCGACCAGCATGACCACGCCGAGCACGGTGTTGTACCAGACGGTGTTGGCGCTCAGCCCGGCGAACGCCGAGCCGTTGTTGTTCGCGGCCGACGCGAAGGCGTAGAGGACCTCGGAGAAGCCGTGCGGTCCGGAATTGAGCATCGCGGCCCTCTCGCCCGCGAATGCCATCGCCAGCCCCGCACCGACGAGGGCGAGCGCGGGTGTGGTCAGGATGTAGAGGGAGGCGAATTTCATCTCCCGGCCCCGGATCTTCTTGCCCAGGTACTCGGGCGTGCGGCCGACCATGAGTCCGGCAACGAAGACGGCGACGATCGCGAGGATCAGGATCCCGTAGAGCCCGGATCCGGTACCGCCGGGCGCGATCTCCCCCAGCATCATGTTGAAGATCGTCATTCCGCCGCCGCCCGGCGTGTACGAGTCGTGGGACGAGCCGGCCGCTCCGCACGACGTGAGGGTGGTGGACACGGCGAACAGGGCCGAGGCCCAGATCCCGAACCGCGTCTCCTTGCCCTCCATCATTCCGCCGGCCGCGTGACCGGCCGTACTGCTGACACTGTGCAGTTCGTTGGCGGTCACGATGGCGACCGACGCGGCCCAGATCAACGCCATCACGCTGACGATGGCGTAGCCCTGCCGGTTGTCGCCGACCATGGTCCCGAAGGTGCGCGGCAGCGAGAACGCGATGACCAGCATGAGGTAGATCTCGATCAGGTTGGTGAAGGCGTTGGGGTTCTCGAAGGGGTGCGCGGAGTTCGCGTTGTAGAAACCACCGCCGTTGGTGCCCAGTTCCTTGATGGCCTCCTGAGAGGCGACGGGGCCCCCGGTCAGACGCTGGTGCCCGCCCGCGACGGTGGTGATGTCATGGATTCCGTGGAAGTTCTGGATGGTGCCCGCGGCTACCAGGACGAGCGCGAAGACGAACGCAAGGGGCAACAGGACGCGAACGACGATCCGCGTCAGGTCCACCCAGAAATTTCCGACGCGATCGGTCTTCTTCCGGGTGAAGCCGCGGATCAGTGCGGCGACGACGGCGATGCCGACGGCTGCGGAGACGAAGTTCTGCACCGCGAGGCCCGCCATCTGGACCAGATGGCCCATGGTCGACTCACCCGAGTACGACTGCCAGTTGGTGTTGGTGGCGAAGGATGCCGCGGTGTTGAACGACTGGTCCGTGGTGACCGGCTTCATTCCCAGGGACAGCAGGAGATGGTTCTGCAGGCGCAGGAATGCGTACAGGAACAGTACCGACACGGCGGAGAAGGCCAGGACGCTGCGCAGGTAGGTCGTCCACTTCTGGTCCGCGTCACCGTTCACTCCGCCTGCCCGATAGATCAGGCATTCGACTCGTCCATGATGGCCGGCGACCAGGACGCGGGCCATGTAACCGCCCAGCGGGCGAAACGAGAGACCCAGCGCGACCACCAGGGCGAGTACCTGGAGCCACCCCGCGAGGGTGTCGTTCATCCGGGCTCTCCCTAGAACTTCTCGGGAAAGATCAGGCAGATGACCAGATAGATCACGAGGCACGCGGCAACGATCAAGCCGACGAGGTTCTCCACGCTCACAGGCGTCCGACCCCCTTGGCGGCCAGGCCGATCAGGGCGAACACCGCCACCGTGAGGCCGATGTACACAACGTCCGACATGTGCGAGGCACCCCGCAGAGTCATGAGGGCGGGGCTGTTCGGCCCTCCCGGCTGGAATGTGGAATCGATCCCGCATGCGAGGCCGATTCATTTCTGACGCTATATCAGTTGAGCTCGCGCGTGCCCTGCCGCCCTGTGAGCCGATGGGATGACGATGCGGTGCGCGCACTCACTCGGCGCCGCCGGATGTTCCGCTGCCGCCGGACGCGGAACCCGGAAGGGTGAGCATCACCGAGAAGGCGGACCCCTCGGCGGTCGTCTCCAGGGTCCCGTCCATGGCCTCGGTCAAGTCACGCGACAGCCGCAGAGCCAGGCTGCCCGCTCTGGTACCCGGAGGCCGGGAGGCCCCGGGGCCCGCTTCCGGCCCCGGGTCGGACACGCCGTCCTCCACCAGAATCGTCACGCGGCCGGCCCGGACCTCGGCGGTGAAGGCGGGGGGCCGTTCCGGCGGGCTGTGCCGCAACGCGTCGGCCCCCAGGGCGGTCAGGGCCCTGGTGAGAAGAGCGGCGTCGGCGATCACGTCGGGCAGCCGCTCCGGCATGCGCAGAACGATCGAGTGACCGCCGGGCCCGAGGTCGTCCAGAGCAGCGCCCAGCACCTCGTTGAGGTCGACCGGGCGGAGGTACAGAGCGAGCGCCCCGGCGTGCAGACGGCTCACGTCGTCGAGATCGGTGACCAGCTGCGCCGCACGGCGCACCGCCGCGCGGGCGGTGTCCAGCAGCTGCGCCTCCTGCGGGCCGGACACCGCGGCACCTCGACGCCGCAAGCGCACGAGCGCCGCTTCGGCGGTGTGCAACGGGGCACGCAGATCGCGGCCTGCCGCGAGAAGCAGGGATGCCCGGGTGCGTTCGGCGTCGGCGAAGGCGTCCGCGGCGCCGGAACACCCCGCGACCCGCTCCCGGGCGTGGGCCAGTCCCAGTTGGGCGGCGCATGCGGCGAGGACACGTCGGTCCTCCGTGCTCAGCCCCGAGCCGCGAGCGGCCAGGACGAGGTTGTCGTCGACGGGGCTCTCCACATCTGCCTCGTAGGGCTTTTCCGGCGGCCGCTCCCCGGCACTGGCGACCACGTACCAGCGGGGTACGGGCGATGCCTCCGGATCCCTTTCGAGCAGGCTGACCGCACGGAGGCCGAAGTTCTCCCGGATCTGCTCCGCCAGTGCCGTCAGATCCTGGCCACGCATCATGGCGGCGGCCAGACGGCTCAACGTCCTCGCCTCCGACGTCGCGCGTACCGCCTGGTGCGTACGCCGCGCAGCCGTGCCCGCTGCCGTGCCGACGAGAACGGCCGTGGCGACGAAGACCACGAGTGCGGTGATCTCGTCGGAGCGCTCCATGGCCAGCGTGTGCACCGGTGCGGTGAAGTAGTAGTCGGCAAGCAGTGCTCCGGCGACGGCGGCGAACAGCGCGGGGCAGACCCCGCCGACCAGAGCGACCACGACGACCGCGAGCAGATAGATCACGAGGTCGCTGGAGAGGCCGAGGCTGCCACGCAGCGCGGTCAGCAGAAGCGTCAGTACGGGCAGCAGCAGCACGGCGCCGGCCAGCGCGGACCAGTACCGTCTCGGGCCCGTGCCGCGGCTCGGACGCGGAAGCCTCAGCGCAGCCGGCCCTGCCGCCTCCTCGTGGGTGACGATGTGCACGTCGATCGGGCCGGACCCCCTGATCGCCCGCTCTCCCACACCCGCTCTCAGCAGGGAGGCGAGACGGCCGTGCCGGCTCGCGCCCAGCACGATCTGGGTGACGTTCTCCGCCTCGGCGAACTGGAACAGGGCATCGACGACGTCCTCGCCGGTGGTCTGGTGGTAGCTGCCGCCGAGCGACTCCAGAAGGGTGCGCTGGGCTTCCAGTACCGTCGGGTCGAAGCCGGGGAGTCCGTCCTCCGGGACCACGTGGAGGGCCAGCAACTCGGTGCCGGGGGTACGGGTGCTGATCCGCGCGGCACGACGGATGAGGGTCTCGCCCTCCGGCCCGCCGCTCAGGGACACCAGGATGCGCTCCCGGGTTTCCCAGGGAGCGACGATGCCGTGTTCCGCGCGGTAGCGCTGCAGCCCCTCCTCCACCCGGTCGGCGAGCCACAGCAGGGCGATCTCGCGCAGGGCGGTGAGGTTGCCGACCCGGAAGTAGTGGGTGAGGGCGGACTCGATGCGATCCGGCGGATAGATGTCGCCGTGGACCATGCGGCGGCGGAGCACCTCCGGTGGCAGGTCGACCAGTTCGATCTGGTCCGCCCGGCGGGCCACCTCGTCGGGCAGGGTCTCCCGCTGTACGACCCCCGTGATCTGCCGTACCACGTCGTTGAGGGATTCCAGGTGCTGGACGTTGAGCGTGGTGACGACGTCGATGCCGGCGGCCAGGAGCTCCTCCACGTCCTGCCACCGCTTGGAGTTGCGGGCCCCCGGAACGTTGGAGTGGGCCAGCTCGTCGACCAGGGCGACCTGGGGACGGCGGGCCAGCACCGCGTCGAGATCCATCTCGGTGAAGAGCGCGCCGCGGTGGCTCAGCGTACGGCGGGCCATCGTCTCCAGCCCCTCGGCCATGGCCGCGGTGGGCCGACGCCCGTGCGGCTCGACGAAGCCGACGACCACCTCCGCGCCCCGTGAACGCAGCCGCTGCCCCTCGGCGAGCATGGCGTACGTCTTCCCGACCCCGGGGGCGGCCCCGAGGTAGATCCGCAACCGTCCACGTGCCACCGGCGGACTCCTGCCCAGGTCACCCCCATGACGTGCTCGCGCCCTTCCATGGTGCGCCCCTCGTAACCGTTCCACCCGACGACACCGGTCCGGAGCCCTCACGAGCACCCCGGCGCCCCGCCGCCCGGCCCGGTCGGGCGAAAGCACGGTGCGCCCGACCCGTCGAAGGACGGCGCCGCATGTACTCGGATACGGTCCGGCCGGCATGCCGTCGGCGGCAACGGTCATGTCCGACTGCACCTGGCTGAGCGCACCGGGCTTCAGCCGGCTCCGGGAGGCGACGGTGGACGCCGGACTGGCGTATGCCGAGCGGGTGGTGGCCCGCATTCTCGACGCGCCGTGACCGGGAGATC
Source organism: Streptomyces sp. NPDC057963 (assembly GCF_042887155.1). Taxonomy (NCBI): domain Bacteria; kingdom Bacillati; phylum Actinomycetota; class Actinomycetes; order Kitasatosporales; family Streptomycetaceae; genus Streptomyces; species Streptomyces sp. NPDC057963. The sequence goes on from NZ_JBHVPX010000003.1 coordinate 387,952, forward strand.
GCCACGACCCGAGTCACGGGTACGGGCGTCCGAGTCCGCAGTCGCTACTCGTGGCTCCGGGGCTCTTCGGCTCTTGGGCTCTTGGGGTGCAATCATGGTGCCGGCCGTGATCACTGGAAGAAAAGGGACGAATCCACAACCGGCGGACCAGGCGTGCAGGACTTCGAAGGCCCCAGGCACACTCTGTGTGTCGCATTCCCGTCGTCAAAAGGATGATTCACGCATGATTACGCTCAAGAAGGAAGACGGCCCGGCTGATCTGGACGGAGTGACCCATCTGTCCATCGGAGTGTCCTGGGATCCGACTGCCGGCAGCAGCGGCGGGGTGATGGGAATGCTCCGCCGCAAGTCCGGTACCGACCTCGACCTGATCGCCATCGCGATGCAGGGCGGAGACCCGGTGCGCCTGGCGGGACTCGATTCCCTCGATCCCATGGGGAACAGCTCCTTGGTTCACAGCGGTGACAACCAGACCGGGCGCGGGGACGGCGACGACGAGACGGTGACGGTCGAGTTCGCGCGGATACCGCCCAACATCACGTCGATAGTGTTCGTCGCCGCCGCTTACAAGAAGGGCAGTTCCTTCCAGAAGGCGCGCAACATCAGCTTCAAGGTGTACGACGCGACCGGGGGCAGCTCCCAGCAGGTCGCCGACATCTGGCCGAGCCTGCTCTCGCAGGACAACGGCTGTGCCGTGGCCAAGGCCGTACGCGTCAGCGACAGTTGGAAGCTCGAAGTGATCAATACGACGGGGAAGATCAAGCAGGGCAATGAGCATGCCCTGATGCGCTTCGCCGTCAGCAAGTAGCACGCAATGACCGGCCCGGCCCCATCCGCGTCTGCTCGGTGGACCGCCGGGCGGTCTCGCGTTCTCCGGGGCCGACCAACTGCGCCTCGTAGGCATCCGCGACGGCTTGGACTCGGACACGGGGTCCGAGTTGGCAGCCGTCGGACTTCCCGGACGTGCCCGCGTACCACCACCCCGCTCCGCCCCCGGCGATGTGGCGCCCTTCCGGTGAACCCGGTGTCGTCGGTGATCAGCACACCGCCGGGGCCAAGCCGTTCACCGACCCGCGCAATGGCCGTTTCACCATGAGGCCGCGGAGAGGGCGCGGACGACGACCATGACTGCCTGATGCTCAAGTGGGTGATCAGTGCGATCGTGCTCGGCGAGACGGCGTCTGATCTCCGAGCGAAGCTGGTGGAGTTGACGCGCCAGAAGTCGGGCTCTGCTGATGCACCGGCCGGGGTCATTCAGCACAGCGCCTTGGGGCTGCGCTCGGATCCCTGACTGATCGTGCAGTGGCGTGACTTGCCGAAACCGTTCGGTCCTGGAAGACGGTCCATGAAGGGCACCGGCTGTGGTCGGCCGACGAAACCTGGGAACGGTTGCTTCAGGAAGTTCAAGCCCGTGCTGGACAGGATCCGCGTTCCGAGGCCCGGACCCGGCAGGCTGCGCAAGAAGCCGACGGCCTCACGACCGACAAGGCGCACAGCAACCGGCCGTGCTCGCCGGGAGCACAGCCGACTGCCCCGCCGCCGTCCGGCACCGGGTGGCACCTTGAATCCAACCGGAACTCCAAATAGCCCTAAAACCATCTATAGCACTTTTTATATAGACGATCTATATAAAAAGTGCTATGTGTGGAGGTATGGATGAGACGCTCGAAGAGGGCCCCACGAAGGTGGCGGCGGCGCTGCACGAGCTGGTCACCGGGATGGTCAGGCTCCTCCTGCTGAACCGGCAGGGCATGAGTCTGACCACCGCCGCGGTGCTGGACAGACTGGAGCGGGAGAGTCCGATCCGGTTGACCGTGCTGGCTGCGGCGGAGGGAGTGACCCAGCCGTCGATGACCGTGCTGGTGCAGCGGCTGGAAGCCCAGGGCGTGGCATCGCGAGTGGCCGATCCGGGAGACGGGCGGGTCCGCCTCGTCGCCATCACGGATACCGGTCGCGAGCTGCTGGCCCAGCGCCGCCGGGCGGGAGATGCCCAGGTGGCCGGCCTGCTGGCCGCGCTGCCCGAGCAGGACGTGCAGGCACTGGGAGAAGCCATGCGCACGGTCACGCCCATCGTCCGGCGCATGCTCGGGACAGCCCCGCGGCTCGGCGCCAAGGCCGGCGGACCGGCTTCCTGACCTTCCGGGCGGCGCTCTTCGGCACCTCCTCCTGCAGGCCGGACCCAGCCCGGTCCGACGCGTGCGCCGGGCCCCCGGTCCTGGCGCCTGCCCCCATATCGAACATCCGGAGAGGGCGGAGAACCATGAGCATCATCTCGGCACCCGGCACTGATGCACCGTCGGCGGAGGTACCGGACTACCCCATGGTCCGGGCGGCCGGCTGCCCGTTCGACCCGCCGCCGGCCCTGCGCACCCTGCAGACCCAGGCTCCGATCGGCCGGATACGGCTTTGGGACGGCAGCACCCCGTGGCTGGTCACTCGCTACGAGGACATGCGGGCGCTGCTGGCCGATTCTCGGATCAGCTCGGACAGCACCCACCCGCACTACCCCCATCAGTCCCCGGCCTCTTTCGAGCGCCGGAGACAGTCGCGGAGCTTCATCGTGATGGACGATCCGGAGCACGCTCGACTGCGCCGGATGGTCACCGCAGCCTTTTCCATCAAGCGCGTGGAGGCGCTGCGGCCGATGATCCAGAAGATCGTCGACGGGCTGATCGACGCGATGCTCGCCGGACCGAAGCCGGTGGACCTGGTCCAGGCGTTCGCGTTGCCGGTGCCGTCATTGGTGATCTGCGAGCTGCTCGGCGTCCCGTATGCCGACCACGACTTCTTCCAGTCCAACAGCAGGATGCTGATCAAGCGCACGGCCACGCCGGAGCAGACGCGGGCGGCCGTCCAGCGGCTCACCGACTACCTGGACGGGGTGATCGGAGGCAAGCTCGCCCACCCGGCCGCCGACCTGCTCTCCACGCTGGCCGCGCGGGTCGAATCCGGTGAGCTCTCCCGTCGCGAAGCGGCCAACATGGGTGTGCTGCTGCTGATCGCCGGGCACGAGACGACGGCGAACATGATCGCGCTGGGCACATTGACCCTGTTGCACCACCCGGACCAGTTGGCTCGGCTGCGCGAGAGCGACGATCCGAAGCTGATCGCCTCGGCCGTCGAGGAACTCCTGCGCTATCTGAACATCGTGCACAGCGGACGGCGCCGGGTGGCCCTGGAGGACATCGAGATCGGCGGCGTGACCATCCGCGCCGGCGAAGGCGTCGTCGTGGCCAACGACATCGGCAACCGGGATCCTGATGCCTTCCCCGACCCCGACCGGCTCGACATCGGCCGCAACCCCCGCCACCACGTGGCCTTCGGCTTCGGCGTCCACCAGTGCCTGGGCCAGCCGCTGGCCCGGGTCGAGCTGCAAGTCGTCTACAGCACCCTGTTCCGCCGCATCCCGACCCTGCGGCCGGCGGCGGACCTCGACGAGATCCCGTTCAAGCACGACGGGCTCGTCTACGGCGTCTACGGACTGCCCATCACCTGGTGACCGCGGCCGAGTACCGTGCAGGAAAAGGAGGATCCGATGAAGGTGATCGTCGACAAGAACAAGTGTGTTGCCTCCGGCCAGTGCGTGCTGACCACGCCGGAGGTGTTCGACCAGGACGAGGAGGACGGCACCGTCGTCCTGCTCACCGAGAATCCGCCTGAGCACCTGGCCGGCGGCGTCCGGCAGGCCGCCGCTCTCTGCCCGGCCCGGGCGATCCGGGTACAGGAACAGGAGAAGAAGGAGTGAAACGGCAAGGGCCGCCACCAGCGCATGAGTGGACCGGAGCGCACCCCGGCGTCGGCATACCCGCGCACCGCCGGCCGCAGCGGGCGTGGGGGGCGGGAACGGCTCGCACCGTTCCCGCTGGTGAGCAGCCCATGACCACCGCCCTGCGGACGGCCGGACGCGCGATCTGATCGTCTGAGTACGTCCGGCGCGAGAACGACTCGGTACCTGCCCGCCAGGCGTCCGACGCGGCGGACCGAGGTCCCTGGCGCTACCGCCGCCGTATCTCTACCTCGGCGCGGATCGCCCGCATGATCGGGGCGACGTCGACGGCGGTGAAGCCGAGCTTGGTGCTGGTGCCGTCGGCCTTTGAGACGAGGGTGATGCCGGCGGCGGTGGTCGGGGTGAACCAGGAGCACGTGGAGACCGCTGTGGCGAGCAACTCGGTCTGGACCAGGACGGTGTTGCAGATGGCCCGGCCGCCGTGCTCGCCGGGCTTGGCATCGATGGCGCTGGTGGTGGTCCGGTCACCGGCGCCGTCGTTGTTGACCGCCGGGAGCTGGTCGAGGACGTCGTGCATACGGTCGGGGTCGAAGCCTCTGCCGGTGACCCCCGTGTAGAAGATCCACGCACCGTCCGCCCGGTCGTCGTAATAGGCGTGTACCGGTGCGCCGGACACGCCGAGACGCGCGGCGTTCTGCCGGGTATCGGCGTTGAACCTCCGCACCATGTCCGCCGGTGGCCGGCCCTGCGGGTAGCCGGCCGCGACCTGCGGGGCGGTGAGCGCCCACGAGGTGCCGCCGTTGCCGTCAGAGGTTCCTCCACCGGACGCGCTCCCGGCTGCGGCTGGGTCGGTGGCACCGCCCTTGGCGATGGTGCCGCCGACGCCAGTCGCCGCGGGGTCGGTTGCACCGCTCTGAGCGGCGGGACGGACGGGTCCGTTGGCCGCGCCGGTGGAAGGGCCGCAGGCCGACACCAGGGGCAGCCCCAGCAGGGTGCAGACCACGGCCAGCGCGGCAGTGGACCGGCCGGAACGCAGAGCGGAAGACGCTCGGACACGCTTGGAAACGAAACTGGCCACGTGCTGCCTCCTTGTGAACGGGACATGACTGGGCTTCGGGCATGCCTGTGCCAGGGTGGATGCCGGCTGATGCCCTCGGGATGTGGGGCAAGTTTCGCAGCTGCACGGCCGCGAGGCAGCCCCGTTGCACAGCAGTGCTTGCCCCCCTCGACAGCAGAGCTGGCGGTGCGCCGGTACAGTCCGTGGCACGGCTTCCCCCGACGCAGAGGAGCGCGGCGCGCATGGACCTGGACCCCAGGCGCTTGCTGGTCCTGAGCGCAATCGCGCAGAGCGGCGGCCTCGCTCCGGCGGCGCGCGCGCTCGGCCATACGCGTTCGGCGGTCTCACAGCAACTGGCCCGCCTGGAGAAGGAAGTGGGCCTGCCACTGGTCGACCGTTCGGGTGCACGACTGGAACTCACGGCGGCCGGACGGCTGCTCGCCGCCACCGGGGAGCGCATCGGCAAGGAACTCGGCCTAGCGGTAGAGCAGTTGGGATCCGTGAACCAACAGGTCATTCAGGGGCCGGTGGCGATCGGGGCGACGTCGTGGGTGCTTGCCCGGGTCGCGGTCCGGGCGCTGCGGTCGCTCGCCCTGTTGCACCCGAAGGTCGAGCCGAGGTTCGTGGAGGCCGGGTTGCCGGACGGCCTGCGGCAGCTGCGGCTGGGCGAGCTGGACGTCCTGGTCATCACCGACGACCGGGAGACCGCACTGCCACTGCCGCCCTCGGTGCAGGCGCAGGTACTGAGCGAGGACGACTACCGTGTGGTCGTCCCGGCCACCTGGGACGTTCCGACCGCCGCCGCCGAACTCTCCGGCCGTCCTTGGATCGGCGCCCCTGCGCACTCTGCTCGCGGTCGCGCCTTCGCCCGGTTCGCGAACGCCCACGAGGTCGTGCCGTCGGTCGAGCACCTGGCCGACCACTTGATGGCCGTCCAGGCACTGCTCGCCGGGCAGGTCGGTGCTGCGGTCCTGCCCGCGTATCTCGCGGCCCAGTTGGAGAACGTGACGGTGACGACGCTTCCCGTCACCGGCAGCCAGATCACGCGGACGCTCTTCCGTACCGGCCACGGCGGCAGCGCCGCGGCTGCCCGGGTGGTGGCCGAGGCGTTGAAGCAGGCGGCCCGTGACTACGCCGAGGCGGCAACCGTCGCCGGACGCACGAGGGGCGACATCGTCATCCGTCCGCTGCACGACCCATCCGAGGCCCCTCCGGCCTCACCCCCTCGTCGCACACCGGGCAGTTCGCGAAGCCGCTGACAGCGTCGGCTCCTCGGGGCGTCGCTCGGACTGCCCAGGAGCCCCCTTCACCGGTCGGCCAAGTCTCCGGCATCCGCAAGAGCGTCCTCATTCCCGTACCGCACCGCACGCGGAACGCACGAGTACCCTCTGATCGGTACCGGTGGGGCGGGCACGGCGACACCACACCCGCCCCACCGGACTCAAACGAAGAGCAACCCGCACCTGCGACCGCCATGCCCGCGTACGCGGGCCGCAACTCCGCGGCGTGCCGCGACTGCGCCACGAGAGGCGCCCTCCGCCGACTGATCCGTCGCCCCGTCGGCGCGTAGGACCCAAGTGCCGTGATTCCGCCACCCGTAGGGCCCTGAACCCGCGTCACATCGAAGGGTGCGGGACACCTCGGCGCGCCCCCGGTCACCGTCGCCAGAAGAAGTGATGCACCACCCCACTCGGGCTCGGGATCTGCTCCAGATGAAAACGGTCGACAAGGGTGTCGGGACTGGTCCACAACCTCTCGCCGTGACCGATCTCGACCGGGGCGACGGCGAAATGCATCGTGTCGATGAGATCGGCGTCGAGAAACTCCCGGACCGTGGCAACACCGCCGCCGATTCGCACGTCCTTGCCTTCCGCGGCGTCGAAGGCCCGCGCCAGCGCGTCCTTCGGGGACGCGTCGAGGAAGTGGAACGTGGTGTCCCCCAGAGTGATCGAGGGCCGCTCATGATGAGTGAGGACGAACACCGGTGTGTGGAAGGGGGGTTCTTCCCCCCACCACCCTTGCCAGTCGTAGTTCTCCCATGGCCCCCGCTGCGGACCGAATTTGTTGCGCCCCATGATCTCGGCGCCGATGTTGTTGGTGAAGTCGCGAGTGCAGTAGTCGTCGAGACCGTAGGTGCCGCCCGGTTCGGTCCGGGTGGCGCAGTGAGCGGTGGCACCCGACCAGGAGAAGAGCGGACCCGGATCGGCGTCGCCGAACGGGCGCTCAAGGCTTTGCCCCTCCCCGGAACCGTAGCCGTCACTGGATAAGTTGAAGTTCTGAACGCGTACCAACTGAGCCACTGAAATCCCTTCCGGTTGCAATATGCAACCGGTTAACAACCTACCTAGACTGATCTCATGACGCAACCAGTTCCTCACGAGAAGCTCCCGGTACCCCCGGGCAAGTCCGGCTGCCCGATCAATATGACGGTCGAGCTCCTCGGGGACCGGTGGAGCCTGATCGTCCTGCGCGACATCATGTTCGGCGGCAGCACCCACTTCCGCGAGCTGCTCACCGCGTCCATCGAGGGCATCGCGTCGAACATCCTGGCCGCCCGCCTCGCGAAACTCGTCGCCGCGGGCCTGCTCACCCGCGACGACGACCCGAGCCACCGTCAGAAGGTCGAATACCATCTCACCGAGGCGGCGATCCAGCTCCTCCCGGTGATGGCCCAGCTGGGCGCGTGGGGTGCCTACTGGTTGGACACGGCGCCGGAGCTGACGGTGCGAGCCGAACTGCTGGCCGCCGGAGGTCCTCCGCTGTGGGAGCGGTTCATGGCCGAACTCCGCGCCACGCACCTGGCCGGAGCGTCGGCACCCGCAGATGGAGTGCTTGCGGAACTGACCGCCGCGTATCACGAAGCTGTCGCCGAGCGTGGACACGAAACAGCTGGATAGTCCGCGTGCCGCCCCATCCGCAGACCGGTGCCCCTGGCGGTCCTTGAAGACCGGCCTCAGATGGCCGTGCCGGGCTTCGTCCCCCACACGTAGACGGCGTCGTCGATGCCGAGGAGGTTCCACAGGGAGGCCGCGTCGTGGACGGTGAGGTTGACGCAGCCGGCGGAGCCGCCGCCGTCGAAGAGGTTGCCCGGGTGCCCGTGCAGGGCCTGCCCTCCGTCGAAGAACTGCGCGTACGGCATGGGGGCGTTGTCGTACAGGGTGGAGACATGGTCCTTGTCGCGCCAATAGACGGCGTGCCAGCCGGGCCGGGTCTCCTGTGCGTCGCGGCCCGTGCGGATCGGCACCGGGCGGAAGTCGATCCGCTCGCCGGTCTGCACCCACAGCAGTTGCCGGTCCATGTCGACGCAGGTGACCCGGTAGGTACGGACCGGGCAGTGTCCGGCTGCGTTGGGGTCCGCGGCAGCCTTCACCGCAAGCATGAAGCGGTAGGTGGCCAGGTCCGCGTACCCGTCGGTACGAGGTACCGCGTGCTTCGCCTGGAAGGCGCGGACGGCCTCACAGTCCGCCTCCGACTGGATCCCGTCCACGGGTCGGCCGAGGTACTGCTCCATCGGCCGCTGGTAGGGGCCGGTCGACGCGGTGCAGCCGGCGCCGGCCGGGGCAGCAATGGCGTCCGGGGCGACGATCACCGTGGACACGAGGGCTGCTGCCGCCGAAGCGGCGGCCACGACACCGGATATGAGGGCAGGGCGCACGGCGTGAACCTCCTGGCGCGCGGGGGACGATCCCTGCCAGTGAATCAGCTCACCGGTCCCGGAGCGGGGCGGGGTGTACGCCGAATCACTTGTTCTTGCAGTCCTTGCCCTTGCACGGCTCGCCGCGCTTGTTGGAGAGCTTGACGATCACTCCGGTGGAGCTGTTGCGCTCGGTCACCGCGTAGGGCCCGGAGACCGGGTTCTCGGGCAGGACATAGCCCTCGGGCACGGCCGTCTCACGCAGGTAGTACTCGCCGAGCGGCAGGTGGTCGAAGGTGCACAGCCCGGCACCGTCGGTGGCGCAGCCCGGGCCGACCCGGGTGTCGGGGGTCGCGCCGGTGGTCTGCAGTCCGGCGAAGCCGTTGGTCTCACGCCAGGTCTCGAACACGGCTCCCGCCAAGGGGCGGCCGTTCTTCCGGTCGGTCTTGGTCAGGTGGATCGAGCCGGTCGTGGGCGGTACGGGGGTGCGGGTGTCGCGGGCCACGGCCTCGACTCCGTGGTCCGCGTTGTCGTCGGTGAGGGTCAGCGGACCGAACACGGCGGGGTCGGGCAGGTCGTAGCCGGCGGGGGCCGAGGTCTCGCGCCAGTAGTAGGTGCCCGTCGTGGTGGTGACGGCGCAGCGCCCGTCGGCGGCGGTGGTGCAAGTGGTCACGCGGGTGTCGGGGCTCGTTCCGGTGGTCTGCAGTCCCGGCGTTCCGTTGGTCTCGCGCCACAGTTCGAACCTGGCGCCCGGGAGTGCGTCTCCGGTCTCGGCGTCGGTCTTGAGGACCCGCACCTCGCCGGTGACCGGGGTCGTCCCCGAGCAGTCGGGCAGGTCGCCGTTGAAGGGGTAGGCGTGGAACTCCTGGCCGCCGCCGCCCGTCGCGGAGCTGGTGTGGGTCAGGGAACCGGTGGTGAAGAAGCGGCCGTTGATGCCGGGCAGGGTCACGGTCGTCATGGACGACTGGTCACCCATCAGGAAGCTGCCCTGCATCTGTCCGGTGCCGTTCAGGTGGACGGAGGTCGCGTCCGGGATGTTCCACAGCAGTCGCTCGCGGTAGGAGTTCAGCGGGTCGGTGCTGTCGTCGATGCCGCCGCTGTAGGTGTTGATGGTGCGATTGCCGCCCAGGATGTTGACCAGGATCGTGGCGCCGTCGGGGATGTCCTGGAAGACGATTCCCTGCTGGCGGCCGCCCGGCGCGGTCAGGTCGAAGTCCACGTTGAAGACCTGGAGCGAGGACGTTCCGTCGCCGCGGAACACGGTCTGCGTGCCCTGGTTGACCGCTGTGCCCGTGGCGTGCCGGGGCCGGCCGTCGACCCGGGCATAGCATCGGCTGGCCGTGGTCAGCCGGTTCCGCAGGCCCGTGTAGGGCTGAGCGGCGTCGGGGTCGTGGACGAGTCGTCCGGTCACCGTGCCGGACTCGGTCCCCGCGTACCGTACGACGCCCTGTTCGCCGATCAGCCCGCCGGTGGTGTCGAGGCGCTGGCCACTCGCGATCGTCACGTTCCTGCCGGTGGTCAGGAAGTCCGCCCCGTTCGGCGGCGGCACGCGCGAGCCCACGCCGACGATTCCGAGGTTGTACAGGCCGCTGGCCGCCGCGTCCTTGTTCTGGTCGAAGCTGTCGAGCACGACCACGCGGCCCTCGGCCTCCGCCGCCCGGCCGCGCACCAGGAAGTCGTTCCCGACGAAGATGTTGATGGCGTTGTCGCGGCCGGCGATCGGCCCGTTGTTGATTCCGGGGAACGGGTTCGGGCAGGAGCCGGGAACACATGGTCCGAGGCCGCCCGGAAGCGGGGCCGCGTAGGCGGGAACCGCTCCGAGGCCAAGGGTGAGGGCGGGCACGGTCGCCGCCGCTACGGCCAAGGCCGTTCCGGTGGCGCCGACACGGGCACGCAGCGCGCCGAAGTGCTGGGAGATGGGTCTCATGAGGGGAATGGTCGATGGCTCCCCCGTACAAACCGACCGCATGACACGTACTGGTGATCGGATCTCGCGACCTATCTCATGCGAACGGAGTATGCCGGTGGATCCCGGGCCGATCGGACGGGTGCCATGCGTACCGGGCTTCGCCGGCCGACGCTGCCATGCCCCACGGCAAGCGTCGTGCGACCGTCGACCGGTGCGGTTGAGCAGGGCCGATGGCCGGGCGCCCTCTCGGCGTGCCAGCTTCCAGGTGTCGGACCTGGACCCCGGACAATCCACGTCATCAGCAGCCACCAGGAACTATCAGGAGTGATCGGGAGTGATCGGGAGCCATCCAGGATCGCCGTGGATTCATCGGGGAGCAGATGTTGCTCGAAAGAACGTGGAAGAACCCGTCGTCGGTCGCTTTCTCGTTGTGATCGAGCCTATGGCTGAGGCATCGCGCTGTCCTCGCGCTGTCCTCGCACTGCGTGATGGTCGCCGTGTCGAACCGGAGGCAGAGAACGCGTTGGGGCCGTCCACCGTCCGAGGTGCACACCGCCGCTCCGCACCGCCGTTTCCGTCTCTCCGCAGGCGGGCCGGGAGTCCGGCCCGCGCAAGTCGGGTGGCGCCCCCGCACAGTCCCTGCGACTCTCCCGGCTACGCTCGCACGGGAGCGCCCCGCGGCGCGTGGCTGCGGGGCGCCTTGTGAGGTTTAGTCGACCTCCTGGCCGTCGTATTTACCGCCCATACAGGGGTTGCCCGGCAAGTCGATCCGGGGCTCTCCGCCGCCCTGCCTGCACTCAGAAGGGCTGACGACGGATGGGGCACCCTTTGCTGTGGCGGCGGTGGCGGTGGCGGCGCCTGTGAGGCCGAGTCCGGCGAGGGCTGCCGTGGCGATGACGGCGGCGAGGATTCGTCGAATGTGCATTTGGTTCCCCTTTCACGGATTGCCTCGGTGGGGCACTAGCCAGCTTGAGCTCCGCCCATGTGGGTGGCACATCATGTTGCGCCATTCAGGTGGCATGGCTGTCGGGAGCGGGGCCGCTGCCCCGGCCCGCCCAAGGCCTTCGCGGCCGACTGGGAAGGCGGGACGGACGGCGGAGCGATGGCAGCTCCGGGGGTGGGGACGGTCTGCATGACGCGACCCGTCAGACACGCTCTAGTCCCTGACAGCCGTGCCGGGCCAGAGACACCGCGTTGATCCCGGTGCCGCAACCGATTTCGAGGACCTGGCCCGGCATCGGCGCGCCGGGCCTCTTTACCGGGGCCACGAGCTCGGGCGGCGTGATGCCGCTTTCCCACGGCGGCTCGCCGTCCCGGTAGAAGTCTTCCAGCGCGCGGCGCACAGCCGCCTCTTGGCCGAGCTCCGCAGCCGTCCGAGTCTCACTCGTCGCTCCCCCAAGAAACTGGAGTCTGCCTCCAGTGACTGGCTCTGGGATCCGCGGCCGGCTGCGGCCACGGCCTGACCGGTCGCGAACGGTTCGTCCTCACCCTGGTCGCGTCCGGACTCGTCAACGCGAAGAGTGCCGAGAACTCGGCATCGCCGTCGGCACCCTGAGGTCCCATGGGAACGCGCTGCTGCGCAAGCTCTGGCTGCGCGACCGGCCCCCGCACCATGACCGCCATGTCGGACATGGCCGGGGCGCAGCGCATACGACTGAGTTCCGAGCCGACTGCGTGCGGCTACCGCTCACCGGCCGCGGCGGCGAGCTCCTTGAGCAGCACGGCGGCGGCGGTCTCGGTCATCCGGTACCCCTCGGCCGTCTCGACGATGTCGCCCGCAGCGACACGGGAGGTCCACCAGTCTTCCAGGAAGCCGCGGGCGTATCCGCCGGTGTGGAAGCCGAACGGGTCGGACACCAGGCAGAAGACAATCATGAGCTCGTAGTCCGGCTGGGCATAGGAGCGCTCCTTCGAATGCGGCGCCCTGATGTACCCCTCGAAGGAATCGACCTGGTTGCCACTCGTGAACAGCCAGAACAGGTAGTCGTACATCAGCGTCGAGCGTGCGTCGGCGTGCAGGGCGAAGAACCCCTTCTCCCGCACGACGGCCTCAGCCAGCCCCCTCATCGACCCGTCCGCGTCGGGCAGGAGGTCCGCGACTTCACGGAAGGCCCGCAGCAGGATGGGCGAGAAGCTGCCCTCGCGGACCGTGGCGAGAGCAGCCAGCCGGTCCTCCTCCGACGTGTCGTAGACGGAATCGTCGACCAGACCCTCGATGAACGCCTCGAAGTTCTCCGCGACCGGGGTGATCGCGAAGTCGGCCTCCTGATCGACATGCACCACCGAAGGCTCACCGCCCTTGCCGCACGCGCGGTAGTCGAGGGCCAGCATGTCGTGGCCTGCCGAGGGCGTGTCAGCGAAGTAGACGCCGATGTCGGGGTATTCCCACATGTCGATCCAGAACCGGCTGCCGAATTCGCCGCCGAGCGAGTGCGGCTTCGTCCGACCGATGCCCAGGATTCCGGTGATGGCGATGTGGTCCTCGGCCCAGGACGTCGGCTCATCCATGGGGAAGCAGTCCCGGGCCGGGATGCCGCCGTTGTGTGCGCGCATCAGGGCGACGTAGGAGCCGGGCAGACGGTATCCGCCGAGTTCCTCCTCCAGCGAGGCGATCAGTTCCTGCGAGGGCGGGGCCTCGACATAGCTCTCCAGCGCGTACGACGAATCCTCCCAGAACCCGGTGCCGTCGAAGCCCTCGAAGTGCCCCACCACGTCCTCCTTCGAACATTCGCCGGCAATCCTACGAGGCACCGTGTCGTCGCTGCGGTCCGACCCCCTCCGGCGGCGCGGCAGCCCGGCGGGGGCGGGGACGCGCAGAGGGGTTCCCGTACACGCCGTCGTCTCTCCCTTTCTCCTCTCCGGCGTCCGCGTACGGCTCTGCGGAAAATCCCCGGGGCGGCGAAACACCAGTCGGCCGGCGCCTGGCAGCTGTTGGTCGCCACTCCTCTGCCGCGGGCGGCGGAGGCGGAGGCGGAGGCGGTCCAGCGCATCGGAGAGTTCCCATGGACGCAGGCCCGGCCCGGTCCGACGCGCGCCAGGCCGTGAACACCGGCTCCCGACAGAAGCCTCGTCAAAGTGACTGCATGGGCGATCGGTTGGGGGGATCTGCGGACTGACGAGGCTTCCGACCGCACCCGCGGAGAAACCATCACGGCGGTGGGGGCCGACGCCGGCTGGCTATGGTGGTGGGTCTGTGCTGTGGCTCGTTGTGCCTCCACGGGGCGCGTCGTCCCGCGCCGCGAGGTGGGCGGATGCTGTTCGCGACCTCGCGGCGCGGGCACCCGCCTTCGGAGAAGGTACTGGGTCGGCCGCAGCGTGCACGCCACGGCAGGAGGTTTTCGGTATGACGTCGGCTGTGTGGGCGAATGAGCCCAGCGGGCAGGGGTGGACGCAGGTCATCGAGTTCGTCGTGGCACTGATGCTGTCGGGAATGATCGGGGTGGAGCGGCAGATCCGGCAGAAGGCGGCCGGGTTGCGGACGTACACCACGGTCGGCGCGGGTGCGGCGCTGTTCACGCTGGTGAGCAAGTACGGGTTCGTCGATGTGCTGCATGCGGGCTCGGTCGTGCTGGATCCCTCGCGGATGGCGGCACAGATCGTGTCGGGACTGGGCTTCATCGGCGCCGGTGTGATCTTCGTGAACCGCGGTTCGGTTCAGGGACTGACCACGGCGGCCACCATCTGGCTCACCGCCGCGGTGGGCTCGGCTGCCGCCGCCGGGCTCCCGCTGCTGGCGGTGCTGGCCGTCGCGGGGTACTTCGGCGTCTCGTACGGGGTACGGCCTCTGCTGGACCGCCTGCCCGCGCTGCGAAGCATGACGACGGGGTACCGCATCGTCTATCTGCAGGGCACGGGACTGCTGCGGGAGCTGCTGGACCAGTGCACGCAGGCCGGCTTCTCCGTGCGCGAACTGCGCACCATCACCGGGCCGGCCCCGCAGGGGGACGAGGAGGCCGGACGGACGGTGGAGATCGCTCTGGCGGTGGAAGGGCACGGCGACGCCGACGCGCTCACCGCGCGACTGGCCGCGGTTTCCGGGGTACTGGCGTGCAGCCGCAATGGTCCGCGCGAGGAGTGAACGCCTGCCCGGGGCCGGTACGCGGCTCCTGTGTCCCGCCACCGGTCATGCCCGCGCGCGCCGTTCGCACTGCCGGGTGCGGAAGGTCGTCATGTCCCGTCGGACGGCGGTACAAAGGCCGGTCGCGTCGATCAGGGGCCACCGCCCCGCTCGTTCCCCGGCGCCCGCACCAAGCACCTTCACCACACGCCCCGGCGGGACTTGGCCGGCGTCCCGCAGCGGCAGCCCCTCATGGTACGGAGCACCACTCGCCGGGCGCCGCGCCCGCGCCCGCCTCGCCGGCCGGTCGAGCCTCGCCGCACCGGAGCGCCGCGATGCCCTTGCGGCCGGGCGTCTCCGTTGCGGCACGAGCCTCGGGGCTCCGCGCTATCCGTCGGCCCTGGACCGCCACAGCAGCCAGCCGAAGTAGGGGGCACCGATCACCGCGGTGACGACCCCGACGGGAATCTGAGCGGGCGCGATGACCGTCCGGCCGAGCGTGTCGGCGACCACCACCAGCAGGGAGCCCATCAGCGCGGCCACCGGGAGCACCCGGGCATGGCGCCGGCCCACCAGAGCGCGCGCCGCATGCGGTGCCACGAGTCCGACGAAGCCGATGACGCCGACCGCCGCGACCGCCGCCGCGGTGAGCAGGACGGCGACGCCGAGCAGCACCAGACGCGTGGTGCCGAGGCGGATCCCGAGCAGTCTCGGTGTGTCGCCGTCCAGGCCGACGAGGTCGAGGTCGCGGCGCATCACGGCGAGGACCGGCAGGGACACGGCGAGAGCGGCGAGTACCGGGAGGACCTCGGGGAACGTGCGTCCGTAGGTCGAACCGGAGAGCCACACGAGGGCTTTCGTCCCGTTGTGCGGATCGGTCAGCACGATCAGCAGGCTGACCAGCGCCGCCGCACCGGCGGAGACACCGATACCGATCAGCACCAGCCGGTTCTGCTCCAGTCCCTGCCGGGCCGCGAGCCCGAAGACCAGCGCGGCGGCGGCCGCGGCTCCGGCGAGCGCGGATCCGCCGATCAGCCAGAAGCTCGCGAGCGGGACGACCGTCAGCGTGATGACGGCGCCGACCCCCGCTCCCCCGACCACTCCGAGGATGCCCGGTTCGGCGAGCGGGTTGCGCGAGACCGCCTGCACCACCGCGCCCGCCGTCGCGAGCGCGGCACCGGCGAGCAGCGCTGCGGCGATCCGCGGCATCCGGGTGTCGAGCACGAAGGTGACGAGTTGCCCCGACCGTCCCGTGAGCCAGTTCCCCACGTCGCCGAGCAACAGGCGGGCATCGCCGAGGAGGGTCGCCGCGACCACCGCGGCGACGAGAGCGACGGTCACCACCGAGAGGGTGAGGACGAAGGCACGGCGGCTGCGCAGCCGGGCGAAGGCCGCCTCGGGGCTGCCGGAGCTCGCGTCCCGGGACCGGTGGGCCAGGACGACGAGCACCACGGCGCCGAAGAAGCTCGTCACGATGCCGGTCGGTACGGCCGCGCCGGCCTGGGCCCCGAAGAGGGCGCGCAGGAGGACGTCGGCGCCGAGCACGACGAGTACGCCTGCCAGCGCCGAGGCGGGGATGAACACCCGGTGGCGCAGCAGTGCGGGTGTGCAGGCACCGACCAGCCGGACGATCGCGGGCGCGCAGAGCCCGACGAAGCCGATGGGTCCGGCGATGGTGACGGAGACGGCGGAGAGGACCACGGCGAGGACGACGGCGACGGCCCGCGTGATGCGGGGGCCGACCCCGACCACCGCGGCTTCGTCGTCACCGAGTCCGAGGATGTCGAGCCGCCTGCCGAGCGCCACCAGCCCGGTCAGCGCCAGGAGTGCGACCGGGGCGAGCGGGCCGATCGTCTGCATGCCGATCTGCGCGAGAGAGCCATTGCCCCACGCGTAGAGGCCGGTTGTCTGCTGGGCGCGCAGGAGGAGGAGCATCTGGCTCAGGCCGCTGAGCCCGAGGGTGAGGGCCGAGCCCGCCAGGACGAGCCGGGTGGGGCCCGCCCCGGCACGGGCGAGGCCCAGCACGGTACCGGCGGCGAGCAGGCCGCCGACCAGGGCCGTGCCGCCGGCCGGGAGTGCGGGCAGGGTGATGCCGAACGCGGCGACGGCGACGACCGCGAGGTAGGCGCCGGCGTTCACGGCGAGCGTGTCGGGCGAGGCCAGGACGTTGCGTGCCACCGATTGCAGTACGGCTCCGGCCGCGCCCAGTGTGCAGCCGACGACCAGCCCGGCGGCGAGCCGCGGCAGCCGCGAGGCCACGAGGACGGCGTCCGCCGAGCCCGAACCGTCGCCGTCGGTCCACAGGGTGGTGAAGGCGCGCCAGAGGGCCTGCGGTCCGACGGCCGCCGTGCCCTGGCCGATGTGCACGACCGCGAGGGCGAGCAACGCGAGGAGCGCCCCGAGTGCGAGAAGGGCAAGAGAGCCGCGGCGGGCCGGCCGGCCGGCCCCGGCGGAGGGAGTTTCCTCTGCCGGGGTGCTCGACGGCGCGGCTGCGGCCTTCGTCGTGTGGATGCTCACGTTCACTTGGTCAGTGCGTCCACAAGTGCGTCGATGTACTGCGTCATCGATGCCGTGCCACCGAACATCCAGATGCCGTCCGGGAGTCGGTGGACGTTGTCCTTCTTGACGAAGGGCAGCGACTTCCACACCGCGTTGTCCTTGAGTCCGTCGGCGAACGGGTCCCCGTTGTCGGCGGTGTTGGTGATGTAGACGAACTGGGCGTCGCCGACCTTGGTGAGACCCTCCACGTCCGTCGCCGCCAGGCCGTAGCCCCTGTCGCCCTTCATGGTCCAGGGGCTGACCAGGCCGAGTTCGGTGTTGATGTCGGTGATCAGCGAGCCCTTCACGAAGGGGCGCACCGAGACCTGGCTTCCTTCCTTCCATCCGTCGGCGAAGGCGACCTCTTCGCCGTCGAGTCCGGCGGCGGCGAGTTCCTTCCTGCCGTCGGCGATCTTCTCGCGGAAGGCGGCGATCTCGGTCCTGGCCTTGTCCTCGGTTCCGGTGGCCTTGGCGATGAGGTTCACGTTGTCGGTCATCTGGTCGATCTGCCGACTGGCGTCCGCCGCCCGCGCCACGATGAGGGGGGCCACCTTGGAGAGCTGCTTGATGGCGGAGGCCGGCAGGTCGTCCGTCGCGACGATGAGGTCGGGCTTGAGGGCGGCGACCGTGTCGACGCTGGGCTCGCCGCGGGTGCCTATGTCCTTGACACCGCCGGTCAGCGGCACCGCGGTGTCGTAGGCCTTGTAGCCCTTCACGTCGGCGACGCCGACCGGGTCGACGCCCAGGGTCACGAGCGATTCGACGACGTTCCATTCGGTGCCCACCACGCGCTTGGCCGGCCCGTCGAGCGTCACCTTCTTGCCGCGTGCGTCGGTGACCGTCAGCGCGGAGGCCGAGGCGGAGTCCTTCTTGGGCGCCTCGGAGGTGCCGCAGCCGACAAGGGTGATCGCGGCGGTCCCGGCAATCACGGGCCATGCCCAGTGCTTGGTCGTCATGAGGTGTTTCAGGGCCTTTCGAGCCGAAGGTGGTGTCTTCCCACCGCGCGGGTGCGGGGGGTGCCCGTAGCGGGGTCGGGTTCGACCTCGATACGGATGCCGTAGGTATCGGTCAGCAGTTGAGGGTCGTACACCTGGGCCGGAGTCCCGGCGGCGGCGACGCGCCCCGAGGACAGCAGGACGACCTGGTCCGCCACCGCGGCGGCCTGGTCCAGGTCGTGCAGGACGACGCCGATGGTCACGCCGTGTGTGTCGGCGAGTTCCCGGACGAGGTCCAGGATCTCCACCTGGTAGCGCAGGTCGAGGTAGGTCGTCGGTTCGTCGAGGAGCAGCACTTCGGTGTCCTGTGCCAGGCAGCAGGCGAACCAGACGCGTTGGAGCTGGCCTCCGGAGAGGCTCTCGACGCCGCGGTCGGCGAGTTCGGCGACGTTCGTGACGGCCAGGGCGTGCTCGACGAACCGCGCACCATTCGGGTCGCTCCCTCTCAGCCGGCTGCGGTACGGGTGCCTCCCGAAGCCGACCACCTCGCGGACGCTGAGACCGGCCGGAGTCGTGCGGCTCTGCGCGAGCAGTGTGATGCGCCGGGCGAAATCCG
This sequence comes from Streptomyces sp. NPDC057963, assembly GCF_042887155.1. Taxonomy (NCBI): domain Bacteria; kingdom Bacillati; phylum Actinomycetota; class Actinomycetes; order Kitasatosporales; family Streptomycetaceae; genus Streptomyces; species Streptomyces sp. NPDC057963. The sequence goes on from NZ_JBHVPX010000003.1 coordinate 406,425, forward strand.
TACGGGAGAGAGCGAGGGCGTCGATCGGGTCCTCGCCCTCGACGGCGACGGTCACCCTGCCGGCGCGGGCCCGGTGCAGGCGGGCGACGGCACGCAACAGGGTGGACTTTCCGCTGCCGTTCGGGCCGATGAGTGCGGTGACCCGCCCTCGCGGAAGACGGAGGTCCGCCCCGTGTACGACGTCGACGCCGTCGTAGGCGACCGTGATGCCCGTCGCGGCGAGGCCGGGCGGAACATCGGTGCCCTCGGCGGACGCGCCGGGGTCGTCGGCCACGGTGCGGGGAGGCCGTGGGGTGTCTTCTCGGTCGGGTGCAGTCACGATCACCCGAGCGAGGTTAGCCTAACCTAATTAATAGTCGAAAATCGGCCCCCTTCTCGGATGGGTTGGCTGGAAATAAACCTTGGTGATGTCGAGGGTCGCCCTTCCCGCAGGGGGTGTGATCAGCTCCTGATGGCCCGTAAGACGGAAACGCGCGCCCGAGACGGCCTCCAGCTCGAACGGCCCGACGGGCGGCCCCTCGGCTGAGCCGGACCCGCAACAGGACTGCGGAACAGCGGCTCGCGGACCGCGAGCCGCAGACCGCGGGCCGCAGACCGCGTGCTCGATGTCAGTGCCCTGCGATAGACACTCCGGCAGTAACGCAAGCGCGACACCACGGAAGAGGGACCCACCATGGCAGACAGCGGAACGTCAGCGGGCACACCGGGAGATGACGTGGCGGATCCGGCCCACGGGCTGCCCGGCCGCATCGCCGTCGTCGGCGGTATCGAGTCGCTGGTCCTCGACGGCCGCCGCCTGTGGTTCGGCTTCGATTTCACCTCCGACCAGGTGCTCTCCCCCCTGATCGACGACGCAGGGGCCATGGCACGGTACGCCGCGCAACACATGCGCCAGCGCACAGGTGCCCATGACGAGCACTACTGGGCCCAACTCGTCCAAGCCGCTGTGGAAAGCTCGGACCTGGTGTCGCGTGACGAGCAGCGCACCTTCACCACGCAAACGCTGGAAGCAGGGGACGCAGGCTCCGCACACGGACACCTGCTGTACCTGCTCGACGCGGCAACGGAGGAACCGGCCCACAGCGGCCCCGACCGCACTCGGACCGGATCCCGAGAGCCCGCCACGCAGACCGGACCGACCGGACTCCGGCCCGACGAAGCGACCCCCGATGACGAGGATGGGACGCTGCGCAGGCAGGGGGCGGTACAAGCCCGGACCGCGGTCGGCAACTGGTCGCTGCTGTTCACGCCGTACGCCCGCAGCACACAGACCGGCTGACCGCCGGGCCGGGCGCGCCGGTGCGCCGGCCTGCGGATCTCCGTGGAGGCTGCAACGGCGTTCGGCGCATCTCCACCAGATGGCCGCCCGGCGCGCGTCCGGCGCCGGGCGGACCGGTCCCACCGAGCCAATGGATGGACGGGACGGCCGCTCGGCATGCGTCGCGCGTCGTGCCGGAGCACGCTGAACCTGAAGCTGCCTGTCCTCGACCGGCAGCCGGCCAGGAAGGGGTGACAGCGATGTTCGCGAGGCTGAGCACCTATGAGGGATCACCGGTTCCCGCGCAGGGAGCCCTGAGCGCGAACTGGGAAGCCACGCTCCAGCAGGTCCAGGAGGTTCCCGGCTTCCGGGGCGTGTACTACCTCATCGACCGGGCCTCCGGGAAGGCCACCTCACTGACCTTGTGGGATGACGAGCAGACCATGCGGGCCGGAGAGGCAAGGACAACCCGGCTCCGCGAGGAAGTCGCGCACAGGGAAGGCCAACGGGTTGTCTCGGTCGAGCGCTTCGAAGTGGGATTCAGTCATCTGGAGCCGTAGCAGTCGCCGCTCCGCATGCTGACGGCACCGCAGAGTCGGCGGGCCGAAGACACGGCCGCAGGCACCGGAGGCATTGTACGAGCGCCTGGCCCCGGGCGCGATCGGAGCGGGCCCGGGGGTCCCTGTCGTGCCGACTCTTCCGGGGAGCGGTGCTGAGCCATTCGTGTTGTGATCGATGACGGAGGGCACAAAGCTGTCGAGAACGGGAGGACATCATGGCTGAGAAGCTGCGAGCACGAGACATCATGTCCGGTGGCGTGCAGTGCGTCGGTGCGCACCAGTCGCTGTTCGACGTGGCGAAGATGATGCGCGATCTGGGCGTCGGTTGCCTGCCCATCTGCGGCGACAACAACAAGCTCACAGGCTTGATCACCGACCGTGACATCGTCGTCAAATGCTGCGCCGAGGGAGTCGACCCGGCAACCGTGCAGGCCGGATCGCTCAACGCCAAGGTGCACTGGATCGACGCCGAAGCGGACGCCTCCGACGTCCTGACGTCCATGGAGGAGCACCAGATCAAGCGGTTGCCGGTGATCGACGTCCAGAGCGGCCACCGTCTGGTCGGCATGATCACAGAGGCCGATCTTGCGAAGAATCTGAGCGACGAACAGATCGCCGAGTTCGCGAGCCGCGTATACGCGAGTGCCGGGATGTCGGGTCGGTCCGCCGGCTGAGGCGTCGCGAGGGCCTGTGTGTCCCGACCTGGACGCCGTGGCCACCCTGACGCACCGCAAGGGCCTGCGTGTCCCGGCCTGGACGCCGTGGCCGCCTTGGCGCGCCACGGCCTGCGCGTCCCCGTCTGGCCTGCACCACCGCGCACGGCTCCACACCGGCGCGCAGGGCGACCGCGTCCACCTCGCAGGAAACGAAGTCACGGTCCTGCGCCGAGTCGTCGTGGGTCTTCGTCCGGGTCGCCCTCCCGACCGGCGCCGGCCCCGGGCTGTTCTTCGGCCGTCACCTTCCTGCCCGCCGTTCGGCGAGCCCCGCGAGGAGCCGACGGCGCTGTTCGGCGGACGCGGCGAGGTCGGCGCCCACCAGGGCGAGGGCGGTCGCGCCGTCGAGCACCGCCCGGTCGGCGCCGGGGCTCTTGCCGTGGGCGGTGAACTCGGGGGTGTGCTGCCGGGCGCCTGCGGTGTCGTACCCGATCGTGGGGTGGATCGCGGGCAGGAGACGGGAGACGTTGCCCATGTCCGTCGAGGCCAGGGTCTCGCCCTGCCGGGACGTCACGGTGCGGCCGAGCCCACGGGCCGCCCTGACGTACGCCTCCGTCATGTACGGGTCCTGTCGCAGCTCGGCGAAATCCTGCCCGTGCGGGCGTAGTTCGAGCGCGGCACCCGTGGCCAGAGCGCCCGCTTCGAAGCAGGCCCGCACCCGCTCACGCACCTCGGAGAGCAGTTCCAGGGAAGGGGCCCGGACCTCGTAGCGGGCGCGGGTGCGTGCGGGGATGACGTTCACGGCCTGGCCGCCCTCCGTGACGATGCCGTGCACCAGAGCGCCGGGCGGCAGTTGCTGGCGCAGCAGCCCGATCGCGGTGTGGGCGAGGGCCATCGCATCGAGGGCGTTGACACCTTCCCATGGGGCGACCGCAGCGTGCGCGGGCGTACCGGTGTACGTGAGATCCCAGGCGCCGATGGCCAGTGAGGAGGCGCCGACGCTGTCGTCCGGGGCGGCGTGCACCATCATCGCCGCGGCGACGTCGTCGAAGACCCCCGCCTTCAGGAGCAGTGCCTTGCCGCCGATGTCCTCCTCGGCCGGGGTGCCGATCAGCTTGACGGTCAGGCCGAGTTCGTCCGCGGCGGCGGCGAGCCCGAGGGCGGCGCCGACCGCCGCCGCGCCGTTGACGTTGTGCCCGCAGGCGTGCCCGATGCCCGGCAGTGCGTCGTACTCGGCGCAGAGCCCGAGCACGAGCTCCCCGGTGCCGTGGGAGGCGACCAGTGCCGTGGGCAGCTCGCCGACTCCCCGCGAGACCTCGAACCCGGCCTCCACGAGGAGTTCCGCGATCTTCGCGGCCGAGCGGTGCTCGTGGAGGGCGGTCTCGGGCTCGTCGTGCAGGCTGTGGCTCAGACCGACGAGCCGGTCGCCCCAGAAACGTACGGTGGAGGCCACCGCGTGCCGCGCCTCGTCGAGGTCGCCGTGTGCGCCGCCGGTCATGCCGGTCCTCCGCTCTCCGTCACGTGCTCGGACGGTCGTACGAGTGGTGTGCCCGCCGCTCGGGGCTCGCGGTAACGGAGGGCGAGGACCGTGCCCGACAGCGCGACGCACGCACACGCGCCCCAGCTCCACAGAAAGCCGGACTCCCCGATGAGCCCGGTGCCGCGCGACGCGTGCGCGGCGAAGAACGCGCCGATCACGGCGGCGCCGATGGCCGCGCCCAGTGACAGGGCCAGTTCGTTGAGGCCGACGGCGAGCGCGGTCTCGTCCTCCACGACGGCCTCGGCGGACAGGGTGCGCGTGATCGACTCGAAGAGCCCGGTCGCGAACCCGACGACGAGCGCGGAGGCCAGGTACTGCGCGAGGGTGTCGTGGAAGAGTGCCATCCCGGCGAAGCCGAGCGCGATGAGGCAGCCTCCGGAGGCAAGCACCGCGCGGTCGCCCACCCGGTGGGTGAGCCGGGGCGTCAGCGTCGACCCCGCGAACCCGGCGATCACCATGGCCAGGGAGATGGTGGCGATCGTCTGCGGTCCCATCCCCATTCCGTAGCCCGTCTCCGTCGGGGAGGCGCCCAGGAAGAGGGCGTTGGCGCCGAGGAAACCGATCGTGCCGAAGGCGGCGCAGAAGGTGTAGCCGCTGATCACCGCGAGTCGCGGATTGCTCAGCATCCGCACACTCACCAGCGGATGCGTGGATCTCCGCTCGACCGCTACCCAGGCCGCGAGCAGGACGGGGACCGCCGCCGCCACGCCGAGCGTCCGGGGTGAGGCCCATCCCCAGGAGCTGCCCTGCGCGAGGACCAGGACCAACGCCACGAGGCCCGCGGTCAGCAGGGCCGCCGCCCCGAAGTGGAAGCGCCCGCCCCGCGGCACGTCGCTGTCGGGCAGCACAGCTCCGGCGGCCACGGCGAGGACCGCGACCGGCACGGCCGTCCACAGCCCCGCCGCCGCGTGGCGCTCGCTGAGCACGCCCGCGACCAGGCCGCCCACCCCGATGGAGATCAGAAGCACGCCGACCAGGAGCGAGATACCGGCGCGGTTCCGCTCGGGCGCCCGGGACCGCAGGATCCCGACGAGCAACGGGAAGAACCCGACCAGTGCACCCTGCAGCACCACCCCGACGGCGAGCGTCACCGCCGTCGGCCACGCGGCCATCAGCAGCGAGCCGCCCGCCACCATCGCCAGTGCCGCACGGAGCAGCCTGCGGTGTCCGTAGAGGTCGCCGAGCCTCGACAGCAGCGGGGTCATCACGGCGAAGGCCAGCTGGGAGAGCAGATAGATGTTGTTCTGGCCGACGCCACCGATGTGCAGCTGCCGCCCCAGCTCGGGCAGCAGCGGCGTCAGATAGCCCTGCACGATGCCGCTGAACAGCACGACGACCGCCATCGCCGGGAGCATGCCGGGGCCTGAACTCTCCGCTCGTAGCCGGAGTTCCGCTGTGCGCGTGGACAAAGCCTCACCTCATCCGGTGGCCGAAGCCCGGTGGCCGGAACCGGAAGTGGTGGCTACTGTGCGGGTCCGGGCGCGAATGACCGCGCAGATCGAAGGATTCGTGCGCTCAGAGCGCGCCGATGCGAGAAACGGTCACGATGCGACCGGGAATCGGTCACGGCATGATCCGAGAGGCAACCCGGCATGGCACAAGAAACGGTCACCGCCAGCGAGCTCGACCTCGCTCTCGTGAACGCCCTGCAGCTGCGCCCCCGCGCGTCCTGGTCCGAGCTGGCTCCTCTCCTCGGCGTCACCGCGAGCACACTGGCGCGCCGCTGGGAGCGGCTTTCCGATGCCGGGCTCGCCTGGGTGTACGCGGTGCCGGGCCGGGAGTTCACGCACAGCCGGTGCACCGCCTTCGTGCTGCTGCGCTGCCGGCCCGGAGCGCGGTCCCGGCTGATCGCCGAGCTCAGCGTGCTCCCGGAGGCCGCCACGATCGAGGTGACCGCGCCCGGCAGCGCCGACCTGCTCCTCGACGTCCTCGCCCCGGACCTCGCCTCGCTCGGTCACTTCGTGACGGAGACGCTGGACCGACTGCCCGGAATCGCCTCGGTCGGGTGTCTTGTCGCCACCTCCCTGTACGTCGAGGGGAGCCGCTGGCGGCTGCGTTCCCTGGATCCCGCCCAGCTCTCCGCGCTCGTCAACTCCGTCTCCGCGGCGGCCGATCAGGTCCGCACCCTCGAACTCGACACCGTCGACCGTGCTCTGCTCGACGAGCTGGTCCACGACGGCCGCCTCGCCCTGGCCGAGCTGGCCGAACGCACCGGCAGCAGCCCCGCCACCGTCCGCCGCAGACTGCGCCGCCTCACGGACGCGGGAGTGCTCGCCTTCCGCTGCGACCTCGCCACCCCGCTGGCCGGCCACCCGGTCCCGGTCACGCTGCTCGCCCACGCACCGGCCCGTGACATGGGCGCCGTACACCGAAACCTGGCCGCCCTCACCGAGTGCCGCCTCGTCGCAGGCGTCACCGGTCCGGCCAATGTCCTGGCCACCCTTTGGGTCCACGACGTCGCCGACATCCAGCGCCGTGAGACCGCGCTCTGCGCCCGCCTTCCCACGCTGACCGTCACCGACCGTATCGTCGGCCTGCGCACCGTCAAGCGTATGGGCCACCTCTTGGGCACCGACGGCCACCGGACCGGCGTACAGCCGATCTCTCCTTAGTAAGGGCTGTCCCGTAATCCTTGGTGGATCAGCGTGCGGCGTCAGATGCGGTGCATCGCAAGGCGGAGGGACGCCCTCCTACTGGATGTATTCGGGCGTTCCGACAACGCGGCGAGGTGCCGTAGCTGTCGTCGCACGCCCGCCAGGGATTACGGGACAGCCTTTAGGGGCGCCTGATCCGCCCGCGGCCGGCGCGGCCAGCACCCGTATACGTCCCACGACGACGGGACGAGCCGTGCGAAGGCCGACGCCTGCCGCCGGACGATGCCCGGCCGACCCGGCATCCCGCGCTGCGCCGGAACCTGCTCCGCCGGGACGACGGACCCGGCAGGCGGTCCGCGGGACCTTCATCGGTTCACCCGTCCGTCCGACGCTCCGACCTGCTTGCTTCTCCCCCTCGATGAACGGATGCACCCTCACCGGATTCCCCTCGCGGAGAAGGACGAGCGACCTCGCTGCCGGTCGGGAGAGCCATGGGCTCGTCACCGCTACCGAGAGGCGGCGTGCAGGAGGTACGTTCCGGCGATGAGCCGGTTCACGGAGGCAGTGGCGGACGGTCCGCCTGCGGGGGCGGTGACGGACCGTCGGTCCGGATGGCGCGAGTTGGCGCTTCCGGTGCTCGTCCTGGCCTCGACGCTGGTGGCCCTGCCCTTCGGCAAGGCCGCGATGGCGGCCGCGGTGGCCGCGCCGGTCGCCGTGCTCATCGCGCTCCACTCATTGGCCGTGCACCGGACCGCCGGGCCCGCACTCGCGGGAGCGCTCACCGTCACCGTGGTCGCCGCCGGTGCCGCCGCTGCGCTCGGCGAGCCGCCGCACTACGTGGCGGGCGTCGCACTGCTGACGGGCGGGGGCGCGGCGGTCGCTTGGGCGACGGGACGCTCCCGCCGACGCACGCGGGCCTACCGGTCCGCCCTGGTCGCGTACCGGGCCGGCGCCTCCGCGGTGCCCCGGTTCGCGGCGCTCGCCGAGCGAGACCGGCTGGCAGCGGAGCTGCACGACGTGGCCGCGCACCGGCTGACCGGGATCGTGGTGTCCGCCGGCGCCGCGCTCCGGCTCCCCGACCGGGAGCGGACCGCCGAGGCGCTCCGGCACGCGATCGACGCGGGTCGGCAGGCCATGCACGAACTGGACCGCCTCACGGGACTGGGCGAGCGCTCCGCAGTGGCCGCCCTCGCCGACATCGACGCGCTGGCCGCCGAACAGGGGGCGGACTACCGGCGCACGGTGGACGCGGCACCCGGGAGCAGCACAGAGGCGGCCTACCGCGTGGTCCGCGAGGCCCTGACCAACGCGGCCCGGTACGCCCACGGGGCGGCGGTGCGCGTACGCGTGGAGGGGGCCGACCAGTGCGGCGGGACCGACAGGTCCGAGAGATCCGAGAAGCCCGTGAGGTCCGACGGACCCGACCGGTCCACCGGAGGGTCCGGGCTGACCGTCACCATCACCGACGACGGCGGTACGGTCGCCGTGTCCGGCCTCGGGACCGGGCACGGCCTCGCGGGACTGCGAACCGTGGTCGACGCGGCGGGCGGAACGCTGTGGTCGGGGCCGGAAGGCTCCGGCTGGACCGTACGGGCACGGCTGCCGTCGGCCGCGTCACCTGTCGCACGCCGGTGGCCCCGCTGGCGCGGACCCACCGCCCTCGACTGGGCGTTGGTGGTCCTCGCGATCGCCCTCTCACTCGGCGCGAGCCTGCTGTCGGCCGACGTACCGGCCTCCTTCCGCGGCTTGCTGCCCGCGGTGCCGACGGTCCTGCTGTCGGGGCTGCACGCCGTGCCACTGGGGTGGCGTTCACGTCTGCCCGGACGCGCACTGGCGGCGGTGCTGCTGGCCCTCGTGCTGTGGCTGGCCTGCGATCCGGCCGACTGGACACAGCCACCGGTCAGCGACATCTTCCTGGTGTACTGGTGGGTCGAGTTGACGCTCGCGTACAGCGCCGGAGCGTATCTGCCCGGCCGTCGCAGCCGGCTCGCGCCCCTCGCGGTGGCCTCCGTGGGCGGTCTCGTGCTCGCCGGCGGCAGCGGCATCACCGGCAACCGGGCGGCGGCCTGGGCGGTACTGACCGGCATGCTGTCCCTCCCCGCGTTCGCCGTCTGGTCGCTCGGGCGGTTCACGGCCCGTCGCCGGGACCGGCTGCGGGCCGCCGGCGCCCGGCGACGGGAACGGCTCGACCGGGACGCCGACGCCGCGGTGCGCGACCAGCGCCGACGGATCGCCGAAGGGCTGCGGCGCACGGCGCAGCGGCACGCGCGGGCTGTGGTCGCCGCCGCCGAGGCCGGCCAGTTGGAGTCTGTACGGGACGAGGCCCGGGCCGGCCTCACGGCGTTGCGGGAACTGCTCACCGGACTGCGGGGCCGGGACAGCGGGGACACCCCGCCGCCCACCGTGGCCGGGATCGCGGCGCTGGCCACCCGGTACGGCACCGCCGTCCGCTACACCGGCTCGCGCCGTCCGGCACCCGCCGTCGTGGAGGTCTCCGCGTACCGGATAGCCGCGGCGCTGATGACCCCGGGGGTGACACTCACCGTGCGCAGCCTCGACAACGGGGTCGAGCTCTCCGGTCCCGCCCCCGCCGACCCGGGCGTGCTGCGGCGGTTGCGCGCGATGGCCGATGCCACCGGCGGTACCCTGTCGACGACCGGCCGCGGTGCGGTACGGGTGTGGCTGCCGGAGGTGTTCCCATCGCGATCAGGGTGACCATCGCGGACGACCAGGCCGTCGTACGTGCCGGGATCGCGGCGATCATCGACGCGGAACCCGACCTCTGCGTCGTCGGGCAGGCAGCGGACGGTGAGGCCGCCGTCGAACTCGCGCTGTCGCTGCGGCCGGACGTCGCGCTGATGGACATCCGGATGCCGGGCGCCGGCGGCCTGGCGGCGACCGCCGCGATCACCGCGCGCAATCCGGGTACCCGTGTCCTCGTGCTCACCACGTTCGACCTCGACGAGTACCTGTTCGCCGCCCTGCGCGCCGGAGCCGCCGGTTTCCTGCTGAAGGACGCCGAACCGGAGCGGGTCATCGACGCGGTACGGGTGGTCGAGGCCGGGGCCGCGCTGCTCGACCCGGCAGTGACCAGAAGGCTGATCGACCGGTTCGCCCAGGCGCCCGACCCGTCCGGCACAACCCGGCTCGGCCGGCTCACCCCACGCGAGACCGAGGTGCTCCGGCAGGTCGCGCGCGGGCTGTCCAACGCGGAGGTCGCGGCGGCGCTGGACATCAGCGCGCCCACGGTGAAGGACCACGTCTCCGTGATCCTCGGCAAACTCGGCGTACGGGACCGGGTCCAGGCGACGATCGCGGCGTACGAGACCGGTCTGATCCGGCCCGGCACACGCTGAACCGCGGGCACGGGCACCCGTGGCCTGTCCGCCGTCCCCGACCCCGTCGTACGCCGTTCCCGACCCCGCCGTGCGGCGGGGTGAGGGCCCCGCCGCACGGCGGTGACCTCCCGCTCCGGGATCGTCCCGCAGCGGGAAGGAACGCGCAGAGCGCGTTCCTAGCCTTGTCCGTATGGCGCACACACTTCCCCGCCGCGTCTTCGGCGGCGCTCTTCTCCTGCTCTCACTGCCCTTGGCGTCCGTCGCCGCGGCGGCCGGATTCCTCATCACGGCGTTCGTCACCACGAGCGTTCCGGTGTTCGCTTTCGCCTGTCTCGCATCCGGAGCCGTCGTCGGCTGGTTGCTCGGTCGCGCCGGGTTCGCCCTGCTCGGCGCGGGACGGCGGGCAGCTGTCCTCTTCGCGGGCGGGCTGACCGTCGCCGTGGCGGTACTCGCCGCCGTCACCGTGTTCCGTCCCCTGCCGACCTCCGCGGCGGCGCCCGCCCCACCGGGCGTCAGATTCTGGAAGCTGCCGACCGGCTCGCGCATCGCATACGTCCACGCCCCCGCCGTCGGCACGGCCAGGCCGACGCCGGTGATCTTCCTGCACGGCGGCCCCGGCACACCCTCCGAGGGCATTCCGACCGGCGGCCGGGAACTCGCGGCGGACGGCTTCGACGTCTACGCCTACGACCAACTCGGATCGGGGCGCTCCACCAGGCTGCGGGACGTCACCGGATACACGGTCGCCCGCCAGGTGGCCGACCTCGACGCGATCCGCCGTACGCTGGGCGCGGACCGGATCGTCATCGTCGGCCAGTCGTGGGGAGGGTCGCTCACGGCCCAGTATCTGGCGGCCCACAGTCGGCACGTGGCCAAGGCGGTGTTCACCTCGCCGGGCGCGCTCTGGGGCCACGAGTACCCCGGCGCCACGGCAGGCGAACCCTGGGGCCGGCTCACGAAGTCCCAGGAGGCCCGGCTCGAAAAGCTGAACAGCGCGCCCCGGATGGCAGCCGCGAGCCTGCTGCTGGATGTCAACCCCGGTGCCGCGCACGCCCTGGTCGGCGACCGCGAGGTCGATCAGTGGATGCACGAGGTCGCCCTGACGGGCAAGGACAGCACCTCGTGCCAGGGCACACCGCCCGCCGCGGCGCACCACAACCCTCAGGGCTTCTACAGCAACCAGCTCCTCCGCAAGGACTTCGAACGGATCCCCGACCCCCGGCCGAACCTGCGTACGGCGCACGTCCCCTCTCTCGTCCTGCGGGGCGAGTGCGACTTCATCAAACCCGCGGTCACCGATGAGTACCGGCGCACCCTCCCGGACTCCCGGCTCGTGACCGTCGAAGGTGCCGGTCACGCCATCTCCCGCGGCCGGCCGCGCCTCTACACCGCACTGCTGCGCGCCTTCCTGCTGGGCAGACCACTGCCCGCGAACGCATCCTGACCAAGCGGGCAACGAGCGACGGCCGGCTACAGGAAACTCCCACGCCCCGCACTGGTCCCGCCGACGGCGGCGACGCCGGATCGTCGCCGCCACTGCCACCACCTCAAACGAACCCGCACACACCAGGAACCAGCCGACACCGCCCTCGTCCCGGCTCACCGCCCGCCGGCCCGGATCGACGACGATGGCGAACTCCCCTTGATCGTCGGCAGGTTGATCCGCCCGAAGGCCGGCCGTCCGCCCTGCGGCGGCGACCCGCTCCGCGTGCGGCTGTGGGCCGGCAGCCCCGGCTGACGGCACCTCGCGCAGCAGAAACCACCGTGAGGGGCGGGACAACGCCGTCACACTGCGGGCGCCGCGCCGACTCGGAGTTCCTGTGGCACGGGAGCGGAACGAACCACCCGGACTCAGCCCTCAACACCCCACGCATGCCATCGAAATGCCCGGATCACAGCCTTCTGCATCACGTGTTGGGCCCGACCGCTTTCATCTCCGTCTTTCCGCCCCGCACCACTTCCATCAGTGTCCCCGCCACCGCGCTCATCCGGCGCTGGCGGAGGTCCAGGACAGGGGCCGGGTTCGAGAGGGCGTGGGAGGCCAGCAGGTTCATCAAGGACCAGATGACGTCGGGGCAGCCGGTCACGGGGAGTTCCTGGCCGTCGGGGGCGATGACCGTGGCCGCGGTGACGCCCGCGAGCAGGTTGGTGCGGGCCCAGTCGATCACGTACGACCTGCCGCTCGGGCTGACACTGAAGACCACCTCCCTGGTGCGGTGCAGAACCGTCAGGTAGTTCATCGGCACCGTCAGCCGCCGGGCGGCGTCGAACGGGGGCATGGCGTCCGCCGGATGGATGCGCAGCACCGTGTCCAGTACCGGGCCGTGGTCCTGAAAGGTGTTCGTGCCACGCATCTCCAGGAACCGGGCACGCACCAGATGACCACCGCGGCGCGACCACCCTCGGCCGACCGAGCCGAACCCTCCTGGCTCACCCGGCAGGTGGTCCACGATCCACCGGGCCTCTTCGCCCTGCTCGGTCACCGGCGCCCGCTCCTCGGGGAGGGCGCGGTCCCGGTCGGCCAACACGGTGTACCGCGCCGCCGTGTGCCCGTCCAGGCGCCGGAGGTCGATCGTGTCGCCGACCATCTCGACGCCTCCGACCTCCCGCGAGATCCGCATCTGCCGCAACTGGCGACCGCACCGCCGGGTCACATCGGTCGTCCGACCGTCGAGGCCGATCACCCGGCAGGTTCTCGTGCCCGCCAGCAGGGCACTGCGCGGCCACTGGGGGGTGACTTTTCCGGGGACCTCCGGATCGCCCGGACTGGCGGGAGCCGCCGGGGCGACCAGGACGACCAGGCGGCCCGCCGTGACCGCCGACAGGCACAGGGACGGCACCCGCCACTCGTCCGTGATCTCGAACCCGGCAGCCCCATCGGCCCCGTCGGCCTCCTCGACGTCGTGCACCCGCAGTCTCATCCTGATCAACGGTGTGAACTCGTCAGGGGCGTAGTTGCCGTAGTAGGCCGTGAACGTCGCCTCGCCATCGGGGTCGTACCGCACGAATGACGCCTCAAGGACGTCCGCCCGTACCAAACGGGCCTCCGCCGGGCCTGTTCCGGACCGCGGCGCACACACCACGAAGGAGTCGTCCCCGTAGGAGACACGCGTGTCCGTGACCCGGTCCCTGCGCGTGACCCGGGGAAATTCCCTCCGTGCGGTCGTGAAGGCCACGACAGGGATGACGGCCGAGTAGACCACTCCGCCGACGAGCGCGAGCCAGGCCCAGTCCTCCCCCTCACGCCAGGCGATGTATCCCAGGAGGAGCGCAAACGGGCCCGGAAAACAGCAGATCGTGGCGAAGACAAGATTGCCGACAAGCACACTGGTATACGTGCGCATGGTTCCTCCTCCGCTCGTTCCCCGTACCCCGCGCACGGATCGCGGCCTGGGAATACCATCCGCTGCCCCATGGTCCCGTCGCCCTCGCCCCAGCACCACCCTTCCGGAAGAACAGGCCCGCTTCCCGGCCCGGCGATGCGTCAGAGGGCGGCCGAACAGCCGGCGGGGAGGAGGGCGGCATCACCCTCCTGCCACCGGGCGGGGCAGGACTGATTCCACGTCAGACCACGCGCCGGTCGGCGAGCGCGGCCACTTCGGTGAAGTACCCCCGGAACAAGGGCTCGTCGCCGGGCGGCACCTGGACCGCGGGCGAACTGGCAAACCTGAAGGCGAGCCGGTCGGTGCCGTACAGTGCGGCGTTCGGATCGCGCACGACACCGAAGAACAACTGGCCGGGTTTGCCCGGCTTCTTGTAGTGCACCAAAGCCCCGAGCCAGCGCAACGGAACCCGGAACGTGTGTTCGGCGGTGCCTAGGTTGAACAGCTCGAACACCCCCCGGTCCACGCGCAGGTGCAAATCCTCGTAGTCGAATGCGAGCGGCTCCATACCGGAGAAGATAGCCCGGCGGCGATGCCCGGCGCTCAGGCCCCGGGTACGCAACGAACGGGCTCGGTAGCGGGAGGTATTGATGGGCAGGGGGCTCCACTCTACCGTCGATGGAGACAGAGACGGCGGAACGTGGAGGCTGAAATGGCTGCTGACGCACGGGATTCGGAGACGTCGGAGCACGGGGTCGCGGCGCTCCCGGAGCCTCGGGGACCGGTCACGGAGACGCTCTTCCAGGCGCTGATGGACGAGCCGGGCCCCTTCCCGATTCCCCCCGTCGTCGGCGGCGGCGACCCGGTGGCCGATGACGATCTCCACCTCGCCCTGTACGTGTGCTACGAGCTGCACTACCGCGGGTTCTCGGGGGTGGACGACCGCTGGGAGTGGCAGCCCTCGTTACTCGACCTACGGGGCCGACTGGAGCAGAAGTTCGAGACTGCGCTACGTGACCGATTCAGCGTTCCGGGAGGGCGGGACGACCTGGATGCCGTGGCCGCTCTGACACGGATCGCCAACCAGCCCGGCCCGCCGTTGTCGCGCTACCTGCGTGAGGACGCCACCCTGGAGGAACTGCGGGACTACCTCGTCCATCGGTCCGCATACCAGCTGAAGGAGGCCGACCCCCACGCCTGGGCCATCCCGCGCATGACAGGGAAGGCCAAGGCCGCTCTTCTGGAGGTCGAGTTCGACGAGTTCGGCAGCGGACGGGCCGAGCGGATTCACGCAGTGCTGTACCGGAACACCATGGACGCGCTGGGCCTGGACAGCCGCTACGGAGCACATCTGAACGCGATTCCCGGGCCGATCCTGGCGACGGTCAACATCGTCTCGATGTTCGGGCTGCACCGTCGGTTGCGGGCAGCCGTCGCGGGCCAACTCGCGATCTCGGAGATGACCTCGGCGCTTGCCAACAAGAACGTCGCAGACGGAATGCGCAGGCTCGGCCTCGGCGATTCGGCCACCGACTTCTTCGACGAGCACGTGATAGCCGACTCCGTGCACGACATGATTGCGCTGCACGACCTGGTGGGGGGTCTGTTGCAGCAGGACCCCGCAGCCTCGGAGGAAGTGCTTTTCGGCGCCACGGCGTGGACCGGCATCGACGCGATGTCCGCCGCATACCTGCTCGGTTGCTGGCAGAACGGCGAGCCGTCGTTGCGGCCGGCCGACCGCGACAACGGGCACCTGCGCGCAGGTTGACGGCGCTTCCTCTCCTCTGCTGATGTCGGCCGGTCAGGCACACGGCCTTGTACTGGTGGGTTCGTCCGTTCATCTGTCGCCAATTCCCCGTGGAACCCGCCCTGCTGGCGACCGAGTGTGGTCGCCGGAGGCGTACCGGCTCCCGATGCTTTCGCTCTGCCGTTGGGGTTCGGCGGGACGGCGCCGGGCGAGGCCGAGTCCTGGCCAGGGTCAGGCCGTGCCGGCGGGATTTCCGGAGGGGCAGGTGACGGCCCAGGCGGCCTCGATCATCTGGAAGATCTCGTCCACCGCGGCCTGCGGATCGGCCGCGCCACGGGCCAGGGAGTAGGCGTCGATCACGAACCTCGCGATCGTCCGGCAGGACGTTGTGGTCTGTGACAGGTCGGGATCGGCGGCGATGGCCGTCGCCAGCGACTCCGCATGGCGCAGTCCCATCGACTCCTCGTACTCGCGCAGGGCGGATGATTCGTCGATCATGCGCCGGATCGGGGCGGCGCTGTCCGCCGCGCAATGTCGCACCAGGGCCTGGATCTCCCGGCACAGCGCGGGGATGAGCGGCTCGTGCGGTGCCCGACTGGTGACCGCCTGCGTGAGGCGTTGCTCGAAGTCTTGGTCCTGCTCGAACACCAGGGCCTCTTTCGAGGCAAAGTGGGAGAAGACCGTGGTGACGGCGACATCGGCCTCGGCGGCCACGTCGCGGATGCCCACCGTGTCGTACCCGCGTTCCAGGAAGAGCCGCAGGGCGGTGTCGGCGATCTTCTGGCGGGTCGCGGCCTTCTTGCGTTCGCGTCGCCCGGTTGGCACGGTCATGCCCTAACACTACCAGGCCCAAATACGCAACCGTTGTTAAACACTAACCGTTAGGGTTATGGTCGACGGCATGAAGAGAGTGAGCTTCGCCGAGTTCGGCGGTCCGGACGTCCTGCGACTCGTCGACGCCGAGGAGCCCCACGCGGGCCCCGGCCAGGTACGCATCGCCGTGCGGGCGGCGGGCGTGAACCCCGTCGACTGGAGGATCCGCGAAGGCCAGATCCTGAAGGCCCATCCACTCGAATTGCCCTCCGGAGTCGGGCTGGACGCCTCGGGGGTGGTGGACGAGGTCGGCCAGGGCGTCGAAGGGGTCGAGGTCGGCGACCACGTGTTCGGCGAAGGCTCGAGCACCTATGCCGAGTTCGCCGTGCTGTCGGCCTGGGCCCGCATGCCCGAGGGACTGACCTTCGAAGAGGCGGCCGGGTACCCCTCCGTGGTGGAGACCGCGCTGCGGGTCATCCGCGAGGTCGGTGTGCAGGCCGGGCAGACGCTGCTGGTCAGCGGTGCGTCCGGAGGGGTCGGATCGGCGGTGCTGCAGATCGCCCGCGACCGCGGCATCGGGGTGATCGGCACGGCCGGAGCCGCGAACCAGGACTACCTGCGCGGCCTGGGTGCCCTCGCCACGACGTACGGCGAAGGCTGGGTCGAGCGGGTGCGGCGGCTCGGCCATGTCGACGCAGCTCTCGATCTGGCCGGCTCGGGCGTGATCCGCGAGCTCGTCGAGCTGACCGGGGATCCGCAGAAGGTGATCTCCATCGCCGACCTCGCCGCGCCGGAGTGCGGTGTCCGATTCTCCGGCGTGGCCGGGAGCGTGCCGGAAGCGCTCGCCGAGGCCGTCGGTCTCATCTCGCGGGGAAAGCTCCGCATCCCGGTCGAGAAGTCGTACACGCTCGCCGAGGCCGTGGCGGCGCACATCGACAGCCAGACCGGTCACACGCGCGGGCGCCGGGTCCTGGTCGTCTGAAAACCGGCTGCGCGTCGTTCCCAAGCGGAAATTGAGGACGACGCCGGCCTTGGGACTGGTCAGCCCGCATCGAGCGGCGGCGGCCGGCGCGGAGCCGCGGTGCATGGGTCCTGCGTCAGGGAGGCGACTTGTGAACCCGTATCTCCAGGTGCCGCGCTACAGCCGAGCCGTGATGACCTATTGCTCCGAGTCGTCATGGAGACCCCGGCGGGCATCAACGACCGGGCATATCGTGGCGGCGGTTTACTGGTGGGTCGTATTCAACTGTCACGACTTGCCCGGGTTGCCGCCCCCTCCCGTTGGCTGCAGAGAGTGACGTTTGTTCTTGGCCGGCGAATGCACCGGCGATGGTTGAACATGCGAGCTCACCAGTGTCAGGCCCCTCATCGTGGCCTCGTCGTCCTGGCGCCCAGCCTGCTTCCGCGGGTGACCGGGCGCAACGTGAGGTCCGATACCCGCCAGACTCGGCTGCCGTCGTACTGCAGTCTGACGGAGGTGGTCGTGCTCCGGGCCCAGCCGACCCCACTGGTACCGCCTCTCCCCGAAAGGTCTCTCCATGTCTTCCCGTCTGAACTCCAAGGTCTTCGTCGTCACCGGCGGCTCCTCCGGCATCGGCCTCGCCGTCGCGCGGCAACTCGCGTCAGAAGGCGCCGCCGTCGTCATCGGCGCCCGCCGCAAGGACATCGGTGAAGGGGCTGCCGAGAGCATCCGGGCCACGGGTGGCCGGGCGCTCTTCGTTCCCGCCGATGTCTCCGTCGAGGCCGACGCCGCCGCACTGGTCACGGCGGCGCTCTCCGAATTCGGCAGCCTGGACGGGGCGTTCAACAACGCCGGCTCTGTCAACGCCTCCGGCCCGGTGTCCAGTATCGACGGCGCCGCCTGGAACGCCGAGATCACACAGAACGTCACCAGCGTCTTCAACTGCCTCAAGCACCAGATACCGGAGGTACTCAAGACCCGTGGGGCGATCGTCAACAATGCCTCCAACATGGGGGTCGTCGCGCTGCCCGGCGTCGCCCCATACGTCGCCGCCAAGCACGCGGTCGTGGGCCTGACCCGGGCCACCGCGCTCGAAGTGGCCGAACAGGGCGTGCGTATCAACGCCATCACCACCGGCGGCGTCGACACGCCGCTGGCCCGCACCTCGATGCTGACCAGCGACGAGGCCGTCGCGCAGATCTCGGCAATGCACCCGGTGAACCGCATCGCCCGGCCCGAGGAGATCGCCCCGTTCGTGGCGTTCCTGCTGAGCGACGACGCCTCGTTCATCACCGGCGCAGCCCTCGCGATCGACGGTGGATTCACCACCCGCTGACCGCCGGTAGAAGCGCGGCCTCTCCGGCGTGGAGCACGTCGCCGACCGCCAGTTGGACGATCCGAGTCAGGGGCTGCGCGTAGAGCCCTTCGGAAGAAGTGGTAGTCCAGCCCGTCATCCAGCCCCAGAGCCTTGTGGTAGGCGATGAAGCGGCAAGCTGGTTGTCACCACCGCCCACGACGATTCGCGAATCGTCGCGAGTTCGCATCGGATGCGATGGGCGGCGCCTGGAACACCGGCACAGCCGTTGACGCTGAGAACGATCACGGTTGGTCAGCACAGTGATCGCCCCAGAGCCGGGGTTCACTGGAAGACCGTCGGTC
This sequence comes from Streptomyces sp. NPDC057963, assembly GCF_042887155.1. Classification (NCBI taxonomy): domain Bacteria; kingdom Bacillati; phylum Actinomycetota; class Actinomycetes; order Kitasatosporales; family Streptomycetaceae; genus Streptomyces; species Streptomyces sp. NPDC057963. Next base: position 424,871 of record NZ_JBHVPX010000003.1, read on the forward strand.
ACAGCCGGGGGCCGCCTACGGTCCGCCCGATACCGGTGGAGTTCTTGGCTGGTGATCGGGCCGAGACGTACGGGAAGTCCGCCGAGGAACCGACCGGACCTGGGCTGGAGCGGCTGCGCCGTCCGCCGACACGGACGACGAGTACCCCGTTCACGCGGTCGTTGGAGAGGGCCGATGAGATCGGCACATTCCAGCTGGGGCGGTTGAAGCTGTCGCGAATCCCGCCGAACCGGCTCGCGGCGCCGGCCCGGTACGGGCTGGGGTCGAAGGCGAGTGTGAGCACATTCAATGTGAGAGTTGACTCTCACATAATGTGAGAGGACACTCTCACGTTATGGATTCCGGAAATCGGCTGGGCGACATCGAGATCACCGATCCGCATGCGATGCGGGCGTTGGCACATCCGGTGAGACTGGCGATCCTCGACCGCCTCCAACGGCACGGGCCGGCGACAGCCACGCAACTCGCGCCCCATGTGGGAGCAACTCCCTCGGTGACCAGTTGGCATCTGCGGCACCTGGCGGGTTTCGGGCTGGTCCGGGATGCCGAGGCCGGGGCGGACCGTCGGCAACGGCGGTGGGAGGCGGCAGCGCGTGGATTCCGATTCGGGGCACGGCAGGACGAGGAGGGCAGGTCGGCTGCGCGGGCACTGTCCCGGGAAATGTTTGTGCGCTATGGAGATCTGCCGAGCAGGTGGGTGGCCGAAGTCGAGCCCAACCTGGACCCGTTGTGGCAGGGGGCTGCTGGTCTGGCCAACACCCGTGTGGTCGTTTCAGCGGAAGAACTTGCGGCGATCCAGGACGGGATCGAGCGGGTGCTTGCGCCTTACGTGACACGCGAACCTGCCGAGCGTCCGGCCGGCAGCCGCGGCGTCCGGCTGATGCGCTATGTCCTACCGGAGCAGGACGACGAGCAGGCCGGCGGGACCCGGTGAGCACCTCGGAGGTGGGCGGCCCGATATCTCTGTGGCGCGACCGGCGCTTCCGCCGGTTCTGGGCGGGGCAGTCGATTTCGGAGTTCGGCGACCGGATCACCGAACTGGCGCTGCCGCTGATCGCCGTAACTGCGCTGAGTGCCTCGGCCAACCAGGTGGCATGGCTGACCGCGCTCATCTGGACTCCGAATCTGCTCGCGATCATTCTGGGGGCTTGGGTTGACCGTCGGGTCCACAAACGCCGCCTGATGGTTCTCGCCGATCTGGTGCGCGGTGCGGTGTTACTCAGCCTCCCCGTGGCGCACCTGCTCGATGTGGTGAACCTCGGTCAGTTGTATGCCGTGGCGTTGTTGACCGGCGCCGCGGCGGTGCTCTTCAGCACCGCCTATCCGCCCTTCTTCGTTCACCTCGTGCCCCGCTCGTCCTACGTCGAGGCGAACAGCAAGCTCAGTGCCAGTCGGTCGGTGTCGCACGTGGCCGGACCGGCGGTCGGCGGTGCTCTCGTTCAAGCGTTGACCGCGCCCGTCGCTGTCGTTGTCGATGCCTTGTCGTACATGGCGTCCGCAGTCCTGATAGGGCGGATCCCGCTCGGTGAATCGCCAACTGGCGTGGACGGAGCAGCGGTTCCTTCACTGCTTCGACGCGCCCGGGAGGGGATGGCCTTCGTCTGGCGGCACCCGGTACTGCGTGCCGGGCTCTGCTGCGCGGTCACTGTCAACTTTTTCACCTTCGTCGCAGGCAGCGGGCTGATGGTGCTGTTCGCCACCCGCGTCCTGGGGCTGTCCGCCGGAGTTATCGGACTGGCTCTGGGCGTCGGTTCAACCGGCGCTCTCCTCGGTGCCATCCTTGCTCCGAGAATCTCGCGACGTATCGGTGTGGGGCGCAGCATCGCCGTGGGAGCCGTACTGTTTCCGGCGCCCATCGCGATTGCAGCCGGCGCGGGAGGCCCGCTCTGGGCCCGAGCCGGAGTACTGGCCGCGGCGGAATTCCTCTCCGGAGTCGGCGTCATGCTCTTCGATGTCAACCTCAACTCCCTGCAGACCAGCGTCATCCCCGATGGCATGCGCAGTCGCGTGGCGGGCGCGTTCAGTACCGTCAACTACGGCATACGCCCCATCGGGGCCGTCGTTGGCGGCCTGCTCGCCACTGCCTTCGGCCTGCGGGCAACACTGCTCATGGGCGCCGCAGGGGGAATGCTGTCACTGCTCTGGCTCCTGGCTTCGCCGATCCCCCGCATCCACTCCCTTGCTCAGGATGACATGGCCACTCCATGCGGCGATGCCGATCCGGATATCCACTCGGCGCCTTGCTGACCTGGTGACGAATTCGGCTGTCGAGCGCGGGCAGAACTCTCACCAACGGAACATCTGCGTGAGTTCTGCGAGAGCCCCCGGAGCGATCACGATTCCGCAGGTCGTCGATTGCGAGAGTCCTCTCGAAACTGACGTGTTGTGCGAGGAACTTCCGAGAGTGCGGTACACGGCTCCATGCCCGGCCCGTCGCCGGCCGATGGGGTGATGTTGCGGCATCGCTGCCGGTCAAGCGTTCGTGGCAGCAGCGCCACCATGCGGAACAGCTGCCTGCGACTTCCCGCAAAGAGGAACGATCCGAGTCCGAAGGACGGCATCGCAGAACAGGCGCTGCACCGCGCGGCCGTGGGCAGTGGTCGTGCCGGCTGTCCGCGGCCACGCTGCTGCTGGTGCTGCTGGTGCTGCTGGTCAGCGGACGTGCACCGTCACCACGTCAGAGGCGTGCAAGCGCACGGGATTCTGGTCGTGCGTGCTGGTCAAGCCGTACAGCACCGCACGGAATCGCAGGTTGCCGCGGCGCGCGGACGTGCCATGTGCGGTGACCCGCGCCTCGCCCTTGACCGCAGCGCTGCACGTCTCCTGGTGCCATCCCTCGCCGAAGCCGTTCTCCTCCAGGCACAGCTGATGCAGGTAGCCGGCGCTGTCGTCGTCGCCGTGCGCCTTGACCGTGATGGTCTTGCCGACCTGGGCAGTGGGCGGCGCCGTGATCTCCACAGCGCCCTTGGCGAACGCCGGCGCTGCGGCCAGAGCCACCGAGGCCAGACCCAGCGCACCGATCACAGCCACCCGGCCGCCCCGCGCCTTCATCCCGGTCTTCTTCGTCCTGGTCATGGACTTCCCTTCCATGGATCTCCCCCACATGGTGAGACCCAACCCCTTTGCGAGGCACCCGGTGCGCCTTGCTGATTACCCAGATGAGCCGGCCGCCCCGCCCGTTGCACCCCGCTCGCTCCGTTACAGATCCACGACAAAACCCACCGACCATGCCCGATCCCGCCAACAGTCACCAAAACGCTTCTCGGGAGCGGCAGCCCGTTGACCTGCGCGGTCCGATATCGCAAACAGGTACTTCGTGAACACCTCGACTACCTGCGGTTTCCCGGAGCGGGAACGATGTATCGCCTGCCGTCCCGGCCGTTCCCCCTTCCAGGGGAACGATCAGCGTCCCGAAATACGACGGGCCGGGATGCCGCGAAGACGGTGCCTGGGAGGACACTCCTGCCATCGAGCCGGCCGTCCGGCCCGCCGAACCGTGCATCGGCTCCGGCTCGCGGGCGGCACGCCCCATCCCGGAACGCGACCGGACGGCGGGCGCATCCTGCGTCAACTACCGCCAGCGACAAGCACATTGACCGCCTTCGACGCCGACGCCGTCACCACACCTGCGGTCGCCGCAGCCCGTTCCGTGCCAGGGAACACACCACTGCTGCGAGGGCGTGGCGGAACTCGGGCCTGCCCCGGACCGGTCGGCGTGACGGTGCTCCGCGACGGCGCCTACATCAACACCGGCCCACGACCCTAGTCCGACTCGCGCCGACGGTGTCGTGCCGGGTCGCGGAAGCGAATCAGTTTGTGGGTGCTGTCGCACCACGGCTTCTGGCCGGACAGCCCGCAGCGGCACAGCGCGATCACCGGCCGAGTCACCTCGATCTCGTTGCCGTCGGCGTCGACGACGCGGTGCGCGCCGCGTACCAGGTAGGGCCCGTCGGGGTAGGCGGTGACCACACATTCGGTTGCGTGTCGCACGGCCTTCTCCTCTTCGCTCGGAGTCATCGCTTCTCCACCTCGCTCGGAGTCATCGCTTCTCCACCTCGCTCGGAGTCATCGGCGGGGCTCGGTGGTCATCGATTCGGTGACCAGTTGCTTGACCACGTCGGCGAGGCTGCCGCTGTCGGCAAAGGCCCGCTGTTGTCGGCCGGCGGAGTTCCCCCGGTGGAGCGTTCCGCGTACCAGGCCGGTCACCTCCGCCCAGTCCCCGGCCTCCTCGAGGGGCCCGCGGACATGGTCGAGAAGCCGATTCACGAGCACGGCTGCCGGGACGAGTTCGGCTGTCACGGGATCGACCAGCTTTTCGGTGAGCCCGAAGCGGGCAGCGCGCCACTTGGCGGCATGCAGCAGTTCGGAAGGCGCTTCGGGAGCGGGGGCGCCCTGGGCGATCTCGATCAGGCACTGGTGGACCAGAGCACGGGACAGCCCGGCCTGAAGGACGGCTTCGTCGATGGTGGTACAGGAATCGGCGATGCGGAACTCCACCGTGCGGTACCGCGTGCCCGGTCGGACGTCCCAGAACACCTGCCCCGCGTCGGCGCTGGTTCCGGTGCTGATGAGCCGGCGCACACGATCACGGTGATCGGCGTAGGAGGACAGCGTGGGCGGCATACCCGCCATGGGCCAGCGGGCCCAGATGGTGCTTCGGTAGCTCGCGTATCCGGTGGCCTCCCCCGCCCAGAACGGCGAACTCGCCGACAGCGCCGACAGGACGGGCAGCCACGAGCGTACGCGGTTCATCACCTCCACAGCCGTGTCGCGATCGTCGACACCGACATGCACGTGGCAGGCACAGATCAGATGCTCGTCGGCGAGCCGCGCATAGGCGGTGGCGATGTGGTCGAATCGGGGCTGGGGTGTGAACCCGACCTGGCGCCAGTCGGCGGAGGGGTAGGTGCCCGAGGCGACGATCACGGTTCCCGCCTCGACCGCGGCGCTGATCAGGGCGTCCCGCCGGGCTCGGAGCTCGGTCCGCAACTCGGCCAGGCTCCAGCAGATCCCGGTGCGGCTTTCGATCATGCACGGGCGCAGCTCCGCGCTGTAGTACTCGGCGCCGTCCCGGCTCACCGTTTCGAGCAGGGGCCCGCTGTCGGCAAGGTGATGGGTCTGCGCGTCGGCCACGAAGAATTCCTCTTCGACCCCCATCGACAACGGCCCGCTCACGGGCGACTGCCCGGGGTTGTCCCCGGGCGCCGGGTCGGACGTGACGGCATCGGTACTCATCGGGCGGACTCACCATCCGAAGTGGGATACGGGTCGGAGGGACACCACTCATTCCATCGGCGTCCGGAACCGAGCAGCCGGCTGAAGCGGTCGAAGAACACGTGCGGCCGATGGGGTGGAACCCGGCCCTCGGGGCGCAGGTGTTGACAGGTGCAGACCCGGGGCGCCGTAGGCCCTGGATCTTTGGCCGGGGTGTCGACGGTACGGGTGTCGGGCTCACGGCAATCGGTGGTCGGCTTGGCAGAGCGATGTGTCGCGTCGTTCGATAGCGGAGCGCCCACCCGATCCCTCCCGCTGCGGAGAAGTGGCCAGGACCAAACGCCCCATGTTAACTCGGGCCCGGCCCCGGCCCGCGAACAAACCCAGGGGACGGCGAGATTGGCCGGATCGATCGAACTGAACTCGACCGCACGACGGATGGCCTCGCCCGCGGCACCCGGCCGTGGCGACGGGACTGCCGCTACGGGCCGGCTGCGCCGGACCGGGCCTGGCCGGTTCTCGCTCGTGACCGCCCGGCGAGGTGCTGACATCCTCGACGTGGCTCGCAGAGTCGTTTGATCACACAGCCCAGTGTCGACTGGCCCCGGCAGCATGGAAAGGGCACGGCTATGCATGGCGTACCTCCCCCCGTCGGCCGCGTCCGCCCCCTGGCCGACAACACACCCCGCACCGTGTGGCCGAAGCCTGAGGCGTACGACGTGTACGGATCGCTCAAGGGCCGCATTGCTCCGGCGCCGCGGCGGCGTGTCGCATCCCGTACCGGCCGGCCCACCGAAGTTCCCCACGAACCCGGAGCGGGCCTCCGTGGCGTGTCCCTGGCAGGACGGCGCCGAACGGCACCCTCGGGCAGGTCGTCGCGGGGCGGGTACCGGCCGTCCGGACTCGTCGCGGCCACGTGATCGGCAACCCCTTCGGCAGGGCGATTCCCGACGTCGCCCTATTGGAGGCCGTACACCAGGTCGCCCCGCGCCACGGGGTCGGACAGCGACCGCGCCTGTGCTGAGCGATATGCCTTCACCGAGGGAAGGATCTTCAATGACCAACCTCTACGGCCGGCCGGACAGCGTCCGGGACCACGGGCTGTTCTCGCTCTCGGAGCTGAAGCCCGCCGCACTGTGGAAGCTTGTCGAAAGGTCGGTCGAGCTGTTCCACGACCGAGAGGCCCACGGCCTGCCCCTGCGCGGCCGGGTCGCCGGCGTGCTCTTCACCCGTACGTCCACGCGGACACGCACCGCGTTCCAGACAGGCATCGTACGGCTCGGAGGCACCCCGATTTCCTATGGACCGCACGATCTCCAGCTCAACACCGGTGAATCCATGGCCGATACCGCCCGGGTCCTCGGTTCCATGCTCGACCTGCTCGTCGCCCGGACCGCCGGTCCACTCGACGAACTCCGCGAGCTGTCCAGCGAAGGCGGGCTGCCCGTGATCAACGCGATGGCGGCAGAGGAGCACCCGACCCAGGGCGTATGCGACCTGGCCACGCTCGCCCTCGCACACGGTGGCCTGGACGGTCTCAGCCTGCTGTACGTCGGTGAAGGCAACAACACCGCCGTCGCGTTGGCATACGGCATGGCCATGGTGCCCGGAGCCCGAGGCACCTTCGTCACTCCTCCCGGGTACGGGCTGCCGGCAGAGGTGCTCCGCACCGCCCGGCAGATCGCCGGAGCCGCCGGTGCCGAGCTGGTCGAGACGCACGACCTGGCCGAGGTGCCGGAACAGGTGGATGTCGTCTACACCACCCGCTGGCAGACCACAGGAACAAGCAAGGCCGATCCGGCGTGGCGAGATACGTTCCGGCCGTTCCACGTCGACGCGGCGCTGATGCGCCGATGGCCCCATGCGTCGTTTCTGCACGACCTGCCGGCCCACCGCGGCGACGAGGTCGCAGGCGAGGTGCTCGACGGCCCGCGCTCCCTCGCCTGGACCCAGGCCACGATGAAGCTGTGCAGCGCGATGGCCGTGCTGGAGGCCACCGTGGGCCCCGCCACCGGCTGAACGGTGCCGTGGCGCGGCAGGGCGAAGCAAGGCGTTCCGCTTGTCACCGTATGCCTCGACGGCGCGCTGCTGAAGCCGCCCTCGATCAGGCCACTCGTGCAAGCCGGTGCCGGCCCGTGCGGCTCCGTCCCCGTGGGCCTCTCGTGCAGCTGAGCCGGGCCACTCGCCGGTACCGGGCATCACCCGGCACCGCCTTGCGCCGGATCGCCGACCTGGCCGTCACCACGCTCGACGACCGGACCGTCGCCGTCACCTGCGGCGACGACGCCACCGTGCGCGCCTGGGACCTGCACACCCACACGCGGATTCGCCGCGCCCTGCGCTTCCCCTACCGGGTACACAGCGTGGCACCCGTCGACGGCGGCGCACTGCTGGTCGGCTTCGCCGACGAACTGGCCCTGCTGCCCCGGACAGAGCTCTCGGACGGGCCCCATGAGTCCGTGCGGTGGCCGGGTTGCCGCCGGTGAACCCCCGCACCCCGGTGAGTCCGCCCGCGCCTTCCTTTCCGCGGTCGACCCGGCCCTGCCGAAGCCGGCCGCACTCGCCGCCTGACGGGCCACCTCAACGGTCCACGGCGTTAACAGCCGTGATAGAAGAGGGCGTTATGAACCACGAGACACACAGAGCAGACCGACTTCACAGTGCGGTTCCCCACTCGGCCCGAGTCTGGAACTACTGGATCGGCGGCAAGGACCACTACCCGGTGGACCAGGAACTGGGAGACCAGGTCATCGCCAGCTACCCCCAGACCCGTGAACTCGCCCTGGCGTCTCGGGCCTTTCAGGCGCGTGCGGTGCGGTATCTGGCCGAAGCGGGGATAACCCAGTTCCTGGACATCGGAACCGGACTCCCCGTCCAGAACAGCACCCATGAGGTCGCACAGAGCGTCGAGCCGAAGTCCCGCATCGTGTACGTCGACAACGATCCGCTGGTTCTGACGCACGCGCGTGCCCTGCTGACGAGTTCGCCGGACGGAATGACGGACTATGTGCACGCGAACATGCTGGAAGCCGAGCGGGTACTCCAGGAAGCGGCGCGCACCCTGGACATGACACAACCCGTGGCCGTCATGGTGCTGTCCACGCTGGGGCACGTCGAGCCCCGGGCCGGCATCGAACTCATGCGTCGGTACATGGCCGGCACGGTCGCAGGGAGCTATTTGGTCCTCTGCGACACGATCGCCACGCCGCAGACACTTGCCGCACAGGAGGCCTACGCGGCGGGCGACACTCCGCCGTACCTGGTGCGTCGGCCGGAGGAGATCCTCGCGAGTGCCGAGGGCATGGAGTTGATCGAGCCCGGGTTCGGGTCGATCACCCTCTGGCGGGCGGACGAAGAGAATCTCGAGCCCGTCGACCAGTGGGGATTCGTCGCCCGCACGTTGTAGGAAGCGACCATCGCGGTCGGCAAACTCGGCCGCGGTCGTCCGCGCATCCCGCCGTCGTGGAACGGGAGCCCTTGTCCAGGTGTGACGGGCACGACGGGTGTGGTGGCCGGGCTGCGAACGCGGTCTCGGAGTCGGCGGGGCCGGGCAACGAGGCCGCACGCTGATCCACCAGGGACTACGGGACAGCCCTTAGCGTATGACGTCATGACGGTCCTGATTATCGGCGGCAGCGGGTTCCTGGGAGTCGAGCTGGTGCGCCGGGCGACGGCTGCGGGGTGGGACACGGCCGCAACGTTCCACTCCCGCCCCGCGGGCGTTCCCGGAGTCGCATGGCACCCACTCGACCTGCGCAACTCCAGCCGCATCGAAGAGGTGCTGGCCGAGGTCTCACCGAGCGTTGTCATCAACACCGCGAGCAGCAGGGCCGACTGGGCGGTCACCGCCGAGGGCCCGATCCGCGTGGCGACGGCCGCGGTGAAACTCGGCTTCCGACTGGTCCACGTCTCCAGCGACGCCGTGTTCTCCGGCAAGGACATCCGCTACGACGAGACCTGCCTTCCCGACCCGGTCACGCCGTACGGCGCCGCGAAGGCGGCCGCCGAGACCGCCGTTCGGCTTCTCGCGCCCGGGGCCGTCGTTGCCCGCACCTCACTGATCCTCGGACACGGCCGCTCCGAGCATGAAAGAAAAATCCACGCTCTGGCCGCCGGGGTGGTCGACGGGATCTTGTTCACCGACGACATCCGCTGCCCGGTGCACGTCGAGGATCTCGCCTCCGCGCTGTGGGAGCTCGCGACGTCCGACACAGCCGGAGTGTTCCACCTCGCCGGACCCGACTCCCTCAGCCGTCACGACCTCGGCCTCCTCGTCGCTCGGCGTGACGGGCTCGACTCCTCCCGGCTGCCCGCCGGACGACGAGCCGACACGTCCTTGCTCGGGGCCCTCGACGTACGCCTCGACGCCCAAGCCACGCAGCGGCGTCTGCGGACCAGGCTTCGCGGCGCCCGCGCGTTCCTTCTCGGGCAAGGTGACAACGGACTAGCGGCCCGGGAAGGTTAGGGCGTTTCCGCCATCCCGCCCGTGAGCCGGCGGGCCGCATTCCTCCACCCGCTCCGACCTGGCGATCTGCACATCGGACAGCCGGAGCAGACCACAACCCCTTCGGGGCCGCTCCGGCGTGGCCGCTCTCGCGACACCGGCGCCGCCGACGGTCCGTCGACCGCTCCGGGACGCGCAACGCACCAACGTTCTCCCGGCTCTTGTCACCGCCCTCGAAGCGGTGCACGGCCTGGAGCCGGACCCGCTCCCGCGCGGCCCTGCGGCGGTGGCCACACCACCGCCGTGCGGGCGTCCCGCCGCGCCAGGAGTACTGAAGCCACCTGTGCGTTCTCCGGCGGGCAGCCCGACATCACGTCTTCAAGTTCGGTAGCCGCGTTACGTCACGCGTTCAGGTTTCTGTAGTCGCGTTCCGCCTCGTAGTGCATGCCCGCGCACAGCGCCCAGGCGATCAAGAGGTTGATGGCGATGAGCACGATTGCCCACAAGGGGTAGTAGGGCATCCACAGAAAGTTGGCGATCGCGCCCAGCCCAGCGATGGCGACACCGAAGAAGCGCGCCCACACGGCACCGCTGAGCACCGCGAAGCCGGCGAGGACGAGGATGATGCCCAGGATCAGATGGACCCAGCCCCAGCCCGTCAGGTTGAACTCGAATACGTAGTGGCGCGTCGCGAGGAACAGACCGCCCTTTGCGACAGCGGCGATCCCCTCGAAGATCGCCATCGCCCCACCGACGATCATCAGAGCGGCTGCAAGAACGGTCAAACCGGACCGGAACGCATCCCGCGAGTTCGTGCCCGCGGTGCCTGTTTCGGGTCTGTTGATGTCACTGGCCATCTCGGCCTCCTTGGCGGCTGAACCATCCGGCCGGGCGAACCGGCCCGGTCGAAGTTCTCCCACGCCCAAGGGTGTCATGACGGTAACCCGACGGCACTTCGTGGCCGGCCTGAGAGTGCCCTGGTCGGGCTGAATCCGTCGGGGCGCACCGGTCGGCCGTGCCCGGTCGTCGGCCCTTTCGCGCGGGCGGACGAGCGTTGCCGGTGAACGTGTTCGGGGCGACCGGCCGCCCCGGACTTCGGTGACCGGCGGCGCCCCGTCCGGTGCGAGGACGCTCAGCCGCCGAGGATCTCCACCACGGGGCGCTGCGGGTCGTAGGGAGCCCAGCCCGGGTTCCCGGTGCCGGCGAACGCGACCCAGGCGCCGTGTACCCGGGCTGCGAGTCCTGCTGGGGCGGGGTCGGGGCCGAGTAGGCGGGTGTCCCCGTGCAGCCAGGGTTTGTCGGCGATGTCGAACACAAAGGGCAGTTCGACGGTGTGGGCTGCGCCGAGTCGCCCGTCCAGGGCCGTCGAGCGGTACCCGAACGAGTAGAGGTGCGTGCGGCCGCCCGAGATCCGCGCGTGGGCCTGCGCCATGCGCGTCGTACCGGCTCCGAACAGGGCCTGCCCGAGCACGGCGGAGCGCAACTCGCCCGGTGTTTCGTCCGGCCGTGCCGCGCGGTGCGCGGCGAGGGCGGTCTCCGGGTCTGCGTGCAGCCGGGTGGCGAGGGCGAGCGCGTCGGCTTCCGTGGTGGACTCCAGGTCGCCCTTCGGTACGAGGTAGAGGCGCCCCTCTTCGGTGTTGGTGCCGATGAGCAGGTCGACGTCGCCGGCCGGGCCGTCGGCGAGACCGTCGGCGGGCTGGACCGGCAGGACCAGGCTGAACGGGCTGAGCCCGGCCAGCGGGTCCGTGGCGGTGCTGGTGCGGAGGTCGAGGCCGGCCAGTGCGGGCAGGATCGCCAGGAAGCGTTCGTCCGGGATCGGGGCGAACGCCTCGGCGGTCGGTTCGACGCCCAGCGCGGCGGCCGCCGCGGCGGTGACCCGTTGCGCCTGCTCCGGGGTGAACGCGCCGGTGCCGTTGCCACTTTGGATGATCGCCCGCCGGAACAGGCCGTTGGCCTCCGGTGTCGCGAGCAGCGCGCCGGTGAGCGTGGCGCCCGCGGACTGGCCGAAGAGCGTGACGTTCTCGGGGTCGCCGCCGAATGTCGCCACTGTGTCGTGCACCCAGCCGAGTGCGGCGAGCACGTCGAGCAGTCCGCGGTTGGCCGGAGCACCCGCCAGATCGAGAAACCCGGGGATGCCGAGGCGGTAGTTCACCGTCACGAGGACGACGTCGTCGCGGGTGAACGCGCTGCCGTCGTAGAGCGCGGCGCGGCTCGAACCGGTGACGAACCCGCCGCCGTGCACGAAGACCATGACGGGGCGCCTGCCGCCGTCGGCGGCTGGCGTGTGGACATCGACGGTCAGGTACTCCTCGCCGGGCGCCCAGCCCGGCCCGAAGTAGGGGGCCATGTCGAGTCGGCCGAAGTCTCGGGCCGGCTGGGGAGCCGTGGGCGAGGGCTGCGTGCCGTCGCGGACTCCGGACCAGCCCGGATGCGGTGCGGGCGGGGCGAAACGGCCGGCGCCGGTCGGCGTCGCCGCGTAGGGGAGGGCGCGGTAGCGTTCGCCGGATCCGTCACGGACGCCGCGTACGGCACCCGCCCGGGTTTCGACGACCGGATCTGCCTGTTGGGTCACGGAACACACTTCCTCTCTGGAGGGGGACATCAGGAGATGCGGGAGAAGCCCGCCCACTCCTTGATCGCGAACTTCGACCCGGTGCGCGCGACCTCCGCAGCGCCTCGGCCGCCGAAGTGCGCCGGGAATACGAGCGCGTTGTTCTCGGCGGCGCGGCCGAGCAGCTTGTGCCGGGTGGCGCGGGACTCCGCCGGGTCCTCGCAGAAGCAGGAGTTGGTCTCCGGCTCCGCGATCTGCAGCGCGGTGTGTATGAGGTCCCCGACGAACAAGGCCTGATCGCCGCCGGATTCCAGGGTGAGCACGGACGAGCCGGGGGTGTGCCCGGGAGCGAGATCGAGGCGCAGGTTCTTGTCGATCCGGTACGTCCCCTCCCACAGGCGTGTCAGTCCCGCCTGGTGAACCGGTGTGACGCTGTCCTCGAAGACGTTCTGGTTCCCGCGGCCGAGCACGGTCCTGTTCTCGTTGGCCGGGTCCCAGAACTCGAAGTCCCGCCGGGTCATCAGGTACGTGGCGTTCGGGAAGGCCGGCACCCAGGTCCGGCCGTCGAGGCGGGTGTTCCAGCCGACGTGATCGATGTGCAGGTGGGTGTTGACCACGATGTCGACGTCCTCGGGCCGCACCCCGGCGGCGGCGAGGGTGTCGAGGTAGTTCGTGTCCAGGCGGCTCCACACCGGCGCGTAGGGCCGGTCCTTGTGGTTGCCCACGCCGGTGTCGACGAGGATCGTGCGGCCCTCGCTGCGCAGCAGCCAGGACTGGATCGCCGTATGGCACTCGTCCGTCTCCGGGTTCCAGAAGTCGGGCGCCAGCCAGTCGCGGTGCTCGTCCCACGAGCCGTCCGGGCTGTCCGGGAAGAACTGGCCCGGGGCCATCCCGACCGGGCCGTAGAACTCTTTGATCCGGGTGACGGTGACGTCGCCAAGGGTGATCTGCTCGGGGTTCTGATCCATGTGGTCCGTCCTCGGGTTCGGGGTAGGTGGCCGAATGAGACCGAGCCTGGACGCGCGGACGGGCACGAACCAGTCCCGGGTTGTCCTACCCCTCGCAGGGGGTGGCTGGGATCGGGCCGCGCACCGAATACTGGGGCAATGAACGGACCCGGCCCCCTCGGCGCCTTCCTCCAAGCACGACGGGCGCGGCTGCGGCCCGAGGACGTCGGCCTGCGCGACTTCGGGCCCCGCAGGCGGGTGGCCGGGCTCCGGCGCGAGGAACTGGCCCAGCTGGCGGGCGTCAGCGTCTCGTACTACACGCGGCTGGAACAGGGCCTGTCCCGCGGGGCCTCGGCCGAGGTGCTCGACGCGATCGCCCGCGCTCTCCTGCTCGACGACCACGAGCGCGAGCACCTCGACCGGCTCGCCGGCGCCGCCCGTCACGCGCCCCGGGTGCGCCGCCCGCGGCCCGAGAAGCTCGCCGACGAAACACGCGACCTCCTCCGCACCGTCGACGGCGTCCCGGCGATAGTGCTCGGCCGCCGTACGGACGTGCTGGCCTGGAACACCCTTGGGCACGCCCTGCTGGCCGGCCACCTGGACTTCCGCGGCCCGGACGACCCGGCGCGGCGCCCGAACATGACCCGGATGCTGTTCCTGGACCTGCACTGTCAGGAGCTGTACGCGGACTGGAAGCGCAAGGTGCGCGCGGTGGTCGGCAACCTGCGCGTCGCCGTCGGCAGGCACCCGGAGGACCCGCTGCTCGCGGAGCTGATCGGCGAGCTGACGATGAAGAGCCCGGAGTTCGTCGCGCTGTGGAGGGACCACCGGGTGGCGCCGTGCGATGCCGCGTCCTACGAGCTGCACCATCCCGTCGTCGGTACGGTGACGGTGACACAGCAGACGCTGTCGATCGCCCGTTCACCGGACCAGATGCTCGTCGTGTGCACCACCCCCGCCGGCTCCCCTTCCGAGGAGGCCCTCGCGCTCCTCCGGCAGGCGGGCGGCAGCCGGGCGCCGCACGCGGACAGCGCCGGCGTTCCCGGGAAGTCACCCCGACAGGTGTAGGCGGCCAGGCCCCTGCGGCCCGACCGGGTTCCCTGCGGCAACCAGCGCGTCACCGCGGGCGCGGTCGGCGAAGACCCGGAGCGCTTGCTGATCACCATCCCCAGCGGCGACACGCGGCCATCGGCATCCACCGGTCCACGCCGCCGATCCGGGTGGTGGCCGTTGGCTCAGCCGGTGCGCCCTGCGAGCCCGTCGGCCCAGGCGCGGACCGCCCGGGCCGTGGTGACGGCGTGTTCCTCCACCATCGTCCAGTGATCGCCCGGGACCTCCATGGTGTCGCACGGACCGGGCCAGGAGGCCTGCCCCTCGCGCCCGGCCGGGGTGCCGCCGTGGGTGTCCGCCTCCGGCGGCCGGTCGGCGGCGCGGACCATCAGGACGGGCACGCCCGGGGGTTCGGGGCGCCACCCCCGGAGCATCCGGGTGTAGGCGCCGAACGCGGCCAGGGCCATGTCGTCCACCGCCGTGTCGAACTCCGTTCCCATGGCCAGGGCCGCGCGGGCGGGCATGGCGAGCAGCCACGGCTCGGCCTCCCGTTCGGGAGTCACGTGGTAGGTGTCGAGGAGGACCAGGCCGGCGGGCGGAGTGCCGGTGGCCGCGAGCCGCGCGGCGACCGCGTGGGCCGGGCACCCGCCCATCGACCACCCCAGCAGGACGGGGCGGCGCCCGCCCAGCCGCTCGCGCAGGGTGGCCGTGTGCAGGTCCACCAGTGTCGGCCAGTCGCGCGGCAACACGTCGCCCGAGGTGACCCCCGGGTGCCGCATCTCCAGCACGTCCCGGTCCTCCTCGAAATGGCGGGAGAGCGTGGCGTACCAGGGCCTGCCGAGGGCCGGGGAGAAGCCGGGGAAGCACACCAGCGGGGGCCTGCCGGCCTCGCCCTTGGCCAGGTGGAGCGGGTCCAGGGCGTGCGCGTCGGTGTCCTCGGGGCCGAAGCCGGGGACCGCCAGTGAGGCGGTCACGAGCAGGTGCATCGCCGAGACGACGTCACCCGTCGCGCACACGCGGCGGTAGAGGGAGGCGAGGGTCTGGGGGGACCGGGCCTTCGCGGGGCGCACCGGCCCGGCGGCGGCCGCCTCCCCGTGGGGCGGCGCCTCGGAAAGCCCGGCGAGCAGATGCTCCGTCAGCTGCTCGCAGGTGGGCAGGTCGAAGGTGAGGGTGGGGGGCAGCTCCAGACCGGTGAGCAGGCCCAGCCGGTTGCGCAGCTGAACGGCGGCCAGGGAGTCGAGGCCGAGTTCGCTGAGGGCGCGGTCGGCCGCGACGGCGGCCGCGCCGGTGTGCCCGAGCACGTCGGCGACCGCCTCGCGGACCAGTGCGAGCAGAGCGGGGGCACGGTCGGCTGCGGGCAGCCGCGCCAGCCGTTCGCGCCACGCACCCGCCGTCTCGTCCGGCACCCGGCCGGTGCCGGAGGCGGGTCCCCCGCCGTCACCGGGCTCCCCGGCCGCGGCCGGCGGAGGGCCGGGCGGACCGGACAGGTCCCGCAGGGGCGGCGGGAGGGGCCGTCGGGCCCGGGAGGCCGCCGGGTCCAGCGGCAGCGGCGCAAGGACGGGCTCGCCCGCCGCCAGGGCGGCATCGAACAGCGCCAGGCCCTCGGCCGCTGTGACGGCCCGGACCACGCCGTCACCCGTCCGGCCGGTACGGGCGGCCATCCCCTCGCCTCCCGCCCACGGTCCCCACACCAGCGAGAGCGCGGGCAGTCCCCGGGCCGTCCGGTGGAGCGCGAGGGCGTCGAGGAAGGCGTTCGCGGCGGCGTAGCCGGCCTGGCCGGGGTTTCCGAGCAGGCCGGCCGCCGAGGAGAAGAGCACGAACCGCGACAGGGGCAGATCCTCCGTCAGCTCGTGCAGGTGCCAGGCCGCGTCCGCCTTCGGCCGCAGGACGGCCGCGACACGCTCGGGTGTCTGGCCCTCCAGCACACCGTCGTCGAGGACCCCCGCCGCGTGCACCACGGCGGTCAGGTCGGCCGAGTTCGCGGCGATCACGCCGGCCAGCGCGGAGCGGTCGGCGGCGTCGCAGGCGACCACGTCGACCCGGCCGCCGGCGCGCTCGATCCGCTCCCGCAGCCGCCGCGCGCCGGGCGCGTCCGGGCCGCTACGGCTGGTGAGCAGCAACCGGCGTACGCCGTGCCGTTCCGCCAGATGACCGGCCAGCAGGGCGCCGAGCGCCCCCGTCCCACCGGTGACCAGCACCGTGCCGTCCGCCTCGAACCCGGCCGCCCGAACGGGCTCGGCGGCCGTCGGCCGGGTCAGCCGGGGCACGTGCACCCTGCCCGCGTGCACGGCGAGCTGGGGTTCGCCCGTCGCCAGGACGGCCGGCAGCCGGTGCACCGACTCCGGGTGGCCGTCGACGTCGACGAGGATGAGGCGGCCGGGGTACTCGGACTGGGCGCTGCGCGCCAGCCCCCAGACCGCGGCGGCGGCCAGGTCGGGGTCCGCGCCGGTGGCACCCCGGGTCACCAGGACCAGACGCGTTCCCGGGGCCAGCGCGGGCAGCCGTCCGCGCAGCAGCTCCAGGGCCCGGGTGACCAGGTTGTGCGTGCCGGCCACCGGGCCCGCGGACGGGCCGGACGGGGCCAGGGAGACGACGAGGGCCGACCCGGCGGAGGGCACCCCGGGCCCCGGCCGCCCGGGGACGGACGCGCCGCCGCCCGGGGCCGTTTCCGTGGCCGACGGGGGCCGCCCGGCGCCGGACAGCGCTGCGGCCAGGCCGAGGTCGTCCGGCGTGCCCACCTCCCAGGCGGGCGGGGCCGAGCCGGCCGGGTCGGCGGGCGTCCAGTGCGGCCGGTACAGCGGTTCGGGCCGCGGGATCCCGCCGGTGCCGTCGGGGCCGGGTACCGCGCGGGTGGTCAGTTCCGCCACCCGCAGCACCGGCCGCCCGGCCGGGTCGGTGAGGTCCGCCGCGACGGTGTGGTCCCCGGTGTGGCGGAGCCGGACCCGCAGGGCGGTGACACCGGCGGCGTGGCGGCTGACGCCCCGCCAGGCGAACGGCAGCCGGCCGGTCCCGCCGGGCTGTCCCGGATCCGCGGAGAGCAGCAGCGACGCGTGCAGGGCGGCGTCGAACAGCGCGGGATGGAGGACGTAGCGCTGCGCCTCGGCCACGGTCTCGTCGGGAAGCCGTACGTCGGCCAGCAGGTCGTCGCCCTGCCGCCACATCGCCCGCACGCAGCGGAACGCCGGGCCGTACGCGTGACCCGCCTCTGCCAGGCGCTCGTAGGCTCCGGTCAGGTCGACGGGCACCGCGTCCGGGGGCGGCCAGGACTCCTCGTCGCCGTGCGCCGGGCCGGGACCGCCGGCCGGCGGTCCCAGACGGCCGGTGGCGTGGTGGGTCCATGCCCCGAGGGGGCCGCCGTCCCCGGGGCGTGCGTGCAGGTCGACGGTCCTGCGGCCGGACGGGTCCGGCGCGCCGAGCACCACCTGCACCTCGACGCGCTCGCCGGAGCCGGGCAGGTGCAGCGGGAGGAGCAGCGTCAGCTCGTCCAGTTCCGCCAGGCCGCAGGCCGCGCCGGTGTGGAGCGCCAGGTCGGCGAGAACGGTGGCGGGCACCAGCACCCGGCCGTGCACGACGTGGTCGCGCAGCCAGGGCTGCCCGGTCTCCGACAGGTGGCCGGTGCTCAGCAGGCGGTCGGTGTCCGGGAGGCTCGTCGTCGCGGTCAGCACCGGGTGGCCGGTGGCGTGCGCGGTCGGGTCCGCGGGGCCTGCCGCGGTGGCGGTGGGCTCGGCCAGCCAGTGGCGCTCGCGCTGGAAGGGGTAGGTGGGCAGGCCGATGTGCCGGGCGGGCGGGCCCGAGTGTCCCTGCCGGACCGCCTCCCAGTCGACCGGGAGGCCGTGCGCATGCAGCCGGGCGAGTGCCGCCAGCAGCGTGCCGGGCTCCGGGTGGCCGGGCCTGGTCGTCGCGGTGAACACGCGGCCCCCGGGCTCCCCGACGGTGCTCAGCGCGGCCGAGGTGAGGTGGGCGCCGGGACCGGCCTCGGCGAAGGCGGTCACCCCCGCTTCGTCCGCGAGGTGGCGCACGGCGTCGGCGAAGCGCACCGTCTCACGGGCGTGGCGGACCCAGTAGGCCGGTGAGCGCAGGTCGTCCCCGGTGGCCGGGCGCCCTGTGAGGGCCGAGACGACCGGGATGCGGGGCTCGTGGAACGCGGCCCGCGACGCGGCCCGGGCGAACTCCGCCAGCGCCGGTTCGACCAGCGGAGAGTGGAAGGCGTGACTGGTCCGCAGGCGTTCGGTGCGGCGCCCGCGGGCCTCGAAGCGTGCCGCCACCGCCACCACCGCCCGTTCCGCCCCGGAGACGACGACCGACCGGGGGCCGTTCACCGCCGCGACCGCCACCGGCCCGGCCGCGGCCGGGGTCCTCGCGAGTTCCGCCGTCGCCTCCTCCTCGGTGGCATCCAGGACGACCATGGCGCCGCCGGCCGGAAGGCGCTGCATCAGCCGGCCCCGGGCGGCGACCAGGCCGACGGCGTCGTCCTCGGTGAGGATCCCGGCGGCGTGCGCCGCGGCCAGCTCCCCGACGGAGTGTCCGGCCAGGACGTCGGGCCGCACCCCCCAGGAGGCGAGCAGCCTGAACAGGGCGACCTCGAACGCGAACAGGCCGGCCTGGACGACATCGGTCCGGCCGAGGGCGTCGGCGGCCTTGCCCGGCTCGGGCCACAGGCTCTCGCGCAGCGGCCGGTCCCCCGCGCCGACGGCGTCGAACCGGCCGCACAGCGCGTCGAAGGCATCGGCGAAGACCGGGTAGGCGGCGTGCAGTTCCCTGCCGAGGCCCGGCCGTGCGGCGCCCTGGCCGGTGAAGAGCAGGGCCAGCCGTGGGCTTGTGCGCACCGGTACGGGCGCCGTCGTCCCGGCGGCGAGCCTGTCCAGTGCGCTCAGCAGGCCGGCGCGGTCGGCCGCAGGTACCGCCGCCCGGTACCGGAGCGCGGCGCGTGTGGTGGCGGCGGAGAACACCACGTCCCCGAGGGGCTGTTCGGGCCGTTCCCGGAGGAACGCGGCCGTACGCCGCGCCTGGGCCCGCAGGGCGCCCGCGTCGGCGCCGGACAGCAGGAGCGGCGGGTGCGGAGCGGCCGGGGTGCCGCCGTCCTCCCCCGCGTCCCGCTCCGCGACGGCCTCCTCCAGGATCACATGGGCGTTGGTGCCGCCGATGCCGAAGGCCGACACCGCGGCGCGGCGGGGCTGCCCGGGGGCGGGCCGCCACGGCTGCTCCCGGGTCAGTGGCCGTACGGCGCCCGAGGACCAGTCGACGCCGGGGGACGGCTCGTCGAGGTGCAGCGTGCGCGGCAGCACGCCGTGCCGCATCGCCAGCACGGTCTTGATGACCCCGGCGACACCGGCCGCGGCCTGGGTGTGTCCGAGGTTGGACTTGAGGGATCCGAGCCACAGGGGCCGGTCGGCCGGGCGGTCGTGCCCGTAGGCGGCGAGGAGCGCACGGGCCTCGATGGGATCGCCGAGCGGGGTGCCGGTGCCGTGCGCCTCCACGGCGTCGATCTCGGCCGGGGTGAGCCCGGCGGCGGCCAGGGCGTCGCCGATCAGCCGCTCCTGGGCGGGTCCGCTGGGCGCGGTCAGGCCGTTGGACGCGCCGTCCGAGTTGACGGCGGAGCCGCGGAGCACGGCGAGCACCGGATGGTTGTTGCGCCGTGCGTCGGCGAGCCGTTCCAGCAGGATCAGCCCGACGCCCTCGCCCCAGGCGGTTCCGTCGGCCGCGGCGGAGAACGGCTTGCAGCGGCCGTCCGGGGAGAGTGCGCGCAGCCTGCTGAACGCGGCGAACGGCACCGGGCTGGCCATGACGGTGGCGCCGCCGGCCACGGCGAGGGAGCACTGTCCCGAGCGCAGCGCCCGCGCCGCCCAGTCCATGGCCACCAGCGACGAGGAGCAGGCCGTGTCCAGGGTCACCGCGGGCCCCTCCAGGCCGAGGGTGTAGGCGATGCGCCCGGAGGCCACGCTGCCGGCGGATCCGAGCGCGAGGTGGGCCTCGTACGCGTGGCCCCCTCGGTGCAGCAGACGGCCGCCGTAGTCGCCGTGCATCACTCCGACGAAGACACCGGTGTCGCTGCCGCGCAGGGCGGTGGGGGCGAGGCCCGCCCGTTCCACGACCTCCCAGGCGGTCTCCAGCAGCAGCCGCTGCTGGGGGTCGGTGGCCAGCGCCTCCCGGGGCGACATGCCGAAGAAGGCCGCGTCGAAGTCGGCGGCCCGGCGCAGGAACCCACCGCGCCGGGTGACCGAGGTGCCCGGTCGGTCGGGGTCGGGGTCGTAGAGGGCGGCCAGGTCCCAGCCTCGGTCGGCGGGGAACGCGGAGGTGGCGTCCGCTCCGTCGGCGAGCAGCCGCCACAGCTCCTCCGGCGTGCGGACGTCGTCCACGGGTCCCGGGAAGCGGCAGGCCATCGCGACGACGGCCACCGGCTCGTCGGGCGGCGGGGTGTCACCGCGGGTGCCGGGCCCGGCCGGGCGCGCCGCCGGGCGCGGGGGGCCGAACAGCGCGTCGTACAGGAAGCCGGCCACCGCGTCCGGTGTCGGACGGTCGAAGACCAGGGTCGAGGGCAGGCCGAGGCCGGTGGCCGCCCCGAGCCGGTCGCGCAGCAGCACGCCCTGGAGGGAGCCGAGTCCCAGGTCGGCGAAGGTCTGTTCGGGGTCGGGTCGGGTCCCCCGTGCTTCGTCCGCCTCGGCCGTGGCGTCGAGGACGAGGCGCAGCACGGTGCGGCGCCGCTCCGGGGCGGGCAGTGCGAGCAGCCTTGCGCGCAGCCCGGCGCGGGTGTTCGCGCCGTCGTGTGCGAGGGCCTCGGTCAACCGGGCGGCCAGGACGGTCCGTCGGATCTTGCCGGAGGAGGTGCGGGGCAGGGAGGCGCTCGGCCGGATCTCGTCCGGCACCTTGAACGCGGACAGCCGCTTGCGGCACGCGGCCCGCAGCCCGGCGAGGTCGATGCCCTGCGGGCCGGGGACGACGAACGCCACCGGGACCTCTCCCAGCACGTCGTGGGAGCGGCCGACGACCGCCGCGTCCGCGACTCCGGGGCAGGACAGCAGCACCTGTTCCACTTCCACCGGGTTGACGTTCTGCCCACCGCGGATGATCAGGTCGCCCACGCGGCCGGTGACCCGCAGGCCGCCGCCCGGTGTGCGGTGGCCGAGGTCACCGGTGCGGTACCAGCCGTCCCGCAGGACCTGCGCCGTGCTGTCGGGGCGGTTGTGGTAGCCGGTCATCAGACCGGGGCCACGCACCCAGATCTCGCCCTCGTCGCCGTCCGCGACGGTGTCCGCGGAGACCGGGTGGGCGATCCGGACGTCGACGCCGGGCAGCGGCTGCGGCACGCGGTCCGGGCCCGGCGTGCCGGGCCGGGCGAGCGCGATCTTGCCGCTGATCTCGGTGGCGCCGTAGCCGTCCAGCAGCGGTGCGCCGAGCAACTCCTCTGTCGAGTCGCGCAGTTCCGCGGGGCAGGGTGCTCCGGCGGTGACGCACACCCGCAACGCCCCGGTGACCGGCCGGGCCCCCCGCAGTGCGCTCACCAGCAGGTGGTAGGTGGCCGGGACCCCGGCCAGCATCGTGAAGGGCTCGTCGGGCGGCTGTCGCCGCAGAGCCTCCACGACGTCCACGCCCCGGTCCAGGAGCCAGGCGCTCGCGCCGGTCGCGACCACCGCGACGACGCACAGCGAATGCGCGTAGGTGTGGTGCAGCGGCAGCGGCCACAGCAGCCGGTCCCGCTCGGACATGCCGAGGAGCGGTGCGTAGGCGGCGGCGGTCGACCACAGCGCCGCCCGCTGGCTCGTCACCGCGCCCTTGCGCGTGCCGGTGGTGCCGGAGGTGTAGAGGATCCACGCCGGCTCGTCCAGGCCGAGGTCGTCGCGCGGCGGTCCCGGCGCGTCGGTCCCGGCGAGTTCCTCGTACGGCACCACGTCGTACGGCACCACGTCCGCGGGTGGCCCGGACGGCGGTGCCACCGGGCCCACTACCACGCGCGCCCGCAGCGGGGGCCGCCCGGCCGCCACCCGTGTCAGCCGTTCGAGGAGCGGCGCCTCGGCCACGGCTGCCACCGCACCGCTGTCGCCGAGGACGTGGGCCAGTTCGTCGTCGGCCGCTCCCGGGTCCAGTGGCACTCCGACGGCGCCGGCCCGCAGGGCAGCCAGGCAGCTCTCCACCATTTCCACCCGGCTGGGCAGGCAGAGCAGCACCCGGTCCCCGCGGCGTACGCCCAGCCGTGCCAGATGCCCTGCGACGCGGGCCGTCCGTCGTTCCAACTGTGCCCAGGTCACCTCGCGTTGCCCGTCCCGGAAGGCGGTCCTCTCGCCCGCGCGTGCACCGTGTGCCCTCAGCGCCTCGGCCAACGGGCGGACCAGTTCCGCGCGAACATCCGCCATGCGTACCCCTCTTGTGCTCTTGTGCCCCCGACGCCCAACAACTATAGGGTCAGCGGGGGTTCGGCTCCGCAGGCACTCCGGGCACGGCCCGTCGCGCGGATTGGGACGGAGGCGGCCGAGCCGGGGGCCGGCCCGGCCCGGACGTGGCACCTCACCAGGGCGCAGGCCGGCGCGGCGGTCCCGGGGAAGTCCGGGTCGGCGAAGAGCACGATGCCGCGCATTTCACCGGCGAGTTCGGTTTCGACATCCACGCGGTCGGCGCCCGATGGGGGTTCGCCGGACACTCCGGCTTCACCCGGACCTTCCGGGCCGCCATGGGGATATCGGTTGGCCGTGGCCAACAAAGGTCTGATGCGAAAGTGGCTCAGGGATGCTGATGGGTTTTCAGAGGCTGATGGCGTGTTCGACGAACTGGCCGCAGTCGCGGAAGCCCAGGCGATGGTAGACGGGTCGGCCGTCCGCAGATGCTTGTAGGACGGCGGTCCGACAGCCGTGGTCGCGGGCGGCGTGCAAGGCGGCGAGAGTGATGGCGCCGCCGTAGCCGCGTCGGCGGTGGGTGGCCAGGGTGGCGATGCTGTAGATCCCTGCGACCCCCGCGTGGAGAAAGATCTCCGCCGAGCACACCGGTCGGCCGTCCACGTAGCCGACCAGGTAGCGGGCCGGGCAGTCGGCGGCGAGTGCATGCTCCGCGGCCAGGGCGAAGAAGCGTCGGACGGTGGCGGCGGGCGGCTCCCAGTTCGCGGCCAGGACCGTGGCGAAATCGGCGAGTTCCCCGGGCGTCGTCACGAGGCGGATGTCGAGCCCCTCGGCGTTCCGCGGTGGCGGGACCTCGTCCAGGGGCGCCCACATGGCCGCTTCCCGTTCGGATGCCTCGAAGCCCGAGGCGGCCAGACGGGTGGACAGATCCGCCGGGGTCGAGGCCGGGCCCACCCACCACGAGAACGGGCGGCCGCCGACGGCCAGTCTCCGAGTGGTGTCGGCGATGCGTGCATCGGCACCGGCCCGGCTGAAACGGGCCAGGGCGACGATGTTGAAGGTGTCGTCGTCCAACCCACTGTCCGCGACCAGAAGGTCGTCTGCGTCGGCAACGGCCATACCCGCTATGTGCCGATGCAGGTGACACGCGTGCTCGGCCAGGTTCTGCTCCATCCTGACCAGCAGATCGCCATCGTCCGAAACCGGGTACTCCACCTCGCTCATAGCGCTTGATTCCACCACACGGAGGCCGGAACCACCTCTGATTTGGCGGTCGGCCTGCATCCCGTGACGGCGGCTGCAGCCACTCGTCGACGGCGGCGACCAACACGGCCGCCTCGTAGCGGACGGCAAGCCTGTCATGTCGGGTCGCGACGGCCCGGTGCCTCTTGAGGCGGTTGATCCCCCACTCGACGGCGTGGCGCTCCTTGTGGTCGTCTTTGCCGGACTTCGGTGGACGGCCGCCTCCGGAGCCGAGCTCCTTGCGGTTGCGGACCTGGTCGGCCTTCTCCGGGATGGCGCACTCGATCCTGCGTCTGCGCAGGTAGGAGCGATTCGCGCGAGATCCGTCGGCCTGGTCGGCGCGGGCTCTGTCGGGTGCGGCCCGTGGCCGTCCCGGCCCCGTGCGGGGGGACGCGGATGCGTTCGAGGACGGGCTGGAACTGCGGCCTGTCGTGCCGGTGTCCGGCGGTGATCCGCAGTGACAGCGCCTTCTGCCCCTGCTCGGTCGCGAGGTGCGGGCTGGTCAGAGCGCGTATCGATGAAAGGGCCGCGGTCCGCCTGGTGTGAGCGGACGACGGCCCCGGTCGGTGTGTGCGGCGAGGATCAGTCGGGGAGCCGGTCCATCAGCCAGGTGCACAGTTCCTCGGTGATGGCTGTGTGCGCGCTGGTAGTGGACGAACAGAGGAAGTCGTCCAACTCGCTCTCGTCCGGGCTCAGTCCGTCGATGTTCGCGTACAGGTCGTCCTGCGTCTCGATGTCGCGGATCGCGACCGCGCTGACCGAGGGAACGAAGCAGACATCTTCGTGCCGAAGGTCAGCCTTGCCGCCGAGCTTCTCCATCGTGTCGGCCAGGATCTTGTACGTGTGCAGGGTTCCGCCCGGTGCGCCGTCAAGTTCCGGGAAGCCGCTGGTCGTGACGGTTTTCTCGGCCTTGGGGAACCTGCGGTTCAGATGGGCGGCGGTCACATCGTCGCCCTGGGCCTGGGTGTAGAAGGTGGTGCCCGGGTAGATCTGGTCGATCCGCAGCGCGACTCCACCGGGATTCACGTCCGGCAGGCCGACACCGTCGGCGCGGCCGTTGGCCACGGCGATCTTCATCGGGATCTGCGGCCAGCTGCCGACCCGGTCCAAGGCGGCCAGGAACTCCGTGCGCTCCGGGGCGGTGCCGACCTTGTCGGTGTCCTTGTCGTAGTGCGACCACAGCATCTGGCGCGCGGCCGGGCTGTTCATCTGCTTCGCGAAGTCGTTCGGGAACGGGATGAAGTGCGAGAACGCCTGCACACCCACCGGGATGGAGGCGCCGCGGTGCGGACTGTCGTAGGAGAAGTACAGCCCGGTCCGGTGGTCCATCCGCCGCGTCTCCAGCTTGGCGAGTGCGTAGCGGGTGACGATGCCGCCCATGCTGAAGCCGCCGACGACCAGGCGGGTGTCGCCCATCTGCTCGGCGATGGCCCGCATAATGACGGCCTCCGCCGCCTGCGCGTTCTCCAGGATCGACGCGCTGCGCTCCTCGAAGCCGAGGAGGATCACATCCCTGCCGCGCCGGCGCAGCTCGCTGATGAACGGGAAATTGCCGCCCTCAAGCCCTTGGTAGAGCGAGTCGAGCTTGCTCCGGCCGAGGTTGAAGCCGTCGGCCATGATGACGGGCCGGACGAGACCGTGGTTGCCCTCGCCGGGGAAGACCCAGGCGAAGCCGTTCGGCAGGGTCCATTCGTCGTGCTCCGGTACCTCGATCGGCCCGGCGGGTTCGGCGGTCAGCGGACCGCCGAGGGTGAACGAACCGACGTTGGGCTCGGTCGTCGCGGACATGGTCGTACTCCTTGCGGGAGGGGTGGGCGAGACGACGTCATCATGGAGGGCGATCCGGACGCATCACTCTTCCGAGCTGCGGGGTTCACCGCATCTGATGAAGCATGCGCAGGAAGGGTTTAACGTGCCCGGTATGTGCCGTTGGCCTGTTCTCGTCGCTCGCCTGTTCCCTACCGATTCCGCGCCGAGAAAGCACGACAGCACCCCGGAGACCACTCGTGACGGCCACCCCGCCAACGTTCGGACCGACCGCGTCGTCGGCGTCGCGGGACCGAGCCACAAGCCGGGACGTCCACCGCCACACCCTGGCACGCTTCCGTGTCCTCACCGAGACGGACGCTCGCCCAGTGATGGCGCACCACCTTCGGTGAGAACGCTCAGCCTTCGCTACGACAAGGCCGCTACGCAGAGCGCGTGGGACCGCACGTACCGAGAACCCGTCGATGCGGCTCAGCGGGAGCGAACGACCGCCTTGCGCAGGCGGCCGCTGAAACTGCCGGTCCGTCAGTGGTGGGACTCGTACGGGGGATCCTGGACAACTACGCGACGCACAAGACTCCGGCGATCAAGCAGCGGCTGGTGGCACATCCCCGCTGTCAGCTGCTTCTGACACCGGCAGGATCCTCGTGGCTGAACCTGGTGGAGCGTTGGTTCGGCGAGCTCACGCAGAAGAAGATCCGCCGCGGTGTCCACCGCTCCGCCCAGGCCCTCGAACGTGACATCCGCACCCGGCTCGCCGACCGGAACGACAACCCACGCCCCTTCGTCTGGACGAAGACAGCCGACGAGATCCCCGACAGAGTCGCCGTCTACTGCCGACGTATCTCCGACTCAGGTAACCGGCTCTCAGCGGAGTGCGAACGCCTGCGTCGCCGCAGCGATGCTGTCACCCACATCGTCAGCCCAACAAGGGAAAGGAGCAACGCCCCTCCGACGACGATGGGAACGGCCGCCGCGAGAGCAAAGGACAGCAGGAGCTCTGCCCATGTCGGCTCCTCACCCATCGTGCTCCCACCCTGCACCATAGACGTCACGACGCCGGCGGAGATCGATCGGTTCCAGAAACTCGCGCGGGAAACCCGGACGATGCCCGTTTCACGCTCCGCCGCCCCTCGCCCTGTCCACCAATTCGGCATACTCGGCAACGACCTCGTGAAGCCCAGTAGGTGACCCCTCCCACGACGAGAAGCAAGCCGGACGAGCCGAGCAGCCACCCGGTGGCGCCGGAGCCGGTGCGAGGCGAGGCTGCCGGACACCGGTGGGCCGTGCGGCGTTCCTGGTGCGGGCAGCGGGTTGGCTCGCGGAGTCGTCGGGGGTGTGGTCCACGACGCCGAGCATCAGCGCTTCCTTGGCCGGAAGTGGTACGGACTCTGGATCTGGGACCGATCGGGCTCGGTGCTGTCCGGTTGCCGCTGTTCGACGGCGCGGTCGGTCCGGAACCGCTGGTGACGCGGAACGTGCTCACGCCCCGGACGTCATGAGACCGGCCGATACCGCCCGAGCCGCGCACCCGGTGGCGTCCGGCATGGACCCCACCGATGACCCGCCGGGGCGGGCGGACACCGGGCCTTCAGCGAACGCGCGGCCCGAGATGGTGGGCTCCGCCCGGAGGCTTCCGGCTCGACGGACCGTGGACACGTCGACGACATGCCGACTGGGGCGACGGCAGCACCGACCACCACGGAGATGCGGGGATGCGGGGATGCGGGGATGACGAACGGTGGGAGTCGACTACCCGAAACATCGAAATCAGAATAAGAAAACTCAATGTTTGTGCGTTGACACCTTAATAATCTCAAGGTACAAATGAGTGGTGAGCTTGTCACCGAGAGCAAGGGAGCCGAGGGTGGACTGGCAGGAGCTGACGGACCTGACGCGCGGACAGCCGTTCGTGGTCGAGCGGGTGCGCCTCGCGGGCAGCGGCATCGCGATCGAGGGACAGTTCGAGCCGCCGCAGTTGGCTCAGCTCAGCGTCGACGACCAGGTGTTCGTTGCCGCCTTCGTACGGTCGCACGGTTCGATCAAGGAGATGGAGCGGATCTTCGGGGTGAGCTACCCGACGGTCAAATCCCGGCTGAAACGGATCGCCGAGCACCTCGACTTCGTCGACACCGACCCGGCACCCACCGGCGCCGCCGACGTCGTTGACCGCCTGCGGCGGGGAGAGATCAGCGCCCAGGAGGCGCTGGCCGAGCTGGAGGGGTCCCGGTGATCCCGCACCTGGTGACGGTGCGCTATCGCCGTTCCGACGGGCGCCGGCGGCGGCTGTACGTCCCCGTGTCGGCCGTCCTGCTGGTGCTGTCACCCCTCTTGCTGCTCGCCGCGCTGGCCGGAGTGGTCGCTTGCCTCGCCACCCGGGTGAGCCCGGTGGGCGCGCTGCGCGGTGCCGGGCAACTCCTGTGGGCGCTGCCCGGCACCCGGTTCGAGATTGAGCAGGGCCGGACGGCCGTGCTGGTAAGTGTCAGATGAGTCAGAAGAGCAAGGAGCTTCCCATGAACGAGCAGCGCCGTCAGGTCCTGCAGATGCTGGCCGAGGGCAAGATCACCGCGGACGAGGCCGAGCGGCTGATCACCGCCCTCGAACGAGAACAGCCCGAGTCGCCGCCGGGAGCCGCATCCCGCCCGAAATCGCGGCCCAAGTACTTGCGCGTGGTGGTGGACGCGGCGGACGACTCCGGCGGCGACGGGGCGAGCCGGGTCAACATCCGGGTCCCGCTCCAGCTGCTGCGCGCCGGGGTCCGGCTCACCAGCCTTCTCCCTCCGCAGGCGCTCACCAAGGTCAACGCGGAGCTGGGCAGGTCAGGGGTACCGATCGACCTCACCGAGCTCAAGCCACAGCACCTCGAGGAGCTCATCGAGCACCTCGACGACGTCATCGTCGACGTGGAGGACCCCGACGCCAAGGTGCAGGTTTTCTGCGAGTGACACCGCCATGGCGCCGGTCGCCCCCCCGGACCACGGGGCCGGGCGGGCGGCCCGCGCGTTGGGGGCCGCGGGCGGTCGACCCCCCGCAGCGGGTGGCCGCGAAACCCCACACCCTAAAGGTGCGGCCG